>JBATFU010000106.1:0-11648 GCA_049665065.1 Woeseia sp. | reverse complement strand
ACGTGCGCCGCCCAGCGATTCCCTAAACGTATATACTTCGCGGCTGGCATTTTGCCGCCATCGCCCCAGTCACTCAAAGTCCTTCATGAAGCATATCCGCAACTTCTCGATCATCGCGCACATCGATCACGGCAAATCGACGCTGGCGGACCGCTTCATCCAGACCTGCGGTGGCCTGCAGGATCGTGAGATGCAGGCACAGGTGCTCGATTCGATGGATATCGAACGCGAACGGGGCATTACGATCAAGGCCCAAAGTGTCTCGCTGAATTACACAGCCGCGGATGGCCAGATTTACCAGCTGAACTTCATCGACACTCCGGGGCATGTGGATTTCTCCTACGAGGTGTCGCGCTCGCTCGCCGCCTGTGAAGGTGCGCTGCTGGTCGTCGACGCCGCGCAGGGCGTTGAGGCCCAGAGCGTTGCGAACTGCGTGACTGCCATCGATATGGGTCTCGAAGTTTTGCCGGTACTGAACAAGATCGACCTGCCGGCGGCAGACGCTGACCGCGTCATTCATGAAATCGAAGACATCATCGGGATCGATGCGCAAAGCGCACTGCGCGTCAGTGCCAAAACCGGCCTTGGCGTTGCAGAGTTGCTCGAGCAGCTGGTGGCAACGATTCCGCCACCCAGCGGCGATCCGGACGGACCGCTGCAGGCGCTGATTATCGATTCATGGTTCGATAACTATGTTGGTGTGGTGTCACTGGTACGGATCGTCAACGGCAGTCTGAAAAAAGGCGTCAAGCTGACAGTCATGTCAACGGGGCGCAACTATAACGCCGACAGGGTCGGCAGCTTCACGCCAAAGATGACGGACCGCACGGAGTTGAAAACCGGCGAAGTAGGTTTCGTGATTGCCGGCATCAAGGACATTTTCGGCGCGCCGGTCGGTGACACGCTGACCCTCGCAGCGGCTCCGTGCCCGAAGCCATTGCCCGGTTTCAAGCAGGTGCAGCCACGCGTGTTTGCGGGCCTCTTTCCGATCAGTTCCGATGACTATGAAAGCTTTCGCGAGGCATTGCAGAAGTTGCGCTTGAACGATGCCGCGCTGCATTTTGAGCCGGAGACTTCAGCGGCGCTCGGTTTCGGTTTCCGTTGCGGCTTTCTCGGCATGCTGCACATGGAAATCGTGCAGGAACGTCTCGAGCGCGAGTACGACCTCGACCTGATCACGACGGCACCCACGGTGATCTTTGAAGTAGTGCAGACAGACGGCACGATTACCTACGTGGACAATCCGTCGAAGTTGCCGGCGGCGAATGAGATTGCCGAATTACGCGAGCCGATCATTCGTGCGAATATCCTGCTGCCCGAGAAATATATCGGGCCGGTCATCAAGCTGTGCATCGAAAAACGCGGCGTCCAGGCGCAGATGCGCTACCTCGGCAGCCAGGTGCAACTCGTGTACGAAATCCCGCTTGCCGAGGTTGTGCTCGATTTCTTCGATCGCCTGAAGTCTGTCAGCCGCGGTTTCGCATCGTTTGACTATGAGTTCCTGCGTTTCGATGCGGCATCGCTGGTGCGCCTCGACGTGCTGATAAACAGGGAGCGGGTCGACGCCCTGTCGATTATCGTGCACCGCGAAAATGCGCAACAAAGGGGCCGCGAGCTGGTCGAAAAGATGCGCGAGCTGATTCCGCGGCAAATGTTTGATGTGGCGATCCAGTCTGCCATCGGCTCACAGATCATTGCGCGCAGTACTGTCAAGGCGCTGCGCAAGAACGTCACGGCAAAGTGTTATGGCGGTGATGTCAGTCGTAAACGCAAGTTGCTGGAAAAACAAAAAGCCGGCAAGCGGCGCATGAAACAGATTGGCTCGGTGGAAATTCCGCAGGAAGCGTTCCTCGCGGTGCTTCGCGTCGATAAATAGAACTGATAAAGGATAATCCTGGTTTGAGTATTAATCTGGCCCTGATACTGACCGCCCTGACCGCGTTGTCGGGCGTGATCGTCGCAATCAATAAATTCGTCTGGCAGAAGAACGGCGCCGCGCCCGGCAGGACCCGCGCAACCGTTGTTGAGTACGCGCAGTCGTTTTTCCCGGTGCTGCTGATCGTGCTGATCATCCGGTCGTTCATTTTTGAACCGTTTCGCATCCCGTCCGGGTCGATGATGCCAACCCTGCTTGAGGGCGATTACATTTTTGTCACGAAGTACTCCTACGGCCTGCGGCTGCCGGTACTCGAGAAAAAAATTATTGAAACAGGCGCGCCCGAGCGCGGCGACGTGGCTGTGTTCCGGCTGCCGTCAGACCCTTCCATCAACTACATCAAACGGGTCGTCGGGCTGCCGGGCGATACCATCGAATACCGCGATCACCGCCTGATCATCAACGGCACGGAAATGCCGCTGTCTGCAAGCGATTCACCGTCGCAGTTCCGGGAAGTCCTGGGCGAGCGGGCGCACGAGATCCTGATCAGCAATCCGCGGAGTCGCGCGAGCGAGGGTGTCTACGTGGTGCCGGAAGGCCAGTATTTCATGATGGGCGACAACCGCGACAACAGCCGCGACAGCCGCTATATCAATGCTATCCCGGAGAACTACCTGGTAGGCGAAGCCGTGCGAATCTGGATGCACATCGACGGGCTTGCGTGGCCGCGCTGGGAGCGGATTGGCAACAAAATACAGTAATGTGGTGTAAATCACTGAAATGACCGTTAAAATCGCCGCTAACTCAGGCACCCGCGAGATTTCGCCGGTAGCAGAAACCACGTCCATCGGAGGCGCAAACGTGAAACCGACTTCCTCAGGGATCGCCATGCACGGCAACCCGGCAAAGATGCGCGGGATGACGACCATCGGACTCATCATCCTCGTCCTGTTCATCGGCATGTTCGCCTATGCCGGCATTCAGCTCGCTCCGATCTACCTTAACTACATGAAGGTGGCCGGCGTCGTGGAGGGCATCAAGGAAGAGTTTGACGGGCAGAACCCGACCGTCGGCAACATGCGTCGATCCATCGAAAGGCGCTTCAGTATTGAAAACGTTTCCGTCATTACCGCGAAGGACATCAAGATCACGCCGGATTCAGGCGGATTCCTGGTTGACGCAACCTACAACCACACGACCCCGTACGTGGCGAACGTGTCGTTCTCCGTCCATTTCGAAAAAAAGGCGGTGGTGCGCCGCTGAGCCGGCTGCGCCACGCCGCGCGTGGCAGCGTTGCGCGCCGTCTGGCAGGATAGGCGCCTTACCATTTCCCCGCAAAGGCTTCCCGTGACCGAGGACAAGGCCGCCGTCTGGCTGCACAACACGCTCGCCTATCGTTTTGACGATGAGCAGCTGCTCGTGGACGCCTTGAGTCATCGCAGCGCCAGCGGGCAAAGCAACGAACGGCTCGAGTTTCTCGGTGATGCGATACTCGACTTTGTCATTTCACACGCCGTTTATCTGAGCCGTCCCGCCGCCAACGAAGGCGATCTCAGTCGCCTGCGTGCGTCACTCGTTAACGACGTGGCGCTGAGCGAGCTGGCTGCGGCACTGGGTATCGGTGAGCACATCCGGCTTGGCAGCGGCGAGAAAAAAACCGGTGGTCACCGTCGCTCGTCGATCCTTGCGGACGCGCTCGAAGCATTGTTTGGTGCCGTGTACCTGGATCGCGGCTTTGCGGCAGTCGAAGCTTTGATCCTTGACGTCTACCGCGAACGCCTTGAGAACCTGCCAGACGCAGAAGATCTGAAAGATCCGAAAACGCGCCTGCAGGAATGCCTGCAGGCTGCCGGCCTGGACGTGCCGTCCTACGAGGTCACGCAGATTACCGGCAAGCCGCATCGACGCCATTTCACGGTCGTGTGCCGGGTCGCAGCACTCGATGTGGCTCGCGCAGGGGAAGGCACGTCCCGTCGCAGTGCCGAACAGCAGGCTGCCGAAAACATGCTCGGAATCGTGCAGACGCGACTGCAAACGGGAAAGTCCGCATGAGCGCAACGCCGCATCGCTGCGGTTTCATCGCGGTCGTAGGCCGGCCCAACGTCGGCAAGTCGACTCTTATCAATGCAATCCTGCGGCGCAAGATCAGTATCGTCAGTCCGAAACCGCAGACGACGCGGCATCGCATACTCGCTGTCTACAACGAAGCAGATTGTCAGCTGGTATTTGTCGATACCCCCGGTCTGCACCAGGACGCGCCAAAGGCGATGAACCGGATGATGAACAAGACGGCGCTGAATGCCCTGCACGATGCGGACGTCATTGTCATGGTTTGCGAAGCGGAACGCTTTTCAAAAGAGGACGAAGCCGTGTTGGCACGTATCAAGGACAGCAACAAGCCTGTCATCGCATTGCTCAACAAGACGGATCTCGTGTCACCAAAAGATCGTCTGCTGGTTGCACTCGCGGCGATGAATGAGCGTCATGATTTTGCTGCGATAGTGCCGCTGTCGGCCAGGACCAGGGACAATCTTGATGCACTGCTGAGGCTGCTGCCGCAGTATCTGCCGGAGTCGCCGCCGCTGTTCCCGGCAGACATGGTCAGTGATCGCAACGAGGCATTCCGCGCAGCTGAACTCATCCGCGAGAAACTCACCCTGGCATTGCGCCAGGAGCTGCCCTACGGACTGACTGTGCAGATAGAGCGGTTTGAGCGCGAGGCGGAGGGCGTCAGCCTGCACGCTGTCATCTGGGTTGAGCGTGACAGCCAGAAAGGCATCGTTGTTGGCAAGGGCGGCAGCCTGCTGAAAAAAATCGGGCGCCAGGCGCGCCTTGAGCTCAAAGAGGAATACGCGACGCCGGTGCATCTCGAGATGTGGGTCAAGGTCAGGGACAACTGGGCGGACAATGACAAGGACCTTGCGCAGCTCGGCTACGACTTGCCTTGAACAGCGCGTGAGCCGGCAATGACAACGCGTATCGAGCAGGAGCCTGCCTGGCTGTTGCATCATCGGCCGTTTCGCGACACGAGCCGCATCCTCGATATCCTGAGTCGTGATCACGGTCGCTTGTCGCTTGTTGCACGCGGCGCCCGCTCGGCAAAATCGAAACTCGCTGGCGTGTTGCGACCTTTCATGCCGCTGTCGCTGTCGTGGGTTGCGCGCACGGAACTTGGCACCCTGACCGGCGCAGAAATGAACGGCGCACCGCTGGCGCTATCGGGTGATGCGCTGCTATCCGGCTACTACGCGAACGAGCTGCTGCTGAAGCTGATGCATCGCTTTGATCCCCAGCCGGAAATATTCGCGCTGTACGGACGCACGATCGAGCGACTGGCCGGCACCACGGAACCTGCGGTTGTTCTGCGCAGGTTCGAGGTTGAGTTGCTCGGACTCCTGGGCTACGCGCTCAACCTGGATCACGACGTTGCTGATCACAGCGATTTGCGCGACGAGCTCTTCTACGAATACCGCGCTGCACTGGGTGCGATGCCGGTCGATCATCATGAGGGTCCGATGATATTCTCCGGGCGGGACCTGCTGGCGATTCGCGGCGGTCGTTTCTCAGAGACTGCAACGTTGCGCGCGGCCTCACGATTATTGCGCGGTGTGATCGCCTACCATCTCGATGGCAAGGAATTGCAGAGCCGCAAGGTTCTGCTGGAGTTGCGCAGGCCGCCGGCCACCGGCACTGCACCCGGACAGCGCGCTACTGACAGCAACAGGGAACATGAGCTTGACTGAACTAATGCCACTTAAGCTGGGTGTCAATATCGATCACGTGGCGACGCTGCGGCAGGCGCGCGGCACCGCGTACCCGTCGCCGATCGAGGCGGCGCTGATCGCGGAATCGGCGGGAGCGGACAGCATCACGCTGCACCTGCGCGAGGACCGTCGGCATATCCAGGACGCGGATCTGCCGGAAATGAAGAAGCGCATGCGCACGCACATGAACCTGGAAATGGCCGTGACCGATGAAATGCTGGCTCTGGCCTGCGAGTTGCAGCCCGGCGATGTTTGCCTCGTGCCGGAGAAACGCGAAGAGCTTACGACGGAAGGCGGTCTCGACGTCGCGGGTCAGCTTGAGCGAGTGACCGCGGCCTGCGCGCGGCTGGCTACCGCCGGCATTCGTGTATCGCTGTTTATCGATCCTGATGCCGAGCAGCTCAAAGCGTCGGTCGCAGCCGGAGCACCGGTCGTCGAATTGCATACCGGCGCGTACGCAGAAGAAGAGGGCGAGGCGCAGCGGCAGGAGCATGTGCGCATTCAGGATGCCGCACGACTCGGTGCCGAGCTCGGCCTCACGGTGCACGCCGGGCATGGCCTGCATTACGAGAACGTAGCGCCGATCGCGCGCATTCCGCAGATCGTCGAGTTGAATATTGGTCACGCAATCGTCGCCCGCGCCGTGTTTTACGGCATGGCGGTCGCGGTCAGCGAAATGAAGCGCATCATGAACGAAGCCCGCGCCGGCGCCGCAGGTGCCGCATGATTTTTGGGGTCGGCACTGATCTTGTTGAACTGTCGCGCATACAGGCTACTTACGAACGCTTCGGCGCTCACTTCGTCGAGCGTTTGCTAATGGACGAGGAGCGCGCCTTGTTTGAGCGTTCGAAGCAGAAGGTGCGCTTCCTGGCCATGCGTTTCGCCGGCAAGGAGGCTACGGTCAAGGCGATGGGTACGGGCTTCGCGCATGGTGTCTGGATTCGCGATGTCGGCATCCTGAACGATCCGCGCGGCAGGCCGGTCATTATCTTCTCGGAGCGCGGCCGCAAGGTCTGCGATGAATTGGGCATCGCGGGAGGTCATGTCAGCCTGACAGATGACGCTGGCTTGATACTCGCGTTCGCCGTCGTAATGAATGCCTGACATAACTGGATAGGATTTGCCGATGCATTGCTTTGCTTTTGATATTGAAACCGTGCCGGATGTCGACTTTGGCCGCCGCATGTTTAATCTTGACGGCCTGTCTGACAAGGACGTCGGCACGGCGCTGCGCTTTCAGCGCCAGCAGCAAACCGGCAGCGATTTCCTGCCGCTGCACCAGCACCGCATCGTTGCGATCTCGGTTGCATTGCGGACGCAGGATACTTTTCGTCTCTGGACACTCGGAGAAGCCGACGCGGATGAGGCAGAAATCGTGCAACGTTTTTTCGACGGCATCGAGCGTTACTCGCCGGACCTCGTGACCTGGAACGGGGCGGGCTTCGATCTGCCTGTATTGCACTACCGCGCATTGCGCCACGGCATCCAGGCGCCGCGCTACTGGGAGACTGGCGATCACGACCGCGATTTCCGTTACAACAACTACCTGAGCCGTTATCACTGGCGCCACTTGGACCTGATGGACGTGCTGTCAGGTTTCCAGCCGCGCGGCCGCGTCAGCCTCGACCAGATGGCCGTCATGCTCGGCTTCCCCGGCAAGCTCGGTATGAGCGGCGACAAGGTCTGGGACGTGTGGCTCGACGGTGGCATCGAGCAGATCCGCAACTACTGCGAAACCGATGTGCTGAATACCTACCTCGTCTACCTGCGCTTTGAATTCATGCGCGGCAACCTCGACCAAACCGCACTTGAGAAGGAGTTTGCGCTGGTACGTGAGACTTTGCGGGCACAGGATCAGCCGCACCTGACAGAATTTGCCAACGCCTGGTCTGCGGGCTAGGGACAGGGCACCGTGGCAAGGAAAAAAACCGGCCCGGAGACGGCTGAGATCGCCGCGGTTACGCATGACGGGCGTGGTATCGCCACGCTGCAGGGCAAGAAAGTGTTTATCGCGGGTGCCCTTGCGGGCGAGACCGTGCGGTTTCAGCGGCGCAAGCGCCGGCGCAATTACGACGAAGCGGAACTGCTCGAGGTGCTGCAGGCCTCCAGTGAACGCGTTGCACCGCGCTGCGCGGTATTCGGCACCTGCGGCGGCTGCTCACTGCAGCACCAGTCCCAGGAAACGCAGCGTCGCATCAAATTTGATGCATTGAAGGACGCCATGCTGCGCATCGGTGGTGTTACGCCCGACGCCTGGTTGCCGCCGCTTTACGACGATGCGCCGGACGGTGGCTGGAACTACCGGCGGCGCGCGCGGCTCGCGGTGAAAGACGTGCCGGCCAAAGGCCGCGTGCTCGTCGGTTTTCGCGAACGACATGCGCCGTACGTCGCCGATATGCAGCGTTGTGAAACCCTGAGCGCGCCGGTTGACGGCATGCTGGTCGCGCTCAGCGAACTGATCAGCACGCTGTCAATACGTGCCCGCCTGCCGCAAATCGAGGTGGCGGTGGGTGACGCGCAAACGCGCCTCGTTTTTCGCGTGCTCGATCCGCCGAGCAGCACGGACCTTGAAATCCTCTGCCGTTTTGCAGAGGCTCAGAAGGTCACGGTTGCTCTGCAAAGCGCTGGCCCGGATTCCGTGCAGGATCTCCATCCGGCCACTCCTGAACCTTTGTATTACCGGCTGCCTGATCACGACGTGACATTGCATTTTGAGGCGACCGATTTCGTGCAGGTCAATGCCGAGATCAATCGTCGCATGGTCAACCTGGCGCTCGACCTGCTGGCACCGGAACCCGCGGACCGGGTCCTCGACCTTTACTGCGGCATCGGCAACTTCTCGCTGCCTTTGGCGCGTCGTGCCGGCCAGATACTCGGGATCGAGGGCGAGCAGCGCCAGGTCGAAAGAGCGACGGCCAACGCGAGGCTGAACGGTATCGACAATGCGACGTTCCTGACCGCGGATCTGGCCGCCATCACGGGGCGCGAAGACTGGCTGCAAGCCACGTGGCAGCGTGTGCTGCTCGATCCCGCCCGCAGCGGCGCACTGGAAGTCGTGCAGCACATCGATCGCATCAAGCCGCAGCGCATCGTCTACGTATCCTGCCATCCGGCAACGCTGGCCCGCGATGCCGCGGAGTTGACGCGCCACGGTTATGCGGTAAGCAGTGCGGGTATTATTGACATGTTCCCGCACACGGCGCACGTTGAGTCGATCGCTGTTTTCGAAAAAAAATGAGCTAAAACAGGTAAGTACAGGCTATAATTCGACGCGTTCTAATGTGGCATTGCGCCACGGAAGGCTGCTGACAGGGGAGTGAAATGGCACTGGGCCCGGTGATGCTCGACATCGAAGGCAAGGCGTTGACGCCGGCCGATCGCGAGCTGCTGCACGAGCCCGCGGTGGGCGGCGTCATCCTGTTCAGTCGCAACTACGAGTCGCCTTCCCAGCTCAATGACCTCGTCAGCGAGATCCGCGCCTTGCGCCGGCCGCCGTTGTTAATCGCCGCAGACTACGAAGGTGGCCGCGTGCAGCGCTTCCGCGAAGGGTTCACGCTGATTCCGCCGATGCGCAGCCTCGGCCGTCAGTACGACGGTGATCCCGATGCCGCGCTAGCCATGGCCAGGACCTGTGGCTGGCTGATTGGCGCGGAACTGCGCGCGATCGGCATTGACCTGTCTTTCGCGCCCTGTGTCGATCTCGACTGGGGACTGAGTGACGTGATCGGTGACCGCAGTTTTCATCGCAAGCCGCGCGTCGTTGCGGAACTGTCACTCGCTCTCGTGCGCGGCATGCGCGAGGCAGGCATGGCCGCGGTGGCCAAGCACTTCCCGGGTCACGGTGCGGTGGTCGCCGATTCGCACGAAACCCTGCCTGTCGACCGGCGGCCTTACACCTCACTGCTCGATGATATGCAGCCTTACGAGAAGCTGGTCGAGCACAAGGTCCTGGCGGGGGTCATGCTGTCGCACGTCGTCTATTCGGAAATGGACGCTGCGCCTGCGGGCTTTTCGTCCTATTGGATCAAGGACCAGTTACGCCGGCAGATCGGTTTCGACGGCGCCGTCTTTTCGGATGACCTCAGCATGAAAGCGACCGCTGCCTACGGCTCGATGGCCCAACGCGCGAAGCTCGCGCTGCAGGCAGGCTGCGACATGGTGCTGATTTGCAATGACAGGCCAGCCGCGCGCAAGGCCGTCGCGCAGCTTGCTGACTATTCGAATCCGCTGTCTCTCGTGCGCCTCGCGCGACTGCACGGCATCGGTGCGCCACTGCGCGAAACTTTGCAGGCCAGCGACGACTGGCAGGAAGCGCGGCTGCGGCTGGGCGAATGGCTCGATCGCCCCGAGCTGACGCTGAACGCCTGAAGCAGCGAGGTCCTGATGTCTAAAAAAGCCGAACAATACGCCATCATCGCTGGCAGCGGCTTCGCCTCATTCGGTGATGATGCGCCCGGGCTTACCATTTCGACGCGCTTTGGCAGCCCGTCATCTGCGGTCAAGCAGCTGAAATATGCTGACCACACGGTGTACGTGCTGTTGCGACACGGCGAAGACCATCGCATTGCTCCGCATGCCATCAACTATCGCGCCAACCTCGCTGCACTGCAGTTGCTGAAGGTCACGCACATCATTGCGATCAACACGGTGGGCGTCATTCGGTCGCAGGTTAAGCCTGGCCAGCTCGCCGTGCCGGATCAGCTGATCGACTACACCTGGGGCAGGGTTCACAGTATTTACGACGAGCCTTCGCAAGAATTGCAGCACATCGATTTTACCGAGCCGTTCCCGGCAGTATTGCGGCGTGCCCTGCTGGACGCGGCACAGGGAGCCGATGCCGAGTGTCACGATGGCGGTATCTATGGCGTTACCCAGGGCCCGCGACTGGAAACGGCCGCCGAGGTCGATCGCTACGAGCGCGATGGCGTTGACTATCTCGGCATGACGCTGATGCCGGAGGCATCCCTCGCGCGCGAGCTGGGCATGGCGCTCGCGCCGCTATGCCTGATCGTCAACTACGCGGCGGGACGCGGTGAAAAAGCGATCCATGAAGATATTGCGGACAGCACGATGACCGCCAAGCTGCAGGCAATGCGCGTACTGAAGCGCTTTTTTGAACAGCAGGGCGCCTGAAGACGCGATAACAGGACACTGATGAGAGTATGCCGGTAGTAAAACGCAGCATCCTGGAACAACTGATTGCCGCCAGTGGCGAGCCGATGTTGCTGGCCCGCGTTGATCAATCCGACTGGCCGATTGTCCTCGCGAACCCCGCTTTCGAAGCATTCGCAGATTGCAGTGAACTGTTGAAACTGCCAATAGCCGACCTGATCGAATCACTGCACGGTCGCGACACGGCACGCGAACTCAGCGAAGTTATTCGGTCGGGCCAGGCTGCCAGCATTCCACTGGAGGCGCGCGGTCGCAACTGGCTGCTGGCGCTGCAGCCAATGCGTCACGACGGCACCGCAAACATGCGCTACTACTCGGCGTGCTGGCGCGATAGCGCGACGATGACCGGGGGCGGTGACGCAAGCGCAGCCCACCAGGCATTGCTGCGCGCGCGGCGCCGCATACGTGACCTGTCACGCGACGATGCGCTAACCGGCTTGCTGACTGACGTGGCGTTCTACGAAGTGCTCGCGCACGACTGGGCAGTTGCGTCCCGCGACAAGCGCGCCCTGGCATTGATTACTTTTCGTATCGATCACTTTGACGCGTACCTGCGGGTCTTCGGTCGGCACGCTGCGGATTCCTGCCTGCGCCGCGTGGCGCAAACCTTGAAGCGTTGCCTGCGGCGGGCGAGTGACGTTGCGACCCGACTCAACGATGGCGACGACGACGTGCTGCTTGTGCTGTGCCAGGCCGACGAGCAGGAGGCGCTCGAGAAATTTGCCAAGGGGATTGCGCGCCAAATTCGCGAACTCGGCCTGCATCATCCGCATTCGGCAAAAGATCGTTTCATTACAGTATCCACCCGGGCCGTCATTACCCCTGCGAGCGGCGGT
>JBATFU010000105.1:0-1932 GCA_049665065.1 Woeseia sp. | reverse complement strand
ATCTACGACGCGCGCACGCTGGCGATGGGCGGCGCCTCCGTTGCATCGGCCGTCAACGACAACGCCCAGTTTTAGAATTCTGCGCTGCTCGCCTTCAATGAAGAGATTGAAGAGCGCACGCAGGACTCGCGCTTTCTGTTCCCGCTGCTGATCGGGCAGATCTCCGAATCTGTTGTCACGCTTGAACAGCTTTCGCGGGATGACTCATCGGGCGTGTTGTCACAGAGCGTGCGCGACTTTAATGAGGCGCCGAATGCGGAGACCGCCCGGCGCGTCGTCGACGCCTCGGGAAATCTGGACGGGCAGCTTGCGGATCTTGAGAACGAAGACCTGTTTGCCGACGTCTATCTCGGCGTTTCAGTCAGCGAGCCTGGCGACCTGCGCGGCGCCGGCTTCTTCATGGGTACGCGCCTGCTCGCAGGCGGCAGCCCTTCAGTCAGTTCTGCAGATCGAGAAACGCTCGGCGCGTATCGCGAAGGCCTGCTGTTTATTGCCTCGAACGGTACGCAGGGCGTGGAACACCCCGAGCTGTTCGACGCTAACGGCGAACTGATAGACCCCGGCAATAACTACGATTCGACAGCGAGCGCTGCGGGCCTTGCGCTGACCGAGGCCGGAGTCAGTCTCTCCAGGCAGTTTCAGTTTCTGGGCTCCCCGATCGCGGCTGGCCTGAGCTTCAAGGTACAGCGCGTCGACACTTTCGAAGACACGCAACGCGTGGTGGACAACCGCATTGATACCGAACGCAACAGCGAGAATGACGGCAACATCAATTTCGACATCGGCCTGGCAAAGAACTTCGGCAGTCACTGGCGCGCCGGCTTTGCCGTGAAGGATGTCATCGCCCACGACTACGTCACCTCGCAGGGCACAACCATCCGACTCAGGCCAAGACCGCGTCTCGGCCTGGCGTATCAGAATCGCAGGCTGCAGATCGCCGCGGATGCTGACCTGACGAGCAACGAACCACTGGGCAGCGAGAGCGCGACGCAGGAGTTCGCGCTGGGAGCGGAATGGACGCTCGCGCCATTAGGCAAGCTGCGTGCCGGGTACCGCTACGATTTCCAGGGCAATCGCAATGAAGTTTTATCAGTTGGTGCGGGTACCGTGTGGAAGCGCCTGGCTATCGACGTAGCCTACGCACAGGGCAGCAGCACGCGCGCGCTGGCATTGCAGTTCGGAATTGTGTTTTAGCCGGGCGTACCGCTATCTTCGTCAGCCCAACGGCACATCGCGACGGGCGCGGCCGCTCGCCAAAGCAATGCCGACGATAATGACCGCGCACGCCGCCATCATGCCGAGGCTGATCGGTTCATGCAGGAAGATCAGGCCCCAGACCATGCCAAACACCGGAATCAGGTAAGTCACCGTAATGGCGCGGGCGGGACCGATGCGGGCGATGAGTCGAAAATACAGCAGGAATGCAAGCCCCGTGCAGACTACTCCCAGCGCGATCGCGCTGAACCAGCTTTGCGCGGACACTTCCTGCTGCGGCCAGTAGACAATCGCCAGTGGTAGCAACAGCAAGGTCGCGGTGAACTGCGAACCCGCCGCGTTCACTATCGGCGCAACGCCTGTCAGATTCTTCTTCGTGTAGTTAACGGCAATGCCATAGCAAAACGTCGCCAGCAGGCAGCTGCCGATGGCGACGGCCGCGCCCTCGACGTTTAACGCAATCCTGTCCCACAGCAGCAACAGAACACCCGCGAAGCCTACCGCAAGACCGGCGCTTTGCACGGGACGCAGCCTGTCACGCAGCCAGATATACCCGACGAGCGCTGTAAAGAGCGGTGCCGTGGCATTGATAACCGAGGCGGTTCCGGCGCTGATCGTCAAGGTTGCATAGGCAAACAGGGCGAACGGAACAGCCGCACCGAAGATGCCGACGACCGTGAGCGGTACGATCAGTCGCGGAATCTGCGAGGCGCCGCC
>JBATFU010000104.1:0-24164 GCA_049665065.1 Woeseia sp. | reverse complement strand
ATGCTCCGGACCTGGATCACGAGGACGATTTTGAAGAAGACGAGGAAGTCGATCAGGAAGAGTTTATTGACTGAAATCTCTGCCTATCCACGTTAAGCAACATTAATTTGTTGCGCCACGTCTGATTTTTGCAAAGTGGTGGGCGTCAGACACTGCATTCGCCCCTTTATCAGTGCCACAATCAGCGTCCCGTCGGACTGAAGTACTTTCACTAAACCAATGAGCTTTATTCACGTCGCCAACCGCCTGCGCCAGCAAATCCCGCTGGCTCTGCTGTGCCTGTGCGCTATTCCTGGCACCGTCTTTGCGGCGACCGCCGACGAACTGTTCGAGGACGGCAATCGACTCAATCGCGATGACCTGTACTGGGCTGCGTTGCTGCGCTACGAACAGGCAGCCGAGGCGGGCCTTGATTCCCCACTGTTACATTACAATTCAGGCGTTGCGCATTACCGTGCCCGGCAGTACGGCCGCGCGCGCCAGGCTTTCCTGCAGGCACAGACTGATGCCGGGCTGTTCCATGCCGCAGATTACAATCTCGGGCTAACTGCATTTGCGCTTGGCGACTCTGCGACAGCATTGCGGCTGTTTCGGCGGGTTGAGCAACAACAGGAAAGCCCGCGGCTCAGCGCACTTGCAACACGCGCGATAACGGATCTGCTTGAAAACGACGCGACTGCGGTGGCGCAGACCCAGAGTGCCTTCGACGACTTCTTTGCGCTGCGGCCGGAGGGTCTGCAACTTAGAATAAGCTCGGGCGTTGGCAACGACGATAACGCGTTCCGCACTCCGGACCAGTCTTACAATGATCGCGCGCAGGTCGGCAACCCGCTGATAACCCCGATCATAAGTTCCGGCACGTATGTGCCGGTTGACTTCAATGCCCGTTATTCCGTCGGCAGCTTCGAGAATGAATCGTTCTTTGGCAGCTACCGCGTAATGACGCGTTACTACCTTGATCCGAAACTCGAGGACGCCGGCGAGCTAACCCAGCAACTGGCGTTCGGCTCGACGTTTCACAGCAAGAGCGAGAACCGCGAGCGCAAGGTCAACAGCGCATTCACGGTCGCACAGCACAACGAGGTCTGGTTTGATCCGGACGATGGCACTGAAAGACGCGACAACGGCGAGTTGCTGGGCGAGCGCCTGTCGTACGTTCGCTACGGCCCGGAGCTGTGGGCACGCCAGTCCTTCAAGCGCCTGACATTCAGCGTGCATGGCAAAGGCCAGATCTGGAACTACGAAAAAGCCGGCGACGCACAGGAGTACGACCACGAATTTCTGCAAGGCGGGCTCAGCGTGCAGTACCGCTTTACAACCACCTCGCTGTTGCGCATCGAAGGCGAGATTTCCCAGCGACGCTTTGGCGATCGCCGCGCGTACGACCGTGATGGCACGCAAAGCTCGACGAACCCGTCATTGCGTTACGACTATCGAAGCCTTGGCGCAACCGCTCGACAGCGCCTGACGCGCAGTTTCTGGTTTGGCCTGCGCTACCTGCGCAGCGACCGCACGGACCGGTACCTCGGCTATAACGATTACCTGCGCGACAGCTATGGCGGTGAGTTCAGCCTGCGCGTCAACAATCGGCTGAAAGTTCGGGCCGAAGGCTGGTATCGCATCTATAACTATGTGCGCGCGTACGCATATCAAACGCCTGCGGCAGGGCGCAAGACCATGGAAACGGCAGACGCGCGCGTCACTGCCCGCTGGCAATTCAACGATGATGTGAGCCTGATCGGCAGCTTCGAGTATGCGGATACGGCATCCAACGATCTGCGAATCGATTACACCCGCAGCCAGTACATGATCGGGCTGCGCTGGCAATTCTGACGCCACGCAAATAGCCCGCTGCCTCGCCCATTACCCGGGCCGCCATCTGCCGCAACTCTGCTAGACTTCTGCGTTTTGCGCGCGCCCGGCAATGCAATGGATGTAACACCGATACTCGACTCCCTGAATGACGCCCAGCGCGCAGCCGTAGGCGCGCCTGCCGACGAACCCGTGCTGGTCATCGCCGGCGCAGGCAGTGGCAAGACGCGCGTTTTGACGCACCGCGCCGCATGGCTTATCGACGTCGTGGGGGTCAGCCCGCAGAGCCTGCTGGCGGTTACGTTTACCAACAAGGCCGCCGCCGAGATGCGCGGGCGTATCGAAGCTTTGTTGAAAATGCCGGTCAATCACCTGTGGATCGGCACGTTTCACGGTCTCGCCCATCGCCTGTTGCGGCGCCACTGGCAGGACGTCAAGCTACCGCAGAATTTCCAGATCATCGATTCCGACGACCAGCTGCGACTGATCAAACGGCTGCTGAAAAACCTTGAACTCGACGACAGCCGCTGGGTGCCGCGCGAGGTGCAGTACTTCATCAACGAACAAAAAGATGAAGGACTGCGGCCGCAGCACATCGCTGACGAAGGCGATGAAACCCGTCGCCAGTTCATTGCGCTGTACAAGAGTTACCAGGAAATCTGCGATCGCGGTGGGCTGGTTGATTTTGCGGAGCTGTTGCTGCGCGCGCATGAACTGTGGCGCGACCGGCCGGACATCTTGCAGCACTACCAGAGACGTTTTCGTCATCTGCTCGTTGACGAGTTTCAGGATACGAACGCAATCCAGTATGCCTGGCTGCGCCTGCTGGCCGGCAAGGAGGGCATGCTGTTTGCCGTTGGCGATGACGACCAGTCGATCTATCGCTGGCGCGGTGCGCGGGTCGAACATATCTATCGCTTCCAGAAAGACTTCCCGAATACGCACGTCGTGAAGCTCGAACAGAATTACCGTTCGACATCCAACATCCTGAAAGCGGCCAATGCCGTGATCGCCAATAACTCGTCGCGCATGGGGAAAAACCTGTGGACGGATGGCGTTGACGGTGAGCCGATCAAGGTCTACTCGGCGTTTAACGAACGCGATGAAGCGGAGTTCATTGTTGGCAGATTGCGCGACTGGAGCGCGCAGGGCAACGCGCGCGCTGATGCGGCGATCCTGTATCGTTCCAACGCACAATCGCGGGTGCTGGAAGAAGCGCTGATGAACGCGCGCATTCCGTACCGGGTGTACGGCGGCCTGCGCTTTTTTGAGCGCCAGGAAATCAAGGACGCGCTGGCGTACCTGCGACTCGTTTCGAATCGCGACGATGACAGCGCCTTCGAACGCGTCGTGAATCGCCCTACCCGCGGCATCGGCGCACGCACGGTCGAATCGCTGCGCGCCTATAGCCGCGCCAACGCAGCATCGATGTGGCGTGCGGCGGCTGCGATAGCCAGCGATGCGGTTGGCGGCCGTGCATCGTCGAGTGTCATGGCTTTCATGCAACTCATCGAACGCATGAGTCGTGAGGTGGAGGCCTTGTCGCTGGCGGATAAAGTCGATCACGTCATTCACCTGTCTGGCCTGATCGACTTTTTCAAGAAAGAGAAGGGCGAAAAAGGCGAAACGCGGATCGAAAACCTCGAGGAACTGGTTAGCGCCGCGCGCGGCTTCGTACTCGACTCAGCCGAAGAGATGAGTGAACTCGATGCGTTCCTTGCGCATGCCGCGCTTGAGGCAGGCGAAGGCCAGGCCGACGCCTGGGAAGACTGCGTGCAGTTGATGACGATGCACTCGGCGAAAGGGCTCGAGTTCCCGATGGTTGTCATGTGCGGTATGGAAGATGGTCTGTTTCCGCATCAGCGCTCCCTCAATGACGTGCAGGGTCTCGAGGAAGAGCGGCGCCTTTGCTATGTCGGCATCACGCGCGCCCGCGAAACCCTTTATGTCACCTACGCCGAGCAACGCCGCTTGCATGGCATGGACAGCTATGCGCAGCAATCGCGCTTCATTGCTGAAATACCGGAAGATCTGCTCGAAGAAATTCGGCCGAAGGTACAGGTCAGCCGACCGCTGCTGCGCCAGCCCGGAGGCCAGCGTGGTGCTGAAGGCCTGCGGGCCGGCTCGGCCGCCGATATCGGCGTACGCCTCGGGCAACGCGTGCATCACGGCAAATTCGGCGACGGCGTGATATTGAACTGCGAGGGCCATGGGCCGCATGCGCGTGTTGAGGTCAACTTCGAAACGGCAGGCACGAAATGGCTCGTACTGAGCTATGCCAACCTTGATCTGATGTAGAATCCACGGGCAGACCAGAAAAACGTAAGGCGCTTGCCTCACCCACACAAACTGCCAGTCCGGGACCTCTACTCGAGCGATGAAAATTCTGATTCTAGGCGCTGGTCAGGTCGGCTCTTCCGCTGCCTATCACCTGTCGCGCGAAGAGGCTAACGAAGTCACCGTCGTCGACATGCGACCCGATGTGCTGCGGGACCTGCAGGATCGGCTCGATATCCGCACGGTTGTGGGCCACGCTGCCTACCCGGATGTGCTCGAGCGCGCCGGCGCAAATGACGCCGACATCATCGTTGCGCTAACAGATTCCGATGAAACCAACATGGTCGCGTGCCAGATCGCCTACACGCTGTACCACACGCCTACGAAGATCGCGCGCATTCGCTCGGCCGAATACATGCACGCCAAGAAATTGTTCACGCAGGACGCGATTCCTGTTGATGTGCGCATCAGCCCGGAACAGCTCGTCTGCGAGTACGTAGCACAGCTGATTCTGTATCCGGGCGCCTTGCAGGTACTCGATTTTGCCAATGGCCGCGTGCGTCTCGTCGGCGCACGCGCTGACAAGAACGGCCTGCTTGTCGGTCAGAAGATATCAGCGCTAAAAGAACACATCCCGAATACCGAAGGCCGCATCGCTGCTATTTATCGTGACGGTCAATCGCTGCTGCCCGAAGGTGACACGGTCATCGAGGAGGGCGATGAAGTCTTCTTCATTGCGGCGCGTAAAGATATTCGCGTGTTTATCAGCGAGATGCGCAAACTGGAAGACCCGGTGCGCCGCGTGGTTATCGCTGGCGGCGGCAACATCGGTGTGCGCCTCGCGCTGGCGCTCGAACAAACCAACCAGGTCAAGATCATCGAGCGAGACCAGACTCGCGCAAGAATTATTTCGGAGAAACTCAACAAATCAATCGTATTACACGGCGATGCCGCGGATGAAGAGCTGCTGCTCGAGGAAAACATCGATAACGTTGATGTCTTCTGCGCGCTGACGAACGCAGAGGAAGCCAACATCCTGTCGGCAATGCTGGCGAAGCGCCTTGGCGCACACAAGGTAATGGCGCTGATCAACCGGCCGTCGTATGCAGAACTTGTCGAATCGGGCACGATCGATATCGCAATCTCGCCACAGCAGGTCACGATCGGCTCGCTGCTGGCCCACGTACGCCGCGGCGACGTGGTCAAGGTGCACTCGCTGCGCCGCGGCGCTGCCGAAGCGATCGAGGCGGTCGCGCACGGTACGCCCAAAGAGTCGCGTGTGGTGGGCCGCAAGATTGAAGACATCGATTTGCCGCGCGGCACCACAATCGTCGCACTGGTGCGCGGCGAGAAAGTGTTAATCGCGCATCACGACACGATGGTCGAAACCGACGATCACGTCATCCTGTTTATGACGGACCGGCGCAAGATTGAAAGCCTGGAAAAACTGTTCCAGGTCGGCGTGACTTTTATCTGATGTTCACGCGCGGCACAGACTGAAATGAACTGGACCATCGTCCAACGCATCCTGGGCCTGTTGTTGATGATGTTCAGCGTCACGATGCTGCCGCCGATCGTTATTGGCCTCGTGTTTAAGGAAACCTCCTGGCTGCCGTTTCTGGAAGGCTTTGGTCTGACGCTCGTCTCCGGCATTCTGATCTGGGCGCCGGTGCGCAACCATCGGCGCGAGCTGCGCCTGCGCGACGGCTTCCTGGTCGTCGCTTCGTTCTGGACAGTACTGGGTGCTTTCGGTGCCGCGCCGCTGTATCTCGCCGAAGTGCCGTCCATGTCGTTCACCGACGCCGTGTTCGAATCAATGTCAGGCCTTACGACAACCGGGGCTACCGTGCTGACCGGCCTGGATACGTTGCCGAAGGCGGTTCTCTACTACCGCCAGCAGCTGCAGTGGCTTGGTGGCATGGGCATCATTGTCCTGGCCGTTGCCGTGCTGCCGATGCTCGGCGTCGGCGGCATGCAGCTCTACCGGGCGGAAACGCCGGGCCCCGTAAAAGACAACAAACTGACGCCGCGCATTACCGAAACCGCGAAAGCGCTGTGGTACGTCTATCTCGCTTTTACGACCTTGTGCGCGGTCGGTTACTGGATTGCCGGCATGGATTGGTTCGATGCAATCTGTCACGCATTCTCGACGGTCGCCATCGGCGGGTTCTCCACGCATGACTTGTCGATTGGCTATTTCAACAGTACAGCGATTGACATCATCGCGATTTTCTTCATGTTTGCCGCCGGTATAAATTTCTCCCTGCACTTTTTTGCATGGCGGTTCGTGCAGATCAAACACTACTCCTCCGATCCGGAATTTCGCGCGTATGCGGCGATGCTGATAACACTGTCGGCTGTCGTCGTGCTGGCGCTGGTCTGGTTCGGCACTTACGGCAGCATGAGTGAGAGCCTGCTGAACGGCGTGTTCCAGGCTGTGTCGATTGCCACGACGACGGGCTTTACGACAGCCAACTACGCTGCGTGGCCCGGCGCAATTCCGGTCCTGCTGATCTTCGCCAGCTTCGTCGGCGGCTCTGCCGGTTCGACGGCGGGCGGCATCAAGGTGATTCGCTGGCTGCTGATCTACAAGCAGGGCGTCCGCGAGATCGCTCGCCTCGTTCACCCGAGTGCCGAGATTCCGGTGAAGCTTGGCACCGCCGCGGTCCCGGGCCGGGTCATTGACGCGGTCTGGGGGTTTTTCTCTGTCTACATCGTTGTGTTCGGCATCATGCTGCTGGCCATGATGTCCACCGGGCTTGATCAGGTCACGGCCTTTTCCGCCGTTGCTGCAACACTCAACAACCTGGGCCCGGGGCTCGGTGAAGTCTCTGCGGGCTTCATGACCCTGAGCGACGCCGCCAAGTGGATCTCGGTTGTGGCCATGCTGCTCGGGCGCCTGGAAATATTCACGCTGCTCGTGCTTATTACGCCGACCTTCTGGCGACACTAGCAATGAGCGCGCGTAGCGACGCGTTCCTGAAGATGCTGGAACGCGGTCAGGATTCCGCCTTGTTACGTTTTGGTCTCGGCAATGAATATCTCCTGCAAGGCGACACCGACAATGCGGTGATCCATTTGCGCCAGGCCACGCAGCTGGACGCGGGCTACTCAGCGGCATGGAAGCAGTTGGGTAAAGCGCTCACGGCCGCTGGCGACAGGCTGGCGGCAATAGCGGCCTATGAAGCCGGTATCGCGGCTGCAAGCAGCAAGGGCGATCGACAGGCTGCAAAGGAAATGACGGTTTTTCTTAAACGCTTGCAGAAAGAACAAAGAAACGGAAACGCATGAGCATTACTTCTATCAGCGATCGCCTGGATCGCTTCAGCCGCATAACGGGCAAAGCAACGTCATGGCTGACGCTGGTGATGGTTCTTATGACCGTCGTCATCGTGGTGATGCGCTATGCATTTGACTCGGGCCTGATCTGGCTGCAGGAATCGCTGACGTGGATGCATGCTGCCGTATTTATGCTCGGCGCCGCATGGACCCTGCAAGCGGATGAGCATGTGCGGGTGGACATCTTCTATCGCGGCATGAGTGAGCGGCGGCGGGCGCTGGTCGACCTTACCGGCGTGCTCGTGTTTATTTTCCCACTGTGCGGCTACATCTTTTTCGAGGCGCTCGAGTACGTGCAGCGAGCCTGGCAGATCCGCGAAGTATCGCGCGACACCGGCGGTCTGCCGTATCCCGCGATTCCGCTGTTGAAATCAATTCTGCTGCTGATGCCGCTGGCAGTGGCTTTGCAGGGTCTCTCCATGCTGCTGCGCTGTGGCGCGCGACTGCGGCAGGGCTAGGCGCATGGAATCGATCGCGCTCCTGATGTTCCTGACCGTGGTGATCCTGCTGTTGTCCGGCTTTCCGGTCGCGTTTGCACTCGGCGGCACTGCCCTGTTGTTTGCGATGGGGGGTGTCATTGGTGGCGGATTCGAAGCGGCGTTTCTTACCGGCCTGCCGAGCCGCATCTTCGGCATCATGACCAATGAGACGCTGGTCGCCGTGCCGCTGTTCGTGTTCATGGGTATCACGCTCGAGCGTGCGCAGATTGCCGAAGAGTTGCTTGAGACGCTGAGCGCATTGTTCGGGCGCCTGCGCGGCGGTCTTGGTATTGCAGTTACGCTGGTGGGCACGCTGCTTGCCGCGAGCACCGGTATCGTCGGCGCGACGGTGGTGACAATGGGTCTGTTGTCGCTGCCGACGATGTTGAAACGCGGCTACTCGCCGGAAATTGCGACCGGCACGATCTGCGCCTCCGGCACGCTCGGCCAGATCATCCCGCCTTCTATTATTCTCGTCATGCTCGGTGATGTGATGTCGTCCGCCTACCAGCAGGCGCAACTTGAGCAGGGCATTTTTTCGCCGAAGACCGTGTCAGTGGGCGACCTCTTTGCGGGCGCGCTGATTCCTGGCCTGCTGCTGGTGCTGCTGTACATGCTTTATCTTTTTGTCGTCGCGATCGTGCGGCCGACCGCGATGCCCGCGCGTCCCGAGGATGCGGTCGAGGTCACGTTTGGCAAGCTGCTTGCCGCGCTTGCGCCGCCGTTGTTGCTGATCGTTGCGGTGCTGGGTTCAATCCTTGCCGGACTTGCAACGCCGACCGAAGCCGCGGGCGTCGGTGCCGCCGGTGCCTTGATCATCGCGCTGCAACGTCGCTCTCTCGATTTCGCACGCCTGAAAGACATCATGGAGGGCACCACACGCATCAGCAGCATGGTGTTCCTGATTCTCATTGGCGCGTCGGTTTTCTCGCTGGTGTTTCGCGGCTATGACGGCGATGAAGGCGTGCGGCACTTGCTGGAGAGTTTGCCGGGTGGCGTATTCGCAGCAATGCTTGCCGTCATGCTGCTGATGTTTGTGCTGGGCTTCGTGCTCGACTTCATTGAGATTACTTTCGTCGTCGTGCCGATCGTGGGACCTGTGTTACTCGCGATGGGGCTCGACCCGGTCTGGCTAGGCATCATGATCGCAATTAATCTGCAGACGAGCTTCCTGACGCCGCCATTTGGTTTTGCCCTGTTCTACCTGCGCGGGGTTGCGCCGGCCTCGGTCAGTACCGCGCAGATTTATCGCGGCGTGATTCCCTTCGTTGGCATCCAGTTGCTGATGCTGCTGATCCTGAGCGCATTCCCTGAACTCGTCACCTGGTTGCCGAACAAAATTTACGGCAGCTAGGCCGCGTTGCGGTTAAGTGCAGGACGCGCCGGGAATGCGCGCCTTCAGGAATGAGTATTCACTGACGCGCTGGTTCTCATTCGACTTTGCAAGGAACGGCATGACGGAGTCCTGCAGTCGTTTCGCCCAGGGGTCGCGCGCCGATAATTCGTTAACAATGTCACGCGAATGCTGCGCGAGCAGCGCCAGCACTTCCGGCGGGAACTCGCGCAACTCGACATCCGAATCTTTTTCGAGCTCGTGCAACGCCTGCGCGTTACCCCAGATGTACTCGGCCTGGATATCCAGGTTGATGGCCTGGCAGCAAACCGCAACGATTGCCTGCAGGTCCGCGGGCAAGGTATCCCACGCTTCCTTGTTGATGATGCATTCAAGCAGCGGGCCGGGTTCGTGCCAGCCGGGGTAGTAGTAATAGCGCGCCGCTTTGTGCAGCCCGAGCGACAGGTCGTTATAGGGCCCGACCCATTCAGCCGCGTCGATCGCGCCGGTTTGCAGCGAGGTGAAGATTTCTGACGCCGGCACGGTGACCTGCGTCGCGCCGGCACGTTGCATGACTTCGCCGCCAAGGCCGGGGATGCGCATTTTCAATCCCTTGAGGTCGTCAACCGTGTTGATTTCCTTGTTGAACCAGCCGGCCATCTGCACGCCCGTCTGCCCCGCCGGAAACGCTACCAGGCCGAACTCTGCGTAGAGCTCCTGCCACAACTCGATGCCGCCGCCGTAATAAAGCCAGGCGTTCATTTCGTTCGCATTCAGACCAAAAGGTATCGCAGTAAAATACTGCGCTGCCGGGACCTTGCCGCGATGGTAATAGGACGCATCGTGACCCATCTGGGCGGTGCCGGAACGCACTGCATCGAAAACTTCAAGGGCCGGCACGAGTTCGCCGCCAGCATAAACGCGGATTTGCAGGCGCCCGCCGGAAGCCTTGCCGATGTTCCTGGCGAGGTTTTCGACGCCCAGGCCGAGCCCGGGAAGGCCGGGAGGCCAGGACGTCACGCAATTCCAGCGGAAGCTTTGCTGGCTGCTCGCTCCGGCAGCGCCGCTGTCGGAGGCCTTGGGAGCGCAGGCGACAGCCCCGGCCGCCAGTGCCAGGCCTCCGACGAATTCACGTCTTTTCATGATTTTGGCTTCCTGTCGAAAAAGGCTACAAGGCATGGGAGTGTAGTGCGGTGCCGATAGACTGCAATGACTTTATGAGGGGCTATAACATCCCACCAATTTGACTATTTAGGGATTTTTTCCTATCGAGTATCCCACTCGAATACTATTTTTAAAGTAGTGGCGTTTATGATCTCAAATACATCAGAAAACTATTTAATGTGGTTTTTTTAGTAAAAAATGGCCCCGATCTGGCAGATCGGGGCCAAACCCTCCCTGGCCGGGCGCGTCAGCGGGCGCTTCCCTGTGCCCGGACCGCTCAAGGCAGGGCCTATGGCCGCGTGTTGCCAGGCCCGCGCCCGGACCGCCCAGAGTGCCACGAAGCGCGCGGCCAGCCAGCCGTTGTTATTCGCCGATGTTGAAATAAACTCGCAGCTGGCGCTGCGCTGCAGCCAGCGGCGACGCCTGTAAGGAGGCATAAGGTATTGATTGCATTGTTACAGCGAGTCAGTGAGGCGGAGGTGCGGATTGCCGGCGAGTCGGTGGGTCGGATCGGGCGGGGGCTGCTCGTGTTCGCGGCCGTTCACCGTGATGACGAGCCCCGCGATATCAAGCGCCTGGCGCAGAGAATCCTGGGCTATCGCCTGTTTCCGGACGATTCAGGCCGCATGAATCTGAGCCTGCTGGACACCGGCTACGGGCTGCTGCTGGTACCGCAATTTACGCTCACTGCCGACACCCAGAAGGGCATGCGCGCAAGCTTCACGCGCGGCGCGGCGCCGCAGGTCGCAGAGGACTACTTCCTGAAACTCGTCGAGGCCTGCCGGGCAACGCTTGCCCAGGTTGAATGCGGCCGCTTCGGTGCCGACATGCAGGTCAGCCTGATCAACGATGGCCCCGTCACCTTCTGGCTGGAATCCTGAACAAAATCAAAAGCGACCGAGGTCCGGTTTTGTTGCGCGGGTAAGCGTATCATGTGGATAATTCGCGTCCCGCCCGCCATGTTCGGTGCAGGCGCAAAACACTTTGATCAAGGGGTACGCCCCGGGAGACACGTAAAGATGTTTTCAAACATCGGCCCAGTTCAACTGCTGATCGTTCTCGTAATCGTGCTGGCCATCTTCGGCACCAAGCGCCTGCGCAGCCTCGGCTCAGACCTCGGCAGCGCTGTGAAGGGTTTTCGTTCCGCCATGTCGGAAGCTGAAAAAGACGAGTCGTCGGGCGAGCTGAGCGACAAATCCAAGGACGCGGATTTCGACAACACACCGGAAGCCGGGCCCGACCGCAAAGAAAAACACCGGTAGCCGCGCATGTCCGGCATCGGCTTCGGTGAGCTGATAATCCTGCTCTTTATCGGCCTCATTGTCCTGGGGCCGGAACGGCTGCCGCGCGTTGCCAATCAGATTGGCGGCTGGCTTGGGCAGGCGCGCCGCATGACGCGCGTGATGAAACGCCAGCTCGAAGACGAACTCAATATCGAAAAGCACTTCGATATCGTGCCACCCGCCCGCACCAAGCACGCGAGCCTCGGCTTCAATCCGCCGCCGGCCGCGCCCGGCCTCGCCGTTCCAGCGGATGCGGAATCAGTGGAAAAGGACGATACCTATTCGCCTGCTCATGACGCCGAAGGCCCAGGCACCGGCGTTGACGAGGCGCCGGCCGCCCCACAGAGTGAACCGGCCGCGGCAGATGACGCTAACAAGAAAGAGCCTAAGTGAGCGCAGAATCAGAACGAACCAAAGATGACGATGAGGCGCTCGAGGAGGGCACCTTGATGTCGCACCTCGTCGAACTGCGCTCGCGCCTCTTGAAGGTTGCAGGGGCGGTCGTCGGCATCTTTATCCTGTTGCTGCCGTTTGCCCGCGACATATTTTCGTTCGTCTCGCAGCCTCTTATTGACGTGCTACCCGGTGGTCGCATGATCGCTACGTCACCAGCATCACCGCTGATCGCACCGTTCAAAATGACATTCTACGTGGCTTTGTTTGCTGCCATGCCGGTGGTGTTGTATCAGCTGTGGGCGTTTGTTGCGCCCGGCCTGTACCGTAAAGAAAAGCGCTTTGCGGTGCCGTTGCTGGCAAGCAGCATCCTGCTGTTTTACGCCGGCATTGCCTTCGCCTATTTCCTCGTGTTTCCAATGATTTTTGGTTTCTTTGCGCAAATCGCGCCGGCTGATGTCGAAGTGCAGCCGGATATCACTGAATTCCTGTCGTTCGTCATGGCCATCATATTTGCATTCGGTTTGGCCTTCGAGGTGCCGATCGCAACAGTGCTGGTAGTATGGACCGGCCTGACGACGCCACAGAAACTCGCCAAGGCTCGACCTTACGTCTTCCTGATGGCATTCGTGGTCGGCATGTTCCTGACGCCGCCGGATGTGATCAGCCAGACCTTGCTGGCGGTGCCGGTTTATTTGCTGTTCGAACTCGGCATCTTGATGTCGCGCGTACTAACGAAAAAGAAACAACAGGATGCAGCAGAAGAGTCTGCGCCATAGAAAGTCACGACGGCTGGTCCGCGTGATCAGGAGCCGGAAACTGGCAGTTTGGAAAGTGGGGGGCGAAAAGCCTGAATTTTAAGACGGCAGACCTTCGGTACTGCTGCAAGCCAAGAGAGATGATTCATGACTGATTCCGTTGCCACCGCGGCCAACGCCGCGCACGACAAACAATTACTGGGCCATCCACGCGGCCTGGCCACGCTGTTCTTCACCGAAATGTGGGAACGCTTCAGTTATTACGGTATGCGGGCTCTGCTCGTGCTGTTCATGACCGACCAGATCATGAACGGCGGCATGGAGCTCGACGACGCCTCTGCAACGGCGATTTACGGCATCTACACCGCGCTTGTTTACCTCGTTGCGTTGCCCGGTGGCTGGATTGCCGATCGCCTGACCGGCGCACAGCGCGCAGTGTTCTACGGCGGCCTGATCATCATGACCGGCCACTTCGTGCTCGCCATTCCGTCGACCAATGCATTCTTCATCGGGCTGCTGCTGGTGGTACTCGGTACCGGCCTGTTGAAGCCAAACGTCAGCGCGATCGTCGGCGAGCTTTACTCGCAAGGCGATCCGCGCCGCGACGGTGGCTTTTCGATTTTCTACATGGGGATCAATCTGGGCGCGATGCTGGGGCCACTGGTCTGCGGTTCGCTGGCGCAAAGCGACAGCTTCGGCTGGCACTACGGTTTTGCGGCGGCCGGCTTCGGCATGTTATTCGGCGTCATCCAGTTCCAGATGACCAAGAGCTACCTCGGTACGGCAGGTCTCGAACCGGCCCACGCACCCGATCCGGAACAGGATGCCGCCGGGCATCGCCGCGGCTGGCTGATGGTTGCAGCCGGCGTCGGCATTGTTGTTGTGTTCACCGTGCTTGCACTAAGCGGTACGTTTGAGCTCGACCCGGTTGCGATCTCGCGCGGTTCCACCTGGGTAATCATGGGCGTGACGGCGCTGTTCTTTGTCAACATGTTCATGTTCGGCAAGCTGACGCCTGTTGAATCCAAGCGCGTGATTGTCTTTATTGCGCTGATCATCGGTTCCGCGATGTTCTGGTCAGGCTTCGAACAGGCCGGCAGTTCGCTGAACATTTTTGCGGATCGCTACACGCAGCTTGAGTTTGGCCCGATCACCATTCTGTCCACCTGGTTCCAGTCCATTAACTCGATTTTCATCATCATGTTCGCGCCGGTCTTTGCCTGGCTGTGGGTATGGCTGGCGCAACGCAATCTGAACCCGTCGACGCCGGCGAAGTTCGGCTTAGGGTTAGTACTGCTGGCCGTTGGTTTCGGCATGATGATCATTGCGTCAACAATCGTTGCCAGCGGTGACAAGGCGATGCCGACCTGGCTGATCCTGACCTACCTGTTCCATACCTTTGGCGAACTCGCGCTGTCGCCGGTTGGTCTGTCGGCCACAACCAAGCTGGCGCCGAAACGCTATGTCGGTCAGCTGATGGGTATCTGGTTCGTGTCGGTCGCGCTCGGCAATCTGATCGCCGGCCAGATCGCCGGTGACTTCGATGCTGACAACATCGGCGCATTCCCGGGCCAGTACCTGACCATCGTGCTGACGACCGCGGGTACCGGCATTATCCTGTTATTGCTAACCAAGCCGCTGAAGAAGCTGATGGGCGGCGTTAATTAAAGAAGGTTCTCGAAATGAAAAAGATTGCCCTGCTATTTGCTGCATGCGCGCTCGCGTCATGTGAAGTGCGCGTCGACAGCGACGCGGATGATAAAAGCAAGGAAAGCGCCGGGGAGTTCGTCACGCGCGTCAACAATGAACTCGCCGAGCTAAACCTCGAAAGCGGTGCCGTGAACTGGGTGCGCGCCACGTATATCATTCACGACACGGCAATTCTCGCCGCCAAGGCAGCTGAGAAATACGCCGCGTGGCACAGCAAGACCGTTGCCGACTCGCTGCGCTTCGCCGACGAGAATCTGACCCCTGAGTCAGCACGCGCGCTGAAGCTTTTGAAGCTCAGCACTTCGGAACCGGCGCCGAACGACGCTGCGAAGCGCGAAGAGCTTTCGGCGCTCTCGACCGAACTGGCCGGGATGTACGGTGCGGGCAAGTATTGTCCGGAGGGCGGCGACTGCAAAAGTCTCGGTGAACTTGAAAACGTGATGGCCGAGAGTCGTGATTACGACGCGCAGCTCGAAGCCTGGCGCGGCTGGCATACGATTTCCATCCCGATGCGTGCGATGTACCAGCGCTTCGTTGAACTCGCAAACGAGGGCGCGCGGGAGCTGCGTTACGCCGACCTGGGTGAGATGTGGAAAGACGATTACGACATGACGCCAGCCGAGTTCGAGGCGGAATCGCTGCGCCTCTGGAACCAGGTCAAGCCGCTGTACGACGCGTTGCATTGTCACGTCCGCGCCGAGCTTGCCGAGCAATACGGCACTGACAAGGTGCCGCTCGACGGACCGATTCCTGCCCACCTGCTCGGCAACATGTGGGCGCAGGAGTGGGGTGAAATCTACGACCTGATTGAGCCCTACCCGGGTGTTGGCGATCTCGATGTCGATGCGGCGCTGATCGCACAGAACTACACGCCAAGAAGCATGGTGAAGTCTGCCGAGCAGTTTTACGAATCACTCGGCCTGCCCGCGTTGCCCGCAACGTTCTGGGAGCGCTCGATGTTCGAGAAGCCGGCGGATCGCGAAGTTGTCTGTCATGCGAGCGCCTGGGGGCTCGACGGCGGCAACGACCTGCGCATCAAGATGTGCATCGAACCGGCCTACGAAGACCTGCGCGTGATTTATCACGAGCTCGGCCACAACTATTACCAGGGCGCTTACAGAAACCAGCCACCGCTATTCCAGAACGGTGCACATGGCGGATTCCACGAAGCCATCGGCGACACGATTACGCTGTCGATGACGCCCGGTTATCTCGCCGAGGTGGGCCTGATCGCGGCAACCGAGAGCAGCGATGAAGCGATCATCAACCGGCAGATGCAGCAGGCGCTCGACAAGATTGCGTTCCTGCCGTTTGGCAAACTGATTGACGAGTGGCGCTGGAACGTCTTCTCGGGCAAGACCGCGCCGGCTGATTACAACAAGGCCTGGTGGGAACTGCGGACTCGCTATCAGGGCATCGCGCCGGCAGAGCCGCGCGGCGAAGAATTCTTTGATCCGGGTGCGAAGTATCACGTGCCCGCCAACGTCTCCTACACGCGTTACTTCCTTGCACGCATCCTGCAGTTCCAGTTCCAGCGCTCTCTGTGCGAAACCGCAGGCCACACAGGCCCGTTGCATGAATGCTCTATTTACGGCAACAAGGAAGCCGGCGCGCGCCTGCAGGCGATGCTCGAAGCCGGCGCGAGCCGGCCGTGGCAGGACACGCTCGAGAAGCTGACCGGTACGCGCGAAATGGATGCGACTGCCATCATCGATTACTTCGAGCCGCTGATGGGCTGGCTGCAGGAACAGAACAAAGACCGCAGCTGCGGCTGGTAACAAAACGCAGGGCGTGCGCCGCTGCGCCGCCGCTTGTAAACGCAGCGCTTGCTTGCCGCTGCGTTGCCATAACGGGAGTCAGGATCCATGCACGATTTTGAAAAGCTGGGCGCGTTTTATCTCGGCCGCCGCGTCAATGAGGAAACCGGCAAGGATGACGAAGAGCTCGTCCTGTACGACTCGAAAGACCTGACCACCCACGCCGTGATTATCGGCATGACAGGCTCCGGCAAGACCGGCCTCGGCATCGGTTTGCTCGAAGAGGCAGCGCTCGACCACATCCCGGTTATCGCGATCGACCCGAAGGGCGATCTTGGCAACCTGATGCTGACCTTCCCGAAGCTGCAGGCGGACGACTTTCGCCCGTGGATCAACGAACGCGCCGCGCTGGACCAGGGCCAGACGCCGGACGAGTTCGCGACCGGACAGGCGGCTCTGTGGAAAAAAGGCCTCGCGGGCTGGGGCCAGGACGGCAAGCGAATCGCGAACCTGACGGCGAGCTCGGACGTCAACATCTACACGCCGGGCAGCGAAGCCGGCCTGCCTATTTCTGTTTTGAAATCATTTTCGGCGCCTCAGGAAGCCTTGCTGAACGACGGCGACCTGTACCGCGAGCGCGTGCAGGCAACCGCCACCGGCATCCTGTCGCTGATCGGTATCGACGCCGACCCGATAACGAGTCGCGAACACATCCTGCTCTCGCAGCTGCTCGATCATCACTGGCAGGACGGCAAGAGCCTCGACATCGCCGCGCTGATCGGCGCGATCCAGGCGCCGCCGATGAGCCGGGTCGGCGTGCTCGACCTGGAGTCGTTTTACCCGTCGAAGGAGCGCTTCGGTCTCGCGATGCGCCTGAATAACCTGCTGGCCGCGCCGGGCTTTGATGCGTGGATGCAGGGCGAGCCGCTCAGCGCCCAGAATCTTTTGTACACGGCGGAAGGCAAGCCACGCACATCGATCATGTCCATTGCGCATCTCGATGAAGCCAGTCGCATGTTCTTCGTTACGATGCTGCTGAACGAACTGATTGCCTGGATGCGTGCGCAGCAGGGCACCTCGAGCCTGCGCGCGATCCTGTACATGGACGAAATCTTCGGCTACATGCCGCCACTGGCGAATCCGCCGTCGAAGCGGCTGTTCCTGACGCTGTTGAAGCAGGCGCGCGCCTACGGCGTGGGCCTCGTGCTGGCGACACAAAACCCGGTCGATCTCGACTACAAGGGCTTGTCGAACACCGGCACCTGGTTCATCGGTCGCATGCAAACCGAACGTGACAAGGCCCGCGTCATGGAGGGCCTCGAAGGCGCGAGCCAGGGCGGCGCGTTCGACAAACAGAAAATGGAACGTACGCTGGCGGGTCTCGGTAAGCGCCGCTTCCTGTTGCACAACGTCCACGAAGACGAAGATGTCGTGTTCAGCACGCGCTGGGTCATGTCCTACCTGGCTGGTCCCTTAACGCGCGACCAGATTGCCAGACTGATGCAGGGTCGCACACCGGCCACCGCAACGGCTGCGCCGCTTGCCGCAACGACGACAACCGCAAAAAAAGTCGCTGCGCCGCCCGTGCTGTCACCGAAGATTCGCCAGGTTTACATCCCGGCGAGTGGCAATGACATCGTTTACTACCCGCGACTGCTGGGTGCGGCGGACATCGCCTACACGAGCGCTCGTTACAAAGTTGATACCAGCCGCGAGCGTGTGCACACGCTCGAGCTCAGTGACGGCCCGGTCAGCGTTGACTGGGATGAAGCCGAAACGCTCGCGCTGGCTGCAAGTGACCTGGAAACAGAAGCATTGCCCGACAGTCGCTTTGCCGAATGCCCCGCCGAGCTCGGCGTTGCGAGCAACTACGGCGATTGGGAAAAACTCTATTCGCGCTGGCTGCGACAGAACGAAACAGTTTCGCTTTTCACAAGCAAGCGATTCAAACTGACGTCGGACGTCAATGAAACGGAAGGCGAGTTTCGGGTGCGCCTGCAGCAACTCGCCAGCGAAGAACGCGACCAGGCGATTGCAAAACTACGCAAGCGATACGCTACGAAAGCGACAACTCTGGAGAATCGCCTGCTGCGCGCACAGCAGGCTGTTGAACGTGAATCGCAGCAAAGCGGCAAGAAGAAACTCGATACCGCCCTTTCGTTTGGCACCGCAATACTGGGTGCGGTGCTCGGGCGCAAGCGATTGTCAGCAAGTACCGCGAGCCGCGTCGGCACGGCGATTCGTTCCGCCAGCGGTGCGAGCAAAGAGGCCGGCGATGTCGAGCGTGCTAAGCAGACGATGGCCAAGGTGCAGGCGGAACTCGATGATCTGAATCAGGCGCTGCAGACGGAAGTCGATGCGCTGACAACTAGCTTCGATGCGCAAACCGAAGAACTGGACGAGGTTGCCGTGCGGCCGAAGTCGACCGACATTCACGTCAGCCTGTTTGGCCTGGCATGGCTACCGTATCGCGACCAGGGCGACGGCCGCTTGCGTGCTGCCTGGGACGAATAGCCGACTACTCGCCAAGGCAGGCGCCGGCGTAGGCCATCGTCTTGCCCGCATTCTCAAGCTGGCATTCGTTGTCATAGGTCTTGCCGTCGAGGCTGCACACTGGCTGGTAGACGCGGGCGCAGTTGCGGCCCTGTTCTTCACACAGCCCGGCGTGCCTGATGCGCACACCGGCCCGTTCGGCCTGGCAGGCATTGCCGTAGGTCGTGTCGTTTGAGCCACACACCGGGACGTAGAGGCGCGGGCATGCGCGCAGGCCGCAGGCGCCCTCACTGAATGTCGTTATGCCGGCGGCCTCCGCAGTGCAGGCATTGTCATAGGTGTTGCCATCGTTGCCACATACCGGGACGTAGATTGACGGGCAGTCGAGCGGATCGCACGCGCCACTGCGCTGCACCGGCACGCGTTCCTGCTCTGCCTCGCAGCGATTGCGATAGCTGCGTGCGTTCATGCCACAAACGGGTTCGAAGATGTTCGGGCAGCCGCTTTCGGAACAGGGGCCCAAGGCAGCGATATCAACGGCGGCCTGCTCCGCCAAGCAGGCGTTGTTGTATGTGACACCGTCAGCACCGCATACCGGCACGTATTCATCGCTGCACGATTCGCCGTCCTCCTCACACAGGCCTTCAAACGCAATCTCGATGCCGGAGGCATTTGCAAAGCACTTGTTGCTGTAGGTGTTGCCGTCCGTTCCGCAAACCGGCGCAAACTCGTTGCCGCAGGCGGCTGCCTGCGCACAGAGACCCGCTGCTGCAACTTCAATCCCCGCCGCTGCTGCTACGCAGGCATTGCCGTAAGTTTTGCCATCGACGCCGCAAACAGGTTCGACGCGATCACCGCAATCATTGTTCGCATACTCGCTGCATTCACCGAAACCGACGATATCAACGCCGGCAGCATTCGCGACACAGTCGTTGCTGTAGGTTTGGCCATCGACCCCGCAGACCGGGTCGTATTGCATCGTGCAGGCAATGGCGCCGCTTGCCTGCGCGCCGCTATCGCCTTTCGTCGCCTGTGCCTGCGCTGTCGTGCCGCACAGCAACAGCGCCATGGCCGGCAAAAATCTGCGGAGCGCCTGTAATTTCCTGATCACGAAAAACCGTCCGGTTTGGATTGTTGCGGTTTAGAGTGCCGCACGCGGCAGCAGTTCAATCACCGTAGATTAGCTCACTCAGGCTGACGAGCTCGATACCCTCTGCACTGAGCTGTGGCAGCACCTGCTCCAGAAACTTGAGCGTTTCCGGATAAGGGTGACCAATGCCGATTGCGGAGCCGCGCCGGCGTGCCACGCGTTTCAGCTTCTCGAAGGCCGCCGCAACACCCTCTGCACTGCGATCATTATCGAGGAAAACATCGCGGCGTGCGGCGGGTACACCGGCGTCAACTGCCGCCTGCATGGCGACACTCTGGTGCGTCGTGTAGCTGTCGACGAAGAACAGGCCTTCGTGTGCATGCAACTCTTCCATAAGCCAGCGCATGTGGCCGGGGTGGCGAGTCAGCAAGCTGCCGCGGTGATTATTTACGCCGCTGACATTCGGCACTGACGCCAGGTTGCGCGCGAGCTCGGCCGCGAATCGCTCGCGACTCATGTCGAGATGCAGGGAACCGGGATCGCTGTGGCCGGCACCATCCTGGGCCTGCAACGGCAAATGCAGCAACACCTCTTTGCCGTGCGCCGCCGCGAGTTCGGCAAGCACTCGAGCGCGCGGCGTATCAGGCAGGACGGCGCAGGCAACCGGGCCCGGCAAATCGATCGTGCGACGCCCGACGGTCAGGCCATAACCCAGGTCGTCGATGATCAGTGCGATACGCGGCCGCGTCACCGCTTTGGCCACGATCGGGTCGGCGGCGGTCGCAAGCTCGCTTGTGACGAGCAACAATAGAAGCAGAAATGGTGCCTTGCGCAGATCCTGGCGCGTCATCGTGTCCCTTGTTTTCCTGTTTTACGGCGCGCGACTGTGCATGACAGGCGTGGCCTGCAGCTGGTCAATCGCTTCATTCAATTGAATGTCCGCAGCACGATCGACCTTTTCGTCCAGCTCGTATCCCGGGTAAACCCCCACGCTTTCGACAAAAACGTCAGGCGCGATTCCGGTTTCGTGAATGGAATCTCCGGACGGCGTGTAATAACGCGATGTCGTCAGTTTGATCGCCCGGCCGCGGGACAGGGGCATAACCGTTTGCACGAGTCCCTTGCCAAATGTCCTGGTGCCAACGATCAGCGCGCGCTGATGATCCTGCAAGGCGCCGGCAACAATTTCCGACGCGGACGCAGAGCCGGCATTAACCAGCACGACGACGGGCGCACCGTCGAGCAGGTCGCCTTGATGGGCGGAGCGCACGAAGCGTGCCTCGGGCGTGCGGCCGTCTGCCGTCACGATAACGCCTTCGTTGAGAAACAGGTCAGACACGTCTACGGCGGCATCGAGTATGCCGCCGGGATTGTTGCGTAAGTCGAGGATCACGCCAGACAGGGAGCCGCCACGCTTGTGCAGCTCATCCGTCATGGTATCGATTGCGCGAGAGAGTTCGTCGGCGGTCGTGTCGGTAAACTGGCCGACCCGAATGTAACCAATGCCGGGCTCCAGCAACTCATGCCGGACGCTCGCGACCTTTATGCTGTCGCGGCGCAAATCGAATATGAAAAGTTCGTCAGCCGGCTGGCGTACGACGGTCAGGCTGACCGGGGTGCCGGCGCGCCCGCGCAGGCGCCGGATGGTTTCGCGAAGACCGTCGGAATCCACGGACGCGCCGTCAATCGCGATGATCGTGTCCCCGGGCAAAATACCGGCAAGCTGCGCCGGCGAGTTGTCGATCGGAGCGACCACCACGATCTCATTGCCACGCGTGCTGACCTCGAGGCCGACACCGGTGTAGTTGCCGCTCGTGCTGACGCGAATGTCCTGGTACTCGCGGGCGTCCAGGTACTGCGAATGCACATCGAGATCGCTGACCATGCCGCGTATGGCGCTTTCCATCAGCACGCTGTCGTCGATCGGTTCGACGTAGTCGCGCTTTACCCGCTCCATCACCTCGGTAAAGAGGCGCGCCTGCTGCAACGTCAACTCCGCCTCGGTCGGCGTGTTGCGTGCGGCGACCCAGGTGCCGCCCAGCGACAGGCCAAGGCCCAGCACTGTGCCAACCACCAGGACCAGAATGACGCGTATTTTCAGGGACATGCGGTTTTCCGGTAGGCGCCAAAGAGCGTTGTCAAGCCGCAGGAAGATAGCACAGCATTGCGGCATTTGCTGTGCAGGGGTCGCGAATTTACCTGCCGCCCTGCGGCTGTTTCGTGACCCAGCTGCGCGGGTTCACCGGGCTCGTGTCTTTCCTGATCTCGAAATACAGGCTCGCCGCCTGCTGGCCGCCACTGTCACCAACCGTCGCTATCGCGTCGCCGGGCGCAACCCAGTCGCCGGCGTTCGCCAGAATCGATTCGTTGTAGCCGTACAGGGTCATGTAACCCTCACCGTGATCAACGATGACCAGCAGGCCGAGTCCCGCGAGCCAGTCCGCGAACACGACGCGACCGTGGTAGATCGTACGCACCTCGCGGCCGCGCGGCGCTGCCAGCACGACGCCGTTCCACTTCATGCCGCCGCTGCCGCGCGGCTGGCCGAACTCGTGCAGCAAAGTACCGGCAACCGGCCAGGTCAGGCGACCCTTGAACGTGCTGAACGGCTCTTCCGCCGTGATCGGGTAGTCGGACAGAATGCTCGTCAGCTCTTCGATCAGGCGGGCGAGATCCTTTTCCTGGGCCGCGAGGCGTTCGAGCTCGGCGCCTTCTGTAGTGAGCCTTTCCTGCAGTGTTGCCAGCAGCACGCGGCGCTCTTCCTGGGCGCTGTTCAGCACGGTCAGCTCCGCGTAGCGACTGCGCGCCAGCCGCTTTAAGCGGTCTTCCTCGGCCGCAACTTCATTACGCACCCGCGTGACTTCGTCGAGGTGGGCGGTCATGCGTTCGATGTTGGTGCCACGAAACTCGCTGAGGTAGCGGTAGTAGACGAGTTGCCGGCCAAGTTCGGCCGGGTCCTGCTGGTTCAGCAGCAATCGCAGCCGTTCCTGCGAACCGTTCACGTAGGCGGCCCGGACCTGTGCGGCAAGCAAGTTCGCCTCCTGATCCAGCAGGCCCTGCAACTCGATCAGCCGATTTTCGAGCTCCTGCTTGCGGCGCTCGCTGACGGTCTGCTGGCGTTCGAGCTCTTTGAGCTGCTGGCGCTGCTCGGCGATCCGCACTTCCGCTGCCTGCAGCTCGCCCGTGACCCGGTCGCGCTCAGCAGCGCGCGCATCCATGGATTTTTTCAGGGCACTGATCTTGTCCCGCACCTCCGCGAGTTCCTGCTCCTTGATACGGCTGGCCGGCGCTTCGTCAGCGGCCTGTGCCAGCCCGTCACTGGCGACCGCCAGCACGGCAAATACGAGGAGGGGCAGGGGCGTCATGGCCCGGGAGTGTAGACCCTCGCAGCGCCATCGCGGTAGGGCGAGGCGTCGTTGTGTCGGGCTGGTATACTTGCCGGCCGGAAAAGCGCGGCCGCACAGCGGCCGACCAACAGAACAAAGAGAGCCATGGATCGTTACCTCGAATTCGCCGCCAATCACGTCCTTCTTTCTATCGGCCTCGTGCTGAGTTTTTTCATGCTGCTGTTCAGTGAACTGCAGCGCAAGGCACGCGGCCTGACCAGCGTTGAGCCGCAGGACGCCGTCAAGCTGATTAATGCGGATGCGGTCGTCATAGACGTGCGGAGCCCGGAAGCGTTCTCGAAAGGCCACATCGTCAACGCAAAAAACATTCCGTTTGACGAGCTTGACGCGCAGAGCGCGAAACTCGAGGGCATGAAAAGCCAGACTATCGTCGCCGTTTGCGATGCGGGCACGACGTCGACCAAGGTCGTCGATCGCCTGCGCAAAACCGGCGTCGAGCACGTGTACGGGCTGCGCGGCGGCATGAGCGCATGGTCACAGGCCGGCCTGCCCGTTGTCGGCGGCAAGAAAATCAAGAAGAAAAGCTGACAGCTTTTTTACCGCCGGCGATGAGTGAGCAGCCCAAAGTAGTCATGTATGGCACTGCGACCTGTCCGTACTGCATGGCGGCGCGCATGTTGTTTAAGAAGAAAGCGGTTGCGTTCGAGGATATATCGGTTACCGGCAACCCGGCGTTGCGCGCAACGATGCAGGAACTAAGCGGTGGTCACACGGTGCCGCAGATATTCATTGACGACAAGCCGCTGGGCGGTTTTGACGAGATCTATGAGCTCGATCAGCAAGGAGAGCTCGACAAACTTCTGGGGCGGACTTAAGTCGCCCATTGGCAGCAGTCGCTGCCGGCAATTCACTACAGCAAACTTAAGGAA
>JBATFU010000103.1:0-3165 GCA_049665065.1 Woeseia sp. | reverse complement strand
ACCTTGCGGACTACCTCGCCATACCCGCGGTACTGGCCTGCGGCGGCAGCTGGCTGACGCCGGCGGATGCGATCAAGTCAGGCGACTATGGCCGCATCACGGAGCTGGCGCGCCAGGCAGTTGCGATAGCGGGACGCGCGCGAGCCTGAGTGCTGCTCGATCCTGTTCCCGGCCGGCTCGCAGGAAATTTTTTGCAGCCCCGACTTGTGGCGTCCGTAGATACCCCAATAGAGAAAGCCCGTGGTACAGCTAAACTGTGCCGCAGGTAATCACCCTGCCGGGTGCGGCAATCGCAAAGGACAAGAACATGAGCGACCTCGACAAGATCATGGCGGACCTGAAACAGCAGCGCGACGAGCTGCGGCTGCAGATTCACCTCGCATCGAAAGAAGCGAAAGAAGAATGTAACGAACTCGAAGAGAAGATGGAAAGCTTCTCGAAGAAAACGCGCTTAAAAGAAACGGGCTCCGGCGTTGGCAAAGCGCTCGGGCAGCTCGGCCACGAGTTGAAGCTTGGCTATGACCGTGTGCGCAAAGGTATAAAACAAAAGTAACGCGCTGCACCGTCCGCAACGCGTTGCAGGTGCTTGTGGCCGCAACACAGTAACACCGCATTAACGAAACGGACGGCCGAGTGTTTCAGCCTGTACATTGCGCAGATTGATTGTGCCGCACTATTGCTCGTGCGGCGACATCAATTCGATTTTGCGCCAAGATCACGTGCATCGAGATCGAACAGGTTGCGCAACTGCTCTGCCGCCTCTTTCGACGATTGCACCAGCGCTGCCTCGTCGCGATGGACCGCTTGCTGTTGTTGCAGGCTCTGCTCATCGTGCTCACGAAACAGATCAACGGTTGCCCGCGCTTTCTCGGGATCCGTGCCGAGTGCAATCAGCACCTCGCGGCTCATTTCGACACTGGACAGGAAGGTATCGCGAATCAGGCCGGCGACGCCGAGGTCCATCAATGCGAATGCATGCTGCCGGTTACGCGCACGCGCGTAGATGGCGACGTTCGGAAAATGCTGGCGAACCATGCGAGCGATTTTGATTGCGACCTCCGGGTTCTGCACGGCAAGCACAAAGATCTTGGCCTTGTCGACACGCGCCGAACGCAACAGGTCGAGCTTCGTTGCGTCACCATAGTAAATTTTGTTGCCGAAGCGCCGCACGAAATCGACCTGGTCCGGGCTCGCCTCGAGTGCCGTGAACGGAATACGCTGCATGCTGAGGACGCGCGCGATGATTTGTCCAAAGCGGCCGAAGCCCGCAATTATTACGTCGTGATCCGTTTCTTCGACCTGGTCGAAAGGCCGGTCTGCGACTTTCTCGTCGTCCATGACGTCTGCAATGCGGACTCCCATCAGGTACAGCACCGGTGTCAGTGCCATCGACAGCGTCACGGCAAGAATCAGGCGACTCGTTAACGCCGCATCCAGCACGCCCTCGGTAACGGCAAGCGTGAACAGCACGAACGCGAACTCGCCGCCCTGTGCCAGGATTGCGCCGAGCTTGAGGCTGTCGCGCCCGCTCAGGCCGAAGCCTTTGCCGAGCGGGAACAGCAGCACCGCTTTGACAACGATCAGGCCCAGCGTGATCGCGATGATCGTGAGCGGCTCCGTCAGCAACAGGCCGAGATTGGCGGACATGCCGACTGCCACGAAGAACAAGCCGAGCAACAGGCCCTTGAACGGCTGGATGTCGCTTTCAAGCTGGAAGCTGTACTCGGAGTCGGCAACCAGCACGCCGGCGAGAAACGCGCCGAGGCCCATCGACAAGCCGAGCGAGTCCATCAGCACCGCGGAGCCCAGCACCATCAGCAGGGCGGTCGAGGTAAAAATTTCCTGGGTCTGTGCCGATGCCACCATGCGCATCAGCGGCCGCAACAGGTAACGACCGCCGACCACGAACGCCGCCAACACGGCGATGGAACGTACAACCGCATAAAGCGGTGAAGTATCGGAACTCGCGTCGCCGCCCTGAAGGCTGATCAATGGAATCAACGCGATCAGGGGAATGACGGCAAGGTCCTGAAACAGCAACACGCCAAACGACGCGCGACCCGGCGGGCTGCTCAGGTCTTTTTTCTCGGCCAGCATCTGCAGCACGAACGCGGTACTGGACAGTGCAAGCCCGAAGCCGACCACGCCAGAGGCCGCCCAATCCTGCAGCCAGTAATTTGCCAGCACAGTAAATACCGCGCCGGTGATGACGACCTGCGCTGCGCCAAGGCCAAACACGGAGCGGCGCAGGATCCGTAAACGCGCGGGCTGCAGTTCCAGGCCGATAACAAACAGCAGCATGACCACGCCGATCTCGGCGAAGTGCAGGACGGCGTCCACGTCTGATACAAGTCCGACGCCCCAGGGCCCGAGTATCAGTCCCGCCACGAGGTAGCCGATAATCGAACCAAAACCGAGCCACTTCGATAAAGGCACAACGAACGTTGCGGCGGCAAGAAATATGACAGCTTCTGCTAGCAGTGACATGGTGACCTCACCATCGATGGTTCATGCGATCGGAGCGGCATTTGCGAAAATCAGCGTGCCATTTACGCGTACACTTCCTTTTTGAGAGCGAATCAGCGCGGGAGCCTGCATGAAATACAAAGCCATAAAACTCGTCAAACGGCCGAAAACGAAAATTACGCCTGACGTGTTCGAGACTGTGACACTGGAGACACCGGAACTCAACGACGGTGAAATGCTGCTGAAGCAAACGCATATGTCACTGGATCCGGCCATGCGTGGCTGGATGAGTGACGACCCGAACTCTTATATACCGCCCGTACAGCTTGGCGACATCATGCGCTCCAGCGGCGTCGCCGAAGTGGTCGAGTCGAAACACGACCAGTTCAAAGTGGGCAGCCGCGTGGTTGGCATGATCGGCTGGACCGAGTACGCGGTCAGCACCGGTGCAGGATTGCAGCCGCTGCCGCCCGGCATACCGGCCGACGCGGTGCTGTCCGTGCTGGCCTTACCGGGACTGACTGCCTACCAGGGCTTGATCAAAGTGGGTAAACCGAAAGCTGGCGAAACGCTGTTTGTCTCAGGCGCCGCGGGCTCGGTGGGTTCGATGGTCGGCCAGATAGGCAAAGCGGAAGACCTGCGCGTTGTTGGCACTGCCGGCAGCGACGAAAAATGCCGCTGGCTGGAAGACGAACTCGG
>JBATFU010000102.1:0-2534 GCA_049665065.1 Woeseia sp. | reverse complement strand
CGAAGAAGTAGAGAGCCAGCAGCCAGAGCAGACCAAATCGACCGAAGGCCATATGGACGAGGTCGTGCCTGAGGAGTCCCAGCGCACTGGCGTGCAGTTACTAGACGAAGAAGAAATCACCGGCGACGGCGAATTCCAATCGGTCCTGTTCGGCACCACGCGCATGGAGCCGGCCAAGCAGGCCAATGCGAAAGGAAAAGCCAAACCGAAGCGTGCTGAAGCCGTTAACCCCTTCGGTGTCGGCAACCGCAAGAACCAGCCGCAGGGCCAGGAACTGCTGAACGCGTTTTTCCAGGGCGCAGGCGTGCAACCCGACGACATCCATCCATCGCTGGATCCTCGCGAAGTCATGCTCAACGCAGGTCAGCTGTTGCGGCAGTTCGTGCATGGCACGACCGAACTCCTGGCGGGCCGCGCGAACGTCAAGTGCATGTTCCGCCTCGACCAGACAACCGTACTGCCGCGTCACAATAACCCGCTGAAACTCGCGGAGAACGCGCAGGATTCGATGAAGCAGCTGCTGGTTGGCAAGAAGGGCGAATACCTTGGCCCGGTCGACAGCGTCAAAGAAGTTTGCCGCGACCTGAAGTTCCACCAGGACGCGATGCTTGAAGCCATGATGAGTGCGTTTACGGAATTCAGTGCACGCTTCGATCCGGATGAACTGCAGGAAACCTTCGATCGCAACTCGAAAAGCAAGCCGCTGATCGGCGCGTTAGCCAAGCTGAAGTACTGGGATCTGTATCGTGAGTTGTATCCGATAGCGACCCAGACCGGCTCGGGACCATTCCCGCAGCACATGGCTGAAGAGTTTGTGCGCGCCTATGAGAAGCACGTGGCGGAATACAAGCGCATGGACCGTGCGGACCACCTGGCCAACAATCGCGGTGACGTCAATGCGGCAGCAACGACGCCAACAAAAATCCTGAACGCCGAAGAAGCCAGCAAACAGCGGGCCGCGGCCGCGAAGTAACGCGGCACGCAACCAGTCGTTGTCAGGCCTGGCGGTTTTGCCGATTCTCGATGAGGTCTTTAACAACGCCCGGATCGGCCAGCGTTGAGGTATCCCCCAGGTTCGAAAAATCGTCCTCCGCAACCTTGCGCAGTATTCTGCGCATGATCTTGCCGGAACGCGTTTTCGGTAGCGCCGGCGCCCACTGAATCAAATCCGGCGTCGCGATGGGACCGATCTCCTTGCGTACCCATTTGCGCAGCTCCGCGAGCAGTTCATCGCCGGGCGCCACTCCTTCCATCAAGGTCACGTAGGCGTAGATGCCCTGCCCCTTGATGTCGTGCGGATAGCCCACGACTGCGGCCTCGGCTACCTGCGGATGCGCAACAAGCGCACTCTCGACCTCCGCCGTGCCCATGCGATGACCCGACACATTCAAGACGTCATCGACACGGCCGGTGATCCAGTAGTAACCATCCTCATCGCGGCGTGCGCCGTCTCCCGTTACGTAACGGCCGGGAAACATCGAAAAGTAGGTTTCGACAAAACGCTGGTGATCGCCGTACACAGTGCGCATCTGGCCGGGCCAGCTGTCGTTGATGACGAGATTGCCGGCCACTGCACCTGCAAGCTCCCGGCCTTCGGCATCGACGATTGCAGGCTGAATTCCAAAAAATGGCAGCGTTGCTGATCCGGGCTTCAGGGCCGTTGCACCGGGCAATGGCGTGATCAGGATGCCGCCCGTTTCCGTTTGCCACCAGGTATCGACGATCGGGCAACGTTCGTCGCCTACCACGCGGTAGTACCACTCCCAGGCCTCCGGATTGATCGGTTCACCGACGCTGCCGAGCAGGCGCAGGCTTTTGCGTGACGTGCGCCTGACCGGGGCATCGCCTTCCCGCATCAGCGCGCGAATCGCAGTTGGCGCCGTGTAGCAAATGTTTACCGCGTGTTTGTCGCACACCTCCCAGAAACGCGACGCGCTCGGGTAGTTGGGCACACCTTCAAACATCAAGGTGATCGCGCCGTTCGCAAGCGGGCCATAGACGATGTAGCTGTGACCCGTAACCCAGCCAACGTCTGCGGTACACCAGTAGATGTCGCCGGGATGATAATCGAACACGTACTTGTGGGTCAGAGCGGCATAGACGAGATAACCACCGGTCGTGTGCAGTACACCTTTGGGCTTGCCGGTCGAGCCCGAGGTGTAAAGAATAAACAGCGGATCTTCAGCCGCCATCTCTTCGCACGGGCAGTCGCTGTCCACTTCCTCTTCAAGTTCGTGTAACCACGCATCGCGTTGGTCGTCCCAGTCGATCTTGTTGCCGGTATTGCGTACCACGAGCACCTTCTTTAGCGTGGTCACGGCCTCGTGCGCAGCGGCCGCATCGACGTTGGCCTTGAGCGGAATGATCTTGCCGCCACGTCGCCCTTCATCGGCAGTGATCACAATATTGGATTCGCAATCGTGAATGCGCCCGGCGAGCGCCTCCGGCGAAAATCCGCCAAACACGACAGAGTGCACGGCACCGATACGCGCGCAGGCCAGCATCGCAACCGCCGCCTCCGGGATCATCGGCAT
>JBATFU010000101.1:0-19340 GCA_049665065.1 Woeseia sp. | reverse complement strand
AATAATTGCGGGCGACGCTCGTCGCCCGGGCACCAGATAAACGGCAGGCCTCATGGAAACATTAAGTGAACATGCCGCATTCGACGGCACGGTCGGTTTTTACAAGCACGCTGCGGACACGACGAGTTGCGACATGCGCTTTTCGGTGTTCGTGCCGCCGCAGGCAAAACACGGCAAGGTGCCGGTACTGACCTTTTTGTCGGGTCTTAGCTGCACCGAAGAAACATTCATGATGAAAAGTGGCGCGCAGCGGGTGGCCGCAGAGCTGGGATTGATGCTGATTGCGCCCGATACCAGTCCGCGTGGCGACGGCGTGCCCGACGATCCGCACAGCCAATACGATTTTGGACTTGGCGCCGGTTTCTATTTAAATGCCACGAAGACGCCGTGGAATCATCATTACCACATGTACGACTACGTGACGCGCGAGCTCAATGAGCTGTTGTTCGCCAATTTTCCGGCCGATCGCGAACGCCACGGCATCACGGGACATTCGATGGGCGGTCACGGTGCGCTGACGCTCGGCCTGCGCAATCCCGACCTCTACCGTTCAATCTCTGCCTTCGCCCCTATCTGCAGCACGTTGAACAGTCCCTGGGGCCATAAGGCCCTGAGTTACTACCTGGGTGAGGATCGCTCAAGCTGGGGCGACTACGACGCCGTCGAGGTTGCCAAGAACCTGCACGAGGTGCCGGCCGAAAAAATCCTCATCGACCAGGGTCTCGCCGACCAGTTTCTCGACAAGCAGCTAAACCCGGATCTGTTCGAGGCCGCCTGCACGGCGCGCGGCATCAAGCTCAAGCTGCGTCGGCACAAGGGCTACGACCACGGCTATTACTTCATCGCGACATTCATCGAAGACCATCTCCGCCATCACGCTCGCATCCTCACGCGCTGACCCACCGTGAACGAGCTGCTGCTGTTAGCCGTCGCAATGCTCCTGACCGGCGCCGTCGGCGGCATCATGGCAGGGCTGTTCGGCATTGGCGGCGGCATTGTCATCGTGCCCGCGCTCGATCTTGCGCTGACGTTCTTTGATACCGATCCGGCGATTCGCATGCACGTTGCCGTTGCAACGTCGCTGGCAACCATCATCCCCACGTCAATTTCTTCGGCACGCGCGCACCACCGGCGCGGCGCGGTAGATATTGAGCTGGTGAAGCGCTGGGCTGTGTTCGTCTTGCTGGGAGCGCTGGCCGGCGCCTGGCTCGCGTCACGCGTGCACAGCGACGTGCTTGCGGCAATCTTTGCCGTGATGGCGCTGCTGATCGGCATCAAGATGTTATTGCCACTCGACGGCAAGATTCTTGCCCGCGAGGTGCCGCGCGGTGTTGCGATCACGAGCGTGCCGTTTGCGATAGGCGGCATCTCCAGCATGATGGGCATCGGCGGCGGCACCCTGAGCGTCGCAGCCCTGACGCTGATGAACCAGCCGATTCACCGCGCTGTCGGCACTGCGGCCCTGTTCGGACTGGTTATCAGCCTGCCGGGAACGCTCGGCTTCATCGTGACAGGCTACGGCGATCCGCGCCTGCCACCGGGCAGCCTCGGGTTCGTCAATTTCGTCGGCTTCGCACTGATAGCACCAACCACCTGGCTGGCCGCACCGCTCGGCGCTGCTCTCGCGCATCGCTTGTCGCAAAGACAACTTACCGTCGGGTTTGGAATGTTTCTGTTCGTTGTATCACTCAGGATGCTGAGCAGGGTCTTCTAGTTGCCCGCATCGTTTGACCCTGGCGATTGGATGGCTTTCGCAGCGCCGATCGCCACAACAGCTATGGCCCGCGCCGGATACGCAGTGCTCTGTGAGTAGCCCGCCAAGAATGGTAGTGATTTCGGGTTGGGCGCGAGCCTTTCGGTTCAGCAGCGCACTGCCAATAATGTCGCGCAGCACGACAATGAGGTAGCCGACTAGGTAGTATCCCGTATGGCACAGGCTGCAACAGGCCCCTCTAAATCCGATGACCATGGATCTGTCTTCCAAAGCGGTACAGCAGTTGCTGTCTTCAGCCAGCGACGCGATGGTCGTTGTCTCGGGCAAGGGCAGGATTCTGTTTGCCAACGCGCAGGCCGAGCGGCTGTTTGGTTACAAGGCGGCGGAGATGCAGGGCGAGCCTGTCGAGATGCTGATACCCGAGGCCGCGCGCGCTCAGCACGCGAATCATCGCGAACGCTATCGCGGCGCTCCACATGCACGGCCACTCGTGTCAGGACTCAGCCTGCATGGCCTGCGCAAGAGTGGTGAGACCTTCGAGGCCGAAATCTCGCTGACGCCGATCGAGAACGGCGACGAGCATTTCGTCGCCAGCACGATTCGCGACATCACTGATCGGGATTCTTCCGAAGCTTATTTTCGCGAGCTGCTGCAGGCAGCACCCGACGCGATGATCATCGTCGACCAGAACGGTCGCATCGCCATCGCCAACGACCAGTCGGAAAGAATGTTCGGCTACCCGCGCGAGCAGCTGCTTGGCGAACCGATTGAAATGCTGCTGCCCGAACGCGTACGCGATCAACACGTGACTCACCGGCGCGGGTTTGTCGCCGACCCCAAGCTCAGGCCTATGGGTATTGGCATGCAGCTCTATGCGCGTCGTGCCGATGGCAGCGAGTTTCCGGTTGAAATCAGTCTCAGCCCCGTGCGCTCGGCGGGTGGCACGTTTGTCTCCAGCGTTATTCGTGATGTCACGGAGCGTAAAGTCATGGAGAGCGAACTCATTGAAGCGCGCCAGGTCGCGGAGCGTGCGCACAAGGCGAACACGGCATTCCTCGCCGCGGCGAGCCACGATCTGAGGCAGCCGGTACAGGCGTTAAGCTTATTAAATGGTGCATTGCGACGCACGGTGAAGGGCGAGCTCGCACAGGAAATGATCCAGAGCCAGCAGCATTCGCTGGATGCCATGACCAATCTGTTAAATTCGCTGCTCGATATCAGTCGGCTGGATGCCGGTGCTGTTAAACCGGAGTTCGAGGACCTCCCGGTTAAACGTCTGATAGATCGATTGTCGGCTGAATTTTCGCGGCAGGCGAAGCAGAAAAATCTGAAATTCATGGCGCAGCCGAACGGAACCGTAATTCGCAGCGACCCGAACCTGTTGAGCGAGATTATCCAGAACCTCGTGTCAAACGCGATTCGTTACACCGAGCAAGGTGAAGTCGCCCTGACCCTGCGCAAGCTCGATGGCAAATTGAGTATCGATGTAAAGGACACCGGTATTGGAATTGCCAGCGAACATCTGGAAGAAATCTTTCGCGAGTTTCACCAGATCAAGAGTCCCGGCGCGAACAACGAAGGCTTCGGCCTGGGGCTTGCGATCGTCAGCCGGCTTGCGGAGTTGCTGGATCACGAGGTTGTGGTCGAGTCCACCGTCGGCAAGGGTTCGCGCTTCTCGGTAATCGTCCCGATCGTTGACGACTCGCAGGCGATCCCGCCCGACGAACCAGACCAAAGTCCAGCTGATCACAATGCCGGCGGCGGACTCGTGCTGTTGATCGAAGATGATCGCAAGGTATCGAGTGCCTGGACACTGCTCCTGAAAGCCGAGGGTTACGAAGTACTGCTGGCGGAATCGTTGGCCGGTGCACAGGCAGTGGTGGCCGATTCGGCTAATCCGCCTGACCTGATTATTTCCGACTACCATTTGCTCGACGGCTCAAACGGAGTGGAAGCCGTATCGTGGGTACGCGAGCATTGTGGTAAGGATTTACCGGCGTTCATCGTCAGTGGCGATACGTCCAAAGTGGTTGACGATGCGAAACGGCTGAAGAACTGCATTGTCATGAGCAAGCCCGTACCCACCGACGAGCTGCTGAACCTCGCAGCCGCTGCCATTCCTTCAGGCCTGATAGGCAAGACAGTCTAGCTTTCGAGTTCCCGCTCAGCAGCGCGTGCGCGCATGCAACCCTCGCCCCCTGAACGCGTATACGTGTAGCTACGTATAGCTACGTATAGCGTCCTAATGCCCTTCTGGCACTGTTGATGCAATAAAAACAGTATTGCGGGAGCTGACTCAGGGATGTCGATATTCACGATCGCCGGACGCGAGCCCGGCGCCACGCTGTTCTTGTTGATTATGTCGCTCTGCACTCTGCCGGCTGCTGCGGCAGGGCAGGAGCCGGCAAACGCGCGAGAAGAAAAGGCAGCGCCCCTCGACGAAATCGTCGTAGTTGCCAGCAAACAACCGCGTTCGATACGTGACGTTGCAGCGAACGTGACTGTTGTCGATCGAGCCGCAATTGACGCGATCCTGGCGATAACAGCAGACGATATTTTCCGCTACGTGCCCGGAATCGATAGCGAGCAGTCGGGCACGCGCTTCGGCAGCGAGAGCATCAATATTCGCGGTATTGGCGGCAATCGCGTTGCTGTACTGATCGACGGCGTGCCGCTTTCAGACCAGTTCGATGTTGGCAGTTTTTCCAACGCGACGCGCGATTTCCTGAGTACCGGCATGGTGCAGCGGATCGAGGTGCTGCACGGACCGGCTTCGGCGCTATACGGCAGCTCGGCAATCGGCGGCGTCATCGCGACCTCGACTCCGGATCCGGCCGATCTGACCGGCAGGAACGGCACCGGCGGCAACTGGCAAACGGTGTGGCGCGACGTCGATAACGGCCTGAACAACACCGCGTTGCTGGCACACAGCGATGGCGGCATCGGTTTTCTGCTCGGTGGCAGTTTTTACGACGGGGATGAAATGCCGTCGGCAGCTGCCGATGAAGTGCTCGACTTTCGCAATGCGCGCCGCCGTGCGGCGCTGGCGAAGCTGGTTGTCGAAACGTCCAATGGCTCTGTGCTGCGACTTGGCGGCATTCACCAGGATTCCAGCGTGCAGTCGGATCTCAATTCGATGCTGGGTGCCGGCCGTTACCGCTCCACCACCGCGCTGGAAGGCGACGACGACTACCGCATGCAGCTTGTGAATGCCGCCTGGGAATTTGGCGCGCCGGATCGTCTCGTTGAAGACGGCGTGCTGCGCGCCTACCTGCAGACTTCCAGCGTCCGGCAGACCACGCTCGATGAGCGCGCCGCAGCGCGGCGCCCGGTATCGATAGACCGTTACTTCCAGTTTGACCAGGACACGCGCGGTATCGAACTGAACCTGCACCGGAGTTTTGATACGGGCGCGATCGATCAGCGCCTCAGCGTTGGCATCGAATACCGTGAGCGACTGACGGAAGAGTACCGCGATGGCCTGGAAACGGATCTTGCCAGTGGTGCGACGACCAATGACCTGCTGGGTGAGATTTTTCCGCTGCGCGATTTTCCACGCAGTCGTTCCGAGGAGTGGGGTGCGTTCGTGCAGGACGCGCTGGATGTCGGTGATTTATCCGTGGTCGTTGCCTTGCGCGCAGACCGCTACCGGATGCGGCCACGCGCAGACGCAATGTATGCCGAGGATTACCCGTTCGCTGAGCCGGTATCACTGGCAGAGACCGACCTGTCGCCAAAGTTCGGTTTGACCTGGCACGTCGGTGACTCACTTGATCTCTACACGCAGTACAGCCATGGCTTCCGCGCGCCGCCGTACGAGGACGCGAACATCGGTCTCGAGATTCCGTTTTTTAACTACCGGGCAGTGCCGAACCCTGCGCTGCGCTCGGAAAGTTCAGATGCCGTCGAGGTCGGGATGCGCTGGCGGGGTGAGTCGCTCACTCTGCACGCCGCTGTGTTTCGCGCTGACTACGACGACTTCATCGAGTCGCGCGTTCGCGTCGGGACCGATCCCGTCAGCGGCCGTATCCTGTTCCAGGCACAAAACATCGACAGCGCTGTGATCTCAGGGGTCGAAGCCGGTTGGGAGTACATGTTGTCGGGCCAACTGCGCGATGTCGTTATTGACGGATCACTTTACTTTGCGGACGGCGAGAATCGGGACAATCAGCAAGCGCTTAATTCGGTCGGTCCTGCACAGGCGGTACTCGGCATGGAATGGCAGCAGGCTGATGGACAGCGCACGTTGCGCCTGCAGGCAACCGGCACCGAAGCCTGGGACAAGCGCGATGAAACCACCGGTGAGTTGTTCAAGCCGGCCGGCTACGTGGTCGCTGATTTATTCCTGACGCAGAAAATCGGCGAGCGGCTGACGCTGCGTGCCGCACTAAATAATTTCACCGACAAGACCTACTGGCACTGGTCCGCCGTGCGCGGTGCCGCGGTGGATGACCCGCTGCTGCAGCATCTCGCACAGCCGGGCCGCAATGTCTCTTTAAGCTTTAACCTGAATTGGTAATGACGCGGGAGCGTGACATGACTAGCTTTACCCAACGCAACAAACATCTTCTGTTACCGACCGTGGCAGGCATGCTGCTGGCAAGCAGCGGTAGCGCGTCCGCACAAGCGGCGGCGGAAGTACACAACGCCGAAACGCAGCAGGGCCAGGCAATGGAAGCGCTGCTCGCACAAGGCAAGACGGTGTACCAGACAAACTGCGCGGCCTGTCACCAGCCGACCGGCATGGGCCTGCCAGGCGCGTTTCCGCCGCTCGCCAATTCGGACTTCCTGAAGCGTGACCGCAAGGAAGTGTTGTCGGTCGCCCTGTTCGGCCTGTCCGGCCCGATCACGGTGAACGACAAGGAATACAACAGCGTTATGCCCAGCATGGGATACCTGAGCGACGAAGATCTCGCGGCGGCGATGACCTATGTCTTTTCCTCCTGGGGCAACAACTATGCGGCAGTCAGCGTTGCGGAAGTTGCCGCACTAAGGACATCGCTGGGGCAGCAGGATCGTGCCGAAGGCGAGCGTCATACCGGTACTACGGAAGGTGAGATGCGCTACAAGGGCGCACCGTCTGCGATTCCGCCGGAAGACACGCGTGCCGTCATGGATGTCGACGGCCCTGTGCTGAGCGAGGCCGAATACGCGACAGCGACGAAAGTGTATTTTCAACGCTGCGCCGGCTGCCACGGCGTGCTGCGCAAGGGCGCTACCGGCAAGCCGCTGACGCCGGACATCACGCGCACGAAAGGCACTGACTACCTGAAAGCGCTGATCACCTACGGCTCGCCGGCGGGTATGCCGAACTGGGGTACGTCCGGAGAGCTAACCGAAACAGAGATCGATATTCTCGCGCGCTTCCTGCAGCAGGAGCCGCCGGAGCCGCCGGAGTTCGGCATGGAAGACATGCGGGCGACGTGGAAACTGCTGGTGCCGCCAGAGGAGCGCCCCACGAAACCGCAGCACAAGCGCAATACCGACAACTACTTTGCGGTCACGCTGCGCGATGCCGGCAAGGTCGCGATCATTGATGGCGATACGAAAGAGATCGTCGGCATCCTGCCGACCGGCTACGCGGTGCACATCTCGCGCCCCAGCGCCTCTGGCCGATACGTGTTCACGATCGGTCGCGACGCCAAGATCGACATGATTGATCTGTGGACCGAGACGCCGACCATCGTCGCCGAAATCAAAATCGGTCTTGAAGCGCGCTCCGTTGAGACGTCGAAATACCACGGCTACGAGGACAAGCTCGCAATCGCCGGCGCCTACTGGCCACCGCAGTTCACGATCATGGATGGCGACACGCTTGAGCCACTGAAGATCGTCTCGACGCGTGGCATGACCGTGGATACGCAGGAATACCATCCGGAGCCGCGGGTTGCCGCGATTGTTGCCTCGCATCAGCATCCGGAGTTCATCGTCAACGTAAAAGAGACGGGGCATATCCTGCTAGTGAACTACGAGGACATTGACGCGCTCAGCATCACGGATATCGAGGCCGCCCGCTTCCTGCACGATGGCGGCTGGGATCGCTCGAAACGCTATTTCATGACCGCGGCTAACCAGTCCGACAAGATTGCGATCGTCGATTCGCGCGATCGAAAGCTCACCGCGTTGGTCGATGTTGAGAAAATTCCGCATCCAGGACGCGGCGCCAACATCGATGATCCTCAATTCGGACCAGTCTGGGTGACGAGTGCGCTCGGTAATGCAAATGTCACGTTCCTCGGCACCGATCCCGAAGGACATCCTGACAACGCCTGGAAAGTGGTGCGCGTGCTGGACGGCATGGGTGGTGGTTCACTGTTCGTCAAATCGCATCCGAAGTCGCGCAATCTTTGGGTTGATGCGCCACTGAATCCCGACGAAGCGTTTTCGCAAAGCGTCGCCGTGTTCGATATCGACAATCTCGATAAAGGCTTCGAGATTCTGCCCATCGCGGCCTGGGCTGAGCTCGGGCCAGGACCGAAGCGTGTCGTGCAACCGGAGTTCAATATGGCGGGTGATGAAGTCTGGTTCTCGGTGTGGAGCGGGCAGAAAGAGGAATCGGCGATCGTTGTTGTCGATGACAAGACCCGCAAGTTGAAGCATGTCATCAAGGGCCCTGAAATCGTTACACCGACCGGCAAGTTCAATATTTACAACACCGTCAACGATGTCTATTGACGAAGAGAGCGGGGGAGAGCGACCACGCGCAACAGGCTGGCAAACGCTGGCCTGTTGCGCGTTGCTTGTTTCGCCTTTCCTGCCGTTGCTGGCACAGGCACAGGAAGCAACGCCCAACGATCTCGCAACGGCGATCAGTAGCGGCGACGCGGGCGTTGATCTGCGCTACCGCTTCGAACATGTTGACCAGGACAACATTGCCAAAACTGCCAGCGCATCGACGCTGCGCCTGCGACTCAACTACGCCACCTTGCCATTCAGGAACATCAAAGGCTTCGTAGAGTTCGACTACGTTGCCGAGCTGCTGGTCGATGACTTCAACAGCGGTGGCGGCACGAGTCCAAACCGCACGCAGTACCCTGTCGTGGCGGACCCGGATGGCGCCGATCTGAACCAGCTCTATCTCGACTTCGGCGCTATTCCGGATATCCTGCTACGTCTCGGTCGGCAGAGAATTCTGCTTGATAATCAGCGGTTTGTAGGCGGCGTTGGCTGGCGACAAAACGAACAAACCTACGATGGCGCGACCTTGAAATGGAACGGACTCGAGCAAACCGAACTGCAGTATTCCTACGTAACCCGCGTCAACCGGATCTTCGGTGATTCTTCACCGGCGGGTCGCGACGACAGCAACACGCACCTTCTCAATGCGCGCTTCATGTTGCCCGAAACCTGGACACTCTCCGCCTATGCCTATCGCATTGACGATGACGATGTCTCTGCGTTCTCGACGCTGACCGTCGGTGCGCGTTTGAACGGCAGCATTCCTGCCGGTGAACGTAAGATGACATTGACGGGTGAAATCGCCAGCCAGTCCGATGCGGCGTCCGCGCCTGTCGACTATCGCGCGACTTACTATCGCTTCGACGCGGCGATCGCTGTGACAGACATGCTGTCGCTTGGTCTTGGCTACGAATCGCTCGGTGGTGACCAGACTGCTGCCGGCAAAGCGTTTCGCACGCCGCTTGCGACGCTGCACGCGTTCCAGGGCTGGGCCGACGTCTTCCTGAACACGCCGGACGCCGGCATCGACGACCTGTTTGCCACTGTCAGCGTGAAGCAGGGTAACTGGGCATTTGCTGGCACCTGGCACCAGGTCAGTGCGGCAGACGGCGGCGCGGACTGGGGTTCAGAAATCGACGTATCGGCCAGCCGTAAACTCGGTGAGCGTTACGGCCTGTTGCTGAAAGCGGCCGCGTTCAATGCCGATAACGCAGCATTCGCCGATACCCGCAAGCTGTGGCTGATGCTGACGGCGGCATACTGAGCGACAGCGCAAGTTGCAGCAATCGCTGTGGATTCAATCAATTGATCCTCCAATGACAAAAAAAACCCGGGCGTGAAGCCCGGGTTTGCTGACATTGCTTGCCGCCGGTGCTACGCAGCGACGTCTTTGTTTTCCAGAATTTCAGCCGGCGTGTGAAACCAGTCTGGCTTCACGATCAACAAATCGCAGGGGAGATGATCCAGCGTGCGCTCGGCCGTTGCGCCAACGAACAGGCGCTTCCAGCGATTGCGCGCGACAGCGCCCATCACGATGACGTCTGCGTTCTTTTCTACCGCCAGCGCGGGCAGCTCCTCGTGAGTACGTCCGGAGATCAAATATGCACGGTCCTCGCGAATCCCGTGATAGCTGATGATTTCATTGAAGCGCTTGCCGTGCTGCTCGCGCATCTGCTTTTCGATCGCATCGAGCGGCAGCGACACGGGTAAATACGCGTTCGCAGACGCGGTAGCGATCGCGATGCGCGGATCGTAGGCATGAAACGCCTGCAGGTCGCCGCCGCAGGTCGCCGCCAGTGCCTTGCCGAGAATGAGGATTTCATCATCGAGCGCGGCCGGCTTGTCATGCTCGTTCATCGGGTCGATTGCCGCAATGAACACCGGCGGCTCGGCCAGGTCGCGGGGCTTGACGAGCCACAAGGGGGGAGCGACCGTTCGAATCAGTTGCCAGTCGGTATTGGTCAGCAGTACCCGCGAAGCACTGGAATGGTAATGCGTATCTTTCATGACAAGATCTGCTTTGCATTCAGCTGCATGGCGCACGATACCCTCATGCAATGGATGATCCCAGGTAGAGCTGGTGGTCACGGTAAGGCCTGCGTCTCGTAACGGCTTCGCTAAGGATTCAAGGTACTGCAGGTGGCCGTCCAGCACCTCTTTGCGCGCCTTCGCCAGAGAGCGGGAATCGAAAAAGCGGTCACCGCTCAGGTATTCGTTGTAGTAGCAAAGCAGTAGCTCGACTGCGGCACCCGTTTTGCCAGCAAGCCAGGTGGCGCGGCCCAGCGCGTGCTGCACTTTGGTCGTCGGGTCGATGACACAGAGAATTTTCTTGAAGTTTTGCATGGCGTCACCTTGTCTTGAGCGTAGTGGGGGCCTCGCAAGAAGGCCTGATTGCACAATAGGGCGAAGGCCGCCCGTCGCCTATACGGCATCCTGCTTAAGCACTCGCGGTTTATACCTATCCGTGCTGCGCGCGCGGATAGGGGAAACTACGCATGGCCTGAACAGCGGGAATACCCTTAGATTGGGATCCGCTCATACGCAACCGGAGGGTGCCGTGTCATTGAATAATAAAGCGCAGGCCAAATTGCGCCAGCATCTTGCCGCAAGGCGCGCCGAACTCGATGAGCTGCTTGCGCGAATCCACAGCAACATCACGCGGGGCCTCGACCGTGATTCGAAAGAGCGAGCCAAAGAACTCACGGACAGCGACGTAGTGGATGCACTTGGCAACGATGCCATCGAAGAACGGGCACTTATCGATGCCACGCTGGCACGACTTGCTGACGGCAGCTACGGAATCTGTGAAGCCTGTGGCGATCCAATCGCGGCTGCGCGGATGCAGGCTTACCCTTATGCGTCGCAGTGCCTCGACTGCGCGAGTGCTGCCGAGCGCGAACAGCGCCGCGCCTGAATCCTAGCTGTCGAGGTGCATACGCACCAGTTCAGCGAGCGAGCGCGCCTCCATCTTTTCCATGACCCGCGCGCGATGGATCTCGACGGTTCGCTGGCTGACACCCAGTTGGTGAGCAATCATCTTGTTGGCTTTGCCTGTTACAACGAGATCGAGAACCTCGCGTTCGCGGGGCGTGAGGCGCGACAGGCGTTCACGCGTGCCGGCCAGCGCTTCTTCGTGCTCACGTTTCTCGGCGTCGAGCGCCATCGCCTTTTCGATGCGCTCCAGCAACTCCTGATCGCGGAACGGCTTTTCGATGAAGTCGAACGCGCCTTTCTGAATCGCTTCGACTGCCATCGGCACATCGCCAAAGCCGGTGATAAAAATAATCGGCAGGCTGCTGTCCAGCTCATGCAGCTTGCGTTGCAGCTCCAGGCCGCCCATACCCGGCATACGAATATCGAGAATCAGGCAGCCGCGGCAGGCAGCGTTGTAATGCACCAGGAACTCCGCGCCAGAGGCGAAAATGTGGTGCGGCAGATCCACGGACCGCATCAACATTTCCATGGCGTGCCGGATCGACCGGTCGTCATCGACGACATGCACTGCGGGTGGATGAGTCACTGCAGAAAATACCCCGGTGATTGATGATTTTTTTGCAGGCACGCTGTTGCGCAGCCCGGCTGATCGCGATTATAGACCGCAAATGGCGGATACGCCTGTTGTTCGACAGGCGTGCTCATCGCTTTCGCCGCAATTCAGCTTATGGGCGGTAGACCCGGTAGGTGGTATTCGGCACTACAACATCGTAATGCGGCTGCAGGAACATCACGATATCAACCAGTTCCTGCACGGTCATGTAGCGATTGTAAATGTACATGTTGGACTGGCCGTCTTCAGACACCATCTCCTTGGCATAGCCCTCGGCCAGTTCGTGTGACGGATTGATGATGCCAGTGACAAGCTGGCCGTAAGTCTTGATTGAGGTCACCGGGCCGCCGAGTTGCACGTACGGCGGGTCCGTGAAGGGCACTGTTGGCAGGTCTTCACCATATACCGTGTGGCACTGGTTGCATTGCATGTACAGGAATGACTCGCGGCCTGCGACTGCGTCCCCAGGCGGCAAACTGAAGCCGATCTCTGACATTGAATCGCGACCGCAGCCGGCCAGCAGCAACAGGCCTGCTGCGACAACGTACACACCCAATTTGTTCATGGCAGGACTCCACATCAGTAAGCGCTATACCATTCCTACCACTGACGTCACCGGGCTTGTATACGTGAATACCGCAGTGTCCTGTGCAATTTTCGAGGACTAGTATTGGTGCCCAAAGAGCGTGTTTCCGTCGCCAGGGGGGGGAGAAGTGATGCTTACGTTTCACAGTATTCCGAACAGCAACATCGTTGAATTCACGCTGGATGGCGCGGTCACTCGCGAGGATTTCGACGCGGTCATCGCAGAGGTCAACAGCAAGATCGCCGACTACGGCAGTGTTGACGTGCTGGAGGAGATTCGCAGTATCGGCAAGATGTCGCCGTCCGTGATCTGGGACGACCTGCGTTGGGCGCTCAGCAATATGCGGCACGTGGGTCGCGCCGCCGTTGTCTGTGACAAGAAGTGGATTGAAAAAATGGTGGACGTAATGCAGCCATTAACGCGGGTTGATGTACGGCATTTCGTGCCCGCTGAGATCGGTCGCGCACGGCAGTGGCTTGTGGACGGAATAGACTGAGATCTGATTCATGTTGTAACTGCTGGAGCACCGTCCTGTGGTCAGGGCCGACCGGAATCTGGGGTGTTTACCTCATGGTGTGAAAGTTTGTTTGATGATTGAATGCCGGGATACTTTGACTTAGCACGCAATTACAACAATGATTTTTCGTGACAATGATGCCATTCGGCGTCAGTTATTGGCACGTCAGCAGGAACTTGAAGACCTTATCGATTTACTCCGCGGCAAGACGGTTGGCGACAGGCAAATGGCGCTATCCGGCAAGGAAGACAGCGAGCTGATTGATACCATCGGCAATGATGCCACCGGCGAGTTATTACTGGTACGCGCGATACTGAACCGCCTTGACGATGGCTCCTATGGCCAATGCACAAAGTGCGCGGCAACTATTTCGGATGAACGCCTTGCGGATTTTCCGTACGCATTGCTGTGCGCACCGTGCGCGAACGCCGCGGGAGGCGAATCCGGCGAACACAAATTTAACCGCTTAGTCGAGTCGGCGCGAAAAACGGCGCACAGCGGCCGTCATGGCGACTAGCGTAAAGCCAAGCAGCGCCAGCAGTTCCGGATAGAGCTCCCAGACACTCGCTTCTCGCAGCATGATGCCGCGTGTCATGCGGATGAAGTGCGTATTCGGCAACAGCTCGCCAATCCAGCGCGCAACCAAGGGCATGCCGTCGAACGGAAATACGAAGCCCGATAGCAGAATCGTTGGGAGCAGTATGAAAAAGGTCAGCTGCATTGCCTGGAACTGGCTGCGTGCAATCGTTGACAGGAAAAGCCCAAGCGCAAGGTTCGCCGCAATAAAGGCGCTCGCGGCAATATACAAGTGCAGGATGCTGCCGCGCACCGGCACGTCAAACAACAAGCGTCCAACCCCGACGATCAGCGCGAGCTGAATAAGCCCAATCAAAATGTAAGGAACGATCTTGCCCACCATGAGCTGCGTCGTTGAAACCGGCGTATTGATCAGCAGTTCAAGATTGCCGTGCTCACGCTCCCGCACGATGGCTACGGCGGTGAACAGCATCATCGTCAGCGTCAGGATGATACCGATCAGGCCGGGTACCACGTTAACGGCCGTGCGGCCTTCGGGGTTGTAGTAAGGGCGCAGTTCGATTGCCTGTACCACGGCAGCTGACTGCGGATTGCCAAGATTGAGCGGCATCGAACGCAGCCGGTTAACGATGTTGAGGATCGTCGGGTCGGCGCCGTCCACCAGCAGTTGCGCGGCAGGGCGCAGCGGGTCTGTAACCCGGCGGTCGAAGTCTGGCGGGATGTAGACGCCGATGGAAATCTCGCCGCGGCGCAGTTGCGTTTCGAGCTGTTCAGCGGTCTGCACTTCGGCAACGATCTGGATAATTTGCGACTGTTGCAGGCTGTCGATGAACTGGCGCGAAGCCTGCGTCTGCGCCTGGTCGGCCACAGCAGCAGAAAGATCGCGCACATCGAAATTGATCGCGTAGCCAAACAGCAGGATCTGCACTACCGGAATGCCGAAGATCATCGCAAAGGTAATGCGATCGCGGCGCAACTGCTGAAATTCCTTGCGCATGACGGCCATGAGTCGCGTCAGTGCAATCATGCGGCACGCTCCCGGCCGTTGCGATCGAGCGTAACCGCAACGAATACGTCTTCCAGTGACGGTTGCGTTACTTCTGTTTGCGCATCAATGTTAGCTTGGCCAAGCAGCTGTTTCACGAGTTCGACCGGCTCGCTAACCTCATTCTGCACAAGGACACGCAGTCGGATGCCCAGCTGCGTAACGCTGGCAATCCGCCTGTCGGGAAGCAACACGTTCTGTGCGCGGAATGCCTCCTCCGCGAGTACTTCGACGACGGCCATGCCGATATTGTTTTGCAGCTCGGCCGGCGAACCATCGGCAACTTTCACGCCGCGGTCGAGTATCGCCAGACGGTGACAGCGTTCGGCTTCGTCCATGTAATGCGTAGAAACCAGGATCGTCGTACCACCGTTGGCAAGCTCGAACAGCTTGGACCAGAAGTCGCGGCGGCTTTTTGGGTCGACAGCGCTCGTCGGTTCGTCAAGCAATAACAGTTCAGGTTTATGCAGCACCGCAGCGGCAAGGGCAAGGCGCTGTTTCTGACCGCCGCTCAGCGTGCCGGCAAGCTGTGTGCGGCGATCGGCTAGGTCGTACTGGTCGAGAATCTCATCAATGCGAGCCTGCCGCGTGCGGCGCGCGATCGCGTAGATGTCCGCGATAAACTGCAGGTTTTCCAGAACTGTAAGCTCGCTGTACAACGAGAATTTCTGCGTCATGTAGCCGATGCGTGGCTTTAACTCGCTGGCATCGGCCGGGAGGCGGATACCAAGGACCGTGGCTGCTCCCGCCGACGGCGTCAGCAGTCCGCACAGCATGCGAATGGTCGTCGATTTGCCCGAACCGTTCGGGCCGAGAAAACCATAGATGCGCGAGCGGGGTACGTCGAGATCGAGTTTGTCGACCGCCGTTAATGTGCCGAACGACTTCGTCAGCCCGCGTGCCTCGATCGCGAATTTGCCGGACTCGGTCAAGGCCCGGTCCTTTCCACGCCGGCAAAGTGCACCGTGACGGGCACGCCATCGGGGAGTCGTTCACCAACGTAGTCGATATCGATTTTCGCAACGTAGGTCAGCCGGCCGCGATCGTGTTCTGTCAGCGCAAAGAAGGGTGTAAACGCGGCTTCCGCAGACACCCAGCGAACCTTGCCGGTCAACGGCGTGGCGCGGCCGTCGACCAGGATGTCAGCTGTCGTGCCAGGCACCACTGCCACGCGCATTTCTTCCGGAACGTAGACGCGCGCGTATGGCTGCCCACCCGCGAGCACTATCGCTAGCGGCTGCCCGGGCTGCGGTCGCTCACCGAGTTCGATAAGCCAGCTGTCGAGCGTGCCGTCGACCGGTGAACTTGAATTGAGCCGCTGTCGATCAAGTTCCGCCTGTTGTTGCCTTGCGCGCAGGATTTCGAGTTGTGCCTCTGCCTGCCGCATTTCCTCGATGGTGGTTCCGGTCAGAAGCTCCGCAAGTTGTGCTTCCTTAACTGCAAGCTGCGCCTTGGCATCGTCAAGTGCGGCCCTGGCACGATCGACGGATTCCGCTGCCGCGAGTTTCCTGTCGAAAATGTCTCTGGCCCGTCGGTATTCAAGTTGCAGAAACTCGACATCACGACGCGCACCGCTAACAGCAGAACGTGCGGCATCGATCTGCTCACGGCGCGGGCCGCGCGTGAGCTCATCAATTCGAGCCTGCTGCTGGGCGACCGCGGCCGCCGCTTCGCGCAGGCGCGCCGCAAGGCGTGCTGCGTCCTGTTCCAGCAACAGCTGGTCTTTGTTGACAGCCGCGCCTTCAGCAACGTGCCGCGCAATGACCGGTTCTGCAAACTGCGCGGTTAGTTCGATGCGGTCAGAAGCGAGTTGCCCGACAATGGCATTGTCCTGCTGGCCACCGCAGCCACCAAGGGCGAGCGCGCCCAGTAACAGGAAGAGTGTGCGCATCAGTCTTGCTCCTTCTTGACGGCCATCAGGATCAGGTCGATGTGTGCGCCAATGAAGGCGTCAGTGTCGAGCTTGTGATGCGGCTGCATGACGAGTGTCCAGACGACGGAGAACATGACCGGCGAGATCAATAGTTGCGGGAACTGTTCGAGCGCCGTCGCGCGGATTTCGCCGGAGGCCACGCCGCGACTCAGCAGGCGCTGCAGCGCGGCGAGTCCTTTCGACAGCACGTTTTCCCAGTACCAGCGCGTCAGGTCCGGGTGCTTCGGTCCTTCAGCAATCATCAGGCGCACGAGATGACGAATGCGCGAGCGCGGCAGCTCGCGCGTCAATTCAAAGAAGGGTCCGCGCAGAAATTCCTCGACACCAAGCTCCGAGTTGTCGATGCGCTCGATGAGGGCATCAACGCGCGGTGCGATGAAACTTCGCACGACCGCTTTGAACAGGTCTTCCTTGGTCTTGAAATACAGGTACAGCAATCCCTTGCTGACACCGGCACGCCGCGCCACGGCTTCGACCGGTGTCGCGTCATAGCCGTTGGCCGCGAACTCGTGCATGGCGGCTTCGGTGAGCTCCGCGGGGCGGTCCTGTTTACGGCGCTGGAAGCGGGTTGCGGGCATCGTACAATCCTTACTGACCGGAAGGTCAGCAAGTGTAGTTGATGACCAGGGAGTCAGCAAGAGGCAGGATAGCCACTGTTCATGCGGCCTCAGGGATCATCGCTGCTGTGCGGAAGTGATAGGCTTCACGCCCATGTTCACCTATATAGACCCGGATATCCGCCGGCGCCTGCTGCGCGACGGCAAGCTGCAGCGCATCGATGCCGACGGCCAGCGCATACCCGCCGAGGGCGGCGCGCTGCCCGGTACCCGCGCCTTGAGCGTGCTGGGCCCGATTCCGCTGCCGCTGGCGCTCGACGGTCACCACTATGACGTCGAGTGGTATGCCAGCGTGCGCCACACGGAGTTGAGCCAGGTCCAGGAACTGGCCGATGAGCTGCGCGAGCGCCAGGGGCAGGAATCGTTTGCCGTTCTCGCCTCGTCAATGGCGGTGAACAGCGTGCTGCTGCTCGGCAATCCGGCCGCCTGGAAAAATCCGCTGGTCCGCGTGCATTCGAGTTGCCTGACCGGTGATGTGTTCGGCTCGCAGCGTTGTGAGTGCGGCCCACAGTTCAAAAGCGCTATAGAGCGCATCGCCAGCGATCCGGCCGGTGGCATGCTCATTTACATGTCAGGCCACGAGGGTCGCGGCATCGGTCTATGGGCGAAAGCCGCGACGTATCTGCTGCAGGACGCCGGCGAGAATACCTACCAGGCAAACCGCTCACTCGGGCTGCCGGATGATTCCCGCGACTTCAGCGATGCGGCGGCGCTGCTGAAATTTTTCATGGGCAACAAACCGTTCCGCCTGCTGACCAACAATCCCAAGAAAATCGATGACCTCCATGCGCAAGGGCTGACGAGCATCACGCGCGTCAAGCACGTGACCGGGATCAGCGCGTCGAATCGGCGCTATCTAGAGGCGAAGCGTGAATGGGGTCATGCGCTGTCGGAAGACGATCTCGGCAAGGATTGAGCGCGAACCGCGCGCTTGCCGAGCGACTGTCCGCAGCGGCTCCTACTGCCGCCACAGGCGCATGGGCTGCGGCTTGTCGCGCACATTCGAGCGATACGGATTGATGTCGATGCCACCGCGCCGGTTATAGCGGGCGTACACGGTCAATTCAGTGCAGCCGCAGTGCGCAATGAGATCACAGAATATGCGTTCCACGCACAGCTCATGAAAATCGGCGTGCTGGCGAAAACTGACAAGGTAACGCAACAACGCTGCACGCTCGATGCGCGGACCGCGGTAGTCAATCAGGATGCTCCCGGTATCGGGCTGCCCGGTGACCGGGCACAGGCTGCGCAGCAAGTGCGAGTGCAGCGTCTCCTGCACTATTTTGCGGTCGACTTTTAGCAGAGAGGCATCCAGCGCGTAGCGATCGCAGCGCACATCTGTGCGGTCTATCGTGCGTCCCGGCAATTGAACGATGTCATCGTGGCTGGCTGCCGCTGCTGTCACGACTTTGACCGCAACGGGCGCGCCGCAGGCGCTGCTCAGATCGTCGGTGAGAGACTTGCTGACCGCATTCGCAGACTCATACTGAGTCATCGCGAAGGAATTGAGGTAAAGCTTCAGCGATTTTGACTCGATAAGATTCGCCGAATCTGCCGGCACCGAAGCTGTCATGACCGCGACGACGGGCCGTCCCGAGCTGTCGAGCCAGCTGAGTTCATAGGCAGTCCACAGGTCCACGCCGCGAAATGGCAGGGGCTCGCTCAATTGCAGCGAAGCGCGGCCTTCGGCACGCGGCACCGTGAACAGCAGGCCGGGATCGTAGGTGTCGCGATACGGCGTGTCCCGCCCGAGCGGATTGTCTTGCATGTCGTACACCGGCCCCTGACAGCGGAATTCGCGCTAGTGTAAACTACCCGACCTTTGAAATGCCCCGCCCGGCGGCCGGAACGTCCAATTGTTGAAATTATTGCTTAACGCGCACGTCTTCGCGCCTGAAGACCGGGGCGTCTGCCATCTATTGACTGGCGGCGGGCGGATTCTTGCGATCAGTCACTCGCGCGATGCGTTGCAATGCAGTACGGCCGAGGCAATTGACCTGGGCGGACGTCGCGTTGTGCCGGGCTTTATCGACGGTCATGCACACGTCACGGGCGGTGGCGGCGAATCCGGATTCGCCAGTCGCGTTCCGCCGGTGCCGCTAAGCCGCTTCACCTCTGCGGGCGTTACCAGCGTTGTCGGCGTTCTCGGCACCGACGACACAACGC
>JBATFU010000100.1:0-2106 GCA_049665065.1 Woeseia sp. | reverse complement strand
CTCGACGAATGGCCGATGACGGAAGCGCAGAAGCAGGCAATCCTCGATCGGAACTACCTGGCGCTGCAAATGCTTGGCGGCAACGTCTACTACTTTGCCAAGCTTTTCTTCACCGACAAGAAAAGCGTTGCCTACGGTTCTTCAACAATGGCAGGGATGTCGGAAAAGGACTACATGCAAATGATGATCGATGGCGGACGGCCGTTGCTGGGCAATCGCTACGTAGGAGAAAAAGATAATGGCTAGGATTACCGCGGGTATTACGACATCGCACGTTCCGGCGATCGGTGCGGCAGTCGATCTCGGCAAGACCGGTAACGAATATTGGGCGCCCCTGTTTAAGGGATACGAGTTTTCAAAGAAGTGGGTCGCCGAGAACATGCCGGACGTCGTCATCCTCGTTTACAACGATCATGCGTCTGCATTCGGGCTTGAGAATATTCCTACCTTCGCCCTCGGTTGCGGGGAATCGTTCGAAAGCGCGGATGAAGGCTGGGGTCCCCGGCCCATCCCGACGGTCATGGGTGCGCCTGATCTCGCCTGGCACATTCGCCAGTCAGTCATTCAGCAGGACTTCGATCTGACCACCATCAATGAAATGGCCGTCGATCACGGTTTGACTGTGCCGCTGTCGCTTCTGTTCGGACAGCCCGATAAATGGCCATGTCGCATAATACCGCTGGCCGTCAACGTCATTGTTTATCCACCACCCTCCGGGCAGCGTTGTTACAACCTGGGGAAAGCCATTCGCAAGGCCGTGGATTCTTTTGACGAAGACCTGAACGTTCAAATCTGGGGAACCGGCGGCATGAGCCACCAGCTACAGGGCGAACGTGCCGGCCTAATAAATTCTGATTTCGATCACAAGTTCATGAACGATATTATTGCGCAACCGGCAGAGCTCGCGAAGATGCCGCACGTGGAATACCAGCGTGACGCTGGCTCCGAGGGCATCGAACTTGTGATGTGGCTGATCATGCGTGGCGCACTCGACAATAAGGTCAAGGAAATCCACCGGCACTACCACGTGCCAGCCTCCAGCACAGCTGTTGGCCATTTGATTCTCGAGAACGCCGGGGCATGAACGAGTCTCTTCAGACACGCAGAACCTGGTTGCAGGCGGCGCTTAATCCAGCCGTGGTCAGACGCAGCACCAAGGTCTCGATGCTCGTCGGTACCGTATTGGTCGCAATCAACCAGGGAGACCTGCTCCTGAGTGGTGTGATGAACACGGAGCTTTTCTGGAAGATTCCGATGACGTACTGCGTGCCTTATGCCGTTTCAACCTACGCATCCGTCGTTGCGTTATTGCAATGACGAATAGTACCACTCAATGTTTCGATCAACGTCGGGATAGTCACTTATGCCAATAGTAGTAACCAATATTCAGCGGGTTCCGCAGTCACTTTCGAAAGAGTTTGCCGCGCTTGGAGTGGCAACCGTCCATGAAGCGCAGGGCCGGAAAGGTCTTATGAGTCGGGAGCTGCGACCAATCTACCGCCCTGCCAGTATCGCTGGCAGCGCCGTGACTTGCGAGGTGGCACCTGGCGACAACTGGATGATTCACGTCGCGGCGGAACAGTGTCGCGAAGGCGACATTCTTGTGGTGACCCCAACAAGTCCGTGCCAGGATGGGTACTTCGGCGATTTGCTGGCAACATCGCTGCAGGCGAGAGGCGTGCAAGGCCTGATCATCGATGCCGGCGTTCGCGATATTGCGACGTTGACTGACATGCGATTCCCGGTCTGGTCAAGCGCAGTGTATGCGCAGGGTACCGTTAAAGAGACCATTGCTAACGTCAATACGTCAATCGTTTGTGCTGGTGCAGCCGTTAGTCCGGGCGATCTTATCGTTGCCGATGATGACGGGGTGGTGGTCGTTCGCAGAGAGGAGACCGCAGCCGTGCTGCAGAAGGCCAAAGAACGGGTCGCAAATGAGGAACAGAAACGGGCTCGCTTCGAAGCCGGCGAACTGGGCCTCGACGTGTACAACATGCGCGAGCGCCTTGCTGAAAAAGGCCTGCGGTACGTCGATTCAGAAGACTGATGCAGACTTCCGTCCCCACCGTCGTAATGCGCGGCGGTACATCGAAAGGACTGTACTTC
>JBATFU010000099.1:0-2032 GCA_049665065.1 Woeseia sp. | reverse complement strand
CCTTCCGAACGCAGATTGCCGATACGCTTTCGGCAGCCGCGTTTGTCGAACCACAGCAGGCCCCAGGCGTCGTCTTCGGTAACCGGGTCGTGGCGCACGAGTGGCGGAGGTGCAACCGGGAAGGGCTGTGTCGGCGACAGCTGCTCGCCTGCAACACCCCCCTGTGGCACAGGGCGTTCTTCTATATCAAAAAGCGGCGTACCGTCGCGGCGATCGAACGTGAAAATCATGCCGGTCTTCGTGCCCTGCAATACCGCGGGCACTGTGGTTGTGCCGCGCTGCAATTCAACCAGTGTCGGCTGCGCGGCGAGGTCGTAATCCCAGACGTCGTGATGCACGAGCTGCTGGTGCCAGCGCACCTTGCCGGTTGCCGCATCAAGTGCGACGAGCGAGTTCGCATAACGGTTGTCGCCGAGCCGTTCGCCGCCGTAGAAATCCGGACTGGCGCTGCCGGTCGGTACATAAACGAGTCCCAGATCTGTATCCGCTGCCAGCGGCGCCCAGGCGTTGGCGGAACCGGTGCGGCTTGCCTGTTCGGGATCCCAGTCGTGCATTGCCGGATCATCGGGGTCGCGCGGGATCGGGTCCCAGCGCCAGCGTTCCGTACCGGTTCGCGCATCGAGGCCGCGCACTATGCCAAGCTCCGAGTCGGCGGCGCGGTTGTCGCCGATCGCCGAACCGGTGATCAGCGTGTCGCCAACAATGACCGGTGGGGAAGTGATCGTGTAATGAAAAGAATCGTCCTCGTATACGCCAACACCCTGGTCGAGTCGCACGGTGCCTTTGTTGCCGAAGTCTTCGCAGGGTTTGCCGGTGGCGCCGTCGAGTGCAATCAAACGCGCATCCAGCGTGCCGACGAAAATGCGCTGGCGACAGGGATCGCCTGCTGCAGCTTGCGGATCGAGCCAGGAGCTGACGCCGCGATTCGCGCCTTCGTCGTACCACTTGTCGCGCGGCAGCTGCGGATCGAATCGCCAAAGCTCTTTGCCCGTTGCCGGATCGAGTGCGAAGACGACGGCGTTACCGGTCGGGAAATACAGGCGACCTTCAGCGAGTATCGGGTTTGCTTCGAATCCAAAACGGTCGCGAAAATCTTTAGCCGGTTCGCCGGTGCGAAAGCGCCAGGCTTCTTTTAGTTGTGCGACATTCTGTGTGGAGATTTGCGTCAGCGCAGAGAACTGCTGGCCGTGCTGCCCGCCACCGAAATGCGGCCAGTCGTCGCCGGCAGCGACGCTGGAAAAAAGGGCCAGTGGCATCAGAACGCTGAATCTGTTCACGAGTCAAACCGTGCTGCGAACGACCTGGTCATTGGGCCACAGGCGACGCCGCAGAACAATGCGCGGATCTGCCGCGGCGCAGATCGGCTTCCTCCCACCTGCGCGGCACCCTGTGCAAAGCAGACACGCATCATGGGCGCACACCTTGCGCCGGCGGCTTGCCTGCCAGTTCAGGCGCGTGTCGGCAGCTGTTGACCCGTCAGTTGCAGGAAGCCAGACCGGTAATCCAGTCTGAGATCAGCGCAACGCCGTCGCTGTCGACGAGATTAGAGCCCAACGGCGGCATGCCGTTCGCATCGCGGCGATTCATGCGATTCGCCAATACCGAGCGCGCCGCATCGCCTGGCGCAATGATTCTTGCGTTGCCGATACCAAGGTCACCGCGCTGCGGCGTCACATCGCAGGCATTCGTATTTAAGAGCAGCGTGTCGTAGCGCAGGTCGAGATCGGTTGGTGTCGGGCCGCCGGGGCGGTGGCACTGCGAACAGTTCGTATGCAGGTAGGCGCGAGCGCGGGCATCCAATGAAGCATTCGTGTCCGCCGGGTCTGCCAATGCGGGCAGGGAAGCCACCGGACCGGGCAGCGGGCCTGCAAACATCGCGATGTGTTCCAGCGTTTCGAGTTGATTGGCCGTGCGCTGCGTGGACGGGTACAGGAAGTCCTTGTTCAACTGCGCGATCTCCGGCCCGAGCGCGAAGCCTGCAGCCGACGTGTGGCACTGCATGCATTCGCTTTCCGACGGGTAGACCCAGTCC
>JBATFU010000098.1:0-5377 GCA_049665065.1 Woeseia sp. | reverse complement strand
CCACCGGTACGGTACGAGCGCCGACTGAGCCTGATGGATTCGACCGCCAGGCGGCGCCGCTCTTTGCCACTCAAATCCTGCGGTCGATCATTCCCGTGCAATCCTGCGGAGAACAGAATTTCCGATCGCAGGTAATTACCGATTCCAGCAAGAAACCCCTGGTCGAGGTAGAGCGCCGCAAGTGATCTGCGGCGAAAGCGATCGTCGTCAAGGCGCGCGGCCAGCGCGTTCGCAGTGAGAGCATCGTCGAGCACGTCAGGTCCAAGCCGCTGCAGGAAAGGATGACTGGCGAGCTGCGACTGCGTAAGCACTTCGATATCGGAGGCACTGTAAAGCCAGGCACTGTGTGAGTCGTTGTGCAAAGCCACGCGCAGGTCGCGATTCGTGTCGGGCGTTTCGCCATGCTGTGTCACGTACCAGCGACCGTAAAGCTGATTGTGACTGTAAAGCGTCAGGCCGTTGGCGAAACGCGTCAGCATGGCTTTGCCGCGCGTGTCGACTATGTCCACGGATACGCCCCGGAGTTTGCCGGCGAAGCGCCTGAGCTGCGGCAGGCCGAAATAGACATCATTGACGCGCTGTCCCTGCAGGGCCCTGGCAAGCGCATCGGCAGCTCGACGAATCTCCGGACCCTCAGGCACGCTTCCTCTCCCGCCTGCAGCGTTCCGAACAATAGCGAATCGCCTCCCAGTCGCGTGCCCACTTGCGACGCCAGGCGAACGGACGTGCGCAGGCAGCGCAGATTTTCTGCGGCAAGTGCGGTTTTCGATAGACAGGTGCTTCTCTGTTCACCGCTTTATTATCTGCGCCAACGCCAGGTGAGTTAAGGACCAAGGTGTAACAGGTGGTATCAACGTGGCCAAGGACGCGCTGCAGAAGACCCGGCACCCACCATCTCGTTGCTGGCTTGTTGCGGCATGTTGAACGCAGGACTTGCAGGCCAGGTTGGCGCAAGCCGGTCTCTTTAGCGCAGGAAAAGCTTTGGCGTTCGCGAATAAATTGCGAGCAAGGACTACGGTTCGTAGATCGAGTAAATCTTCCGCGTTGTTTCGAGCACTTCCCACTCACCGGCGAAACCGGCGGGTATCACGAAGTTGTCGCCGGCCTTCAGGGCGAACTCGCGACCCTCGCCATCCCGCAGAATCGATTTGCCGCTTAAGATCTGGCAGAACTCATTTTCGGTGTAGTTGATTTTCCAGCAGCCAGGTTCTGCCTCCCAGAGACCCGCGAAGAATTTCTCGTCCCGGCTCGTGAAGTGATTCCAGGTGCGCTGCGTTGGCTGTCCTGTCACGCACTTTTCAGCGGGTGTTGCATACTCGCTGAAATCCGCATCGTGGCGATCAAAAAAGATCGGGCTTAACCGGGTTTTACCTGTCATTGATTGCTTCCTGTGCGCCGGGAATGGCCGGATTGAAAACGAAGAATCTTGGCGTGACCCAAAGGAATTCCTGCTCGCGTTGTCTGCCTGAAGGTAGCCCGTTACGGCAGGGGCATCGATTCGGTTTCACCGGGTACCGGATCGAAGCGACCTTCCCGCCAATCGACTTTCGCTGCCTCAATCCGCTCTTTTGTGCTCGCCACGAAGTTCCACCAGATGTGTCGCTTACCCAGCGGTGCGCCACCGATGACCATGATGTGACTATCTGCATTGGCTTTGACGCTCAATGTTTTCTTGGGACAGGCCACGACCATGACTCCCTCTGCGACTGCCTGGTGATTGACTTCGACTTCGCCGGAAACAATGTAAACCGCCTGCTCGTCATGGTGATCCGGCAGGGTCAGTACTGTGTCCGCAGGCATGCGGCAATCGAGATAAAGCATCGCGGCCATCGTTGTCACCGGTGAGTGCTGGCCGTACGCCTTGCCGATAATGACCCGCACCGTAACGCCATCCTGCACGAGTTCCGGCAGATCCGCGGCGGGGTAGTGAATGAATGCAGGATCGCACTCCTCCTGGTCCGCGGGTAAAGCCATCCAGCTTTGAATGCCGTGCAATCTCGAGGTCGTGTTGAGGTCATCGCCTGCCCGTTCTGAATGCACGATGCCGCGGCCTGCCGTCATCAGGTTCACGGCACCCGCTCTGATTGGCTGCACGACGCCGAGGCTATCGCGGTGCATGATTTCACCTTCAAACAGGTAGGTAATGGTCGCGAGGCCAATGTGGGGATGCGGTCGCACCTGGATGCCCTTGCCGGGCGGAAACTCGGCGGGCCCGATGTGATCGAAAAAGATGAAAGGCCCGACCATGCGTCGCTTTGGCGATGGCAGGGTGCGGCGCACCGTGAACCCGCCGAGGTCTCTGGGCTTTGGTTCAATGAGGAGTTCGATGGGGCCTTCAAGCTGAGTACAGACAGGTTCGGCCGTTTGCTGGTAGCTCATGTCTTGTCCCCGCCAATTACGTTTCAGTGCAACGTAGCGGCAGAGAATACCAGCTCGGATTGCGCCCAGATATACGTAATTCTCGCCGGACAGGCATTGGCAACCTGCATGGCGAGCGGCCGGCGCGCTCGACTAACTGATTAGTGCGACTGGGGTTTTTGGCGACGCTGCGCGCTTTTCTTGCGCCGGTCCGGCTGGATTGCGCCAGGGCGGTACAGGGCGCGACGGGTTGCGCAAACCCGACGCTGCACCGACCTTTTGTCCGGCTCCAGATCAAGGCCTGGCGATTGATTAGCCGCCTCAAGTCGTGTCGTAACACCGATGCCTGCCAGCGCCTGGCCAAAACTCTCGGCGGTTTTGGCATCCATACTTTCGCCCAGGACGATCAGCTGTCCGCTAAAAAAACCGCCGCTCTTCCCTACCTCAAGCTCGAAAAGGCTTTCGAGCGTGGCGAGAACTTTGTCCGGGTCATGGCCAGGCTCAACCTGTCCTTCGAATATCAGATTAAATTTCGCTGCGGCCATATGCGGGATGCGTCCGGAATTTTCTGGTTGTTAACGGACGATACTGTCTGCGGCATGCAAATTCTGCGAAGCGCTTGGCATTCTGATCAACCTCTGACACGCGGCCCGCCAAATACCGTTCCAGCCACGCACCGCGAGGCCTTGATTGCGAACCACCTGGACAACAAACAACAGCCGGCTTGCTAGTCACGTTGTTGTGGTGCAGGCATGTTAAAATTGCGCGCCCATTACGGGAGTTGCAGCTCATGACTGATTACAAAAAAGCGCTGCTTGATCCCACGAGCGTGTTTGCAGTACCGAACTACGTGGTGAAAGACGCCGACCTGACGCTGGCGCAAAAGATTGAAGTGCTGCGTCGCCGGGAATACGACGCGCACGAACTCGAAGTCGCAGAAGAAGAAGCCGGCATGACGGTCAGGCAGCCGGAAGTCGTCGATCAGATCGCGCAGGCTCTGCATGCACTGGGCGCCAAGCTGCGCACCAAGAGCACGCCGCCTACGAAGTAGCGGCGCGAGGTCGAACGATCAGCCCTGCAGCATGCTGACAAAGCGACGAATGCGTGCCGCATTGGCGCCGACGTCGCTACGGCCAACACGTGACTTCGAGCGAATATCGAGCCTGCTGCCGTTGCCTTCTGGCGTCACGCGAACCACCACATCGTCTTTGAAGCCAAACCAGAACGTGGTGGCCGTGGCTTCAATACGCCCGTCACCGGGTTCTACCGCAACGATCTCCAGCCCCATATCCTCCAGCACTTTCAGAGCCTTCTGCAGCGTCTCCTGCGGCGCATCGTTCATCCGGATCGGCTGAATGTCCGGGTATCCTTCACGCTGTAGCTGCGCCGTTTCAGCGCCGGAATATTCCGGTGGATTCGATGCATTCGCACGCAGTGGCAGCACGGCCACAAACTGCGGCGGGTTAGCGGTATCGGTTGTGATGTCATGGATAAACGGCAATGCCTGCACGGTCCGATAGCCGTTCCACGGCATCCAGGCCGTGGCGAGCCCGATTACTGTGGCTGACACAAGGAGCGTCGCGTTGCCGTGGCGTATCTTTGGAATGAGCAGCAGAATGATCGACACGGCCGCTGCGGCCAGTCCCACGAACAGCGCCCAGCGCATCAACAGGAAGCCGAACCGGAAGTCCCAGAGACCGAGACGGGTACCGGGGCCGGCGACGAGCAGCAGCAACGCTGCAATCACGGCGAACGACAAAGCGGTTTTCGAAAGTTTCATATTAGAGGTATCCATAGCTGCGCTGGATTAAGCATATTCCTTTGCCCTGTAAACTTCGACCGCGCCCGCTGCGCCATCACGCTTGCTACTCTGTACGGAGCGCTATGTCGCTGATGTGCAGATCGAAGCTTGAGCCCGTGTCGTCACCATCGATGGATAGCCACAGGCCTAAGGCCTCAACCGGCTCTGCAAAGTCATAGCTCATCTCGAACGGCCCGGTCGAATCGAGATACAGAATGCGGTTTTCGAACAACAGCTCGCTAAGCGGATGTGTGCGGCTGCTGCCCAGTAAATTCTTTTGCTGGGTTGTCGACAAAAAATTGATGCGACTGACGCCGCTGTCGGGCGGCGCCAGTTTGAACAATTGCTTGATCCAGTCTGCGGCGATGCGGCGCTGTAACCAGTTCAGGCGGCGGTCACCCGCTTCGACGATGCCGAATTTCAGCACGAAGTCATCGGCGCCTTGTTCCCCTTGAATTACACCGGGCGGAATGTTCAGCGCGCCGCTCCAGCTCGCGGCCACGGTGAAGCCGGTGATGCGAACGGGTTTTTCGAACTTGTAGATCAGCGGACTCGCAGAGCTGCGCACGGCGATGTGCATTTCACCCTTGTCGACGGAAACTTCGTTAGGCTTGATCTTGCTAAAGGACAGAATCACCCACGACTGCAGGTTGTCGACTGGCACTTCCAGCGACGCGGCGGCGGAGGTGATAAACAGCAGGCTGAGCGCGAGCAAATGGCGCAAGCGATGTCCTCTGGGACGAAGCGAATCAACACAACGGCGAGTTGTCATGCCGCGACATTAGCCCCTGTGGACCGCGAAGTCCGTAATAAGTTGTAACAAAAGCGGGCGCAAGCGGGTTTATGTATGTGCAGCCGGGCTTTGATTGTGAGAAGTTCGCGGCGGCATCCAGTAACACCGAACCAATTGCAGACTCAGGAAGTTTCCCTTTATGCGAGTTTTGACCCGCGCAGTTGCCCACGTCGCCAGAACAACGGTGACACTTTTCCTGCTGCTGGCCGCAGCCAATGCATCCGCGGCCAGCGTCGATATTGCTGTCACAGCAAGCGATGGCAGCCCGGCAACCGGTGTCGTCGTGGTGCTCAGAAATTCTCTTACAGGTTTCGAGGCCCTGAATAACAGCAACTCCGCGGGACGCGCGCGTTTTGCAGCAGTTCCGGCGGGCCCCGGCTACGCAGTCATGGTTGAGGGCATTGAGCTCGCGTCAGGCATACGCC
>JBATFU010000097.1:0-2070 GCA_049665065.1 Woeseia sp. | reverse complement strand
GAGTAAGCCCGCATCAGCAGACAAAAAAACGCCCGCAATCGCGGGCGTTTTCCTGGCGTGATTGCAGCAGGCTGATTCACCTGCATCCGCAAGTCTATTTTTTCGCTTTGCGCTCTTTCGTTTCCTTGATCACGGCTTCCGCAACATTTGCCGGGCACGGTGCGTAGTGCGCAAACTCCATCGAGAACTGGCCGCGGCCTGAGGTCATCGTGCGCAGATGGCCGATGTAGCCGAACATCTCGGCCAGCGGTGCCTCAGCCTTGACGCGGGTTCCGGTCGGACCGGTGTCCTGCGACTTGATCATGCCGCGACGCCGGTTGAGATCACCGATAACGTCACCGACATGCTCTTCGGGCGTGAACACGTCTACTTTCATGATCGGCTCAAGCAACTGCGGGCCGGCTTTCGGCATGGAATGCCGGTACGCCGCACGGGTGGCGATTTCGAACGCCATTGCAGACGAGTCAACCGCGTGGAACGCGCCGTCGAGCAGCGTGAACTTGACGTCCAGCATCGGGAAGCCGGCGAGCGGGCCCTCAGCCAGCGAGGAACCAAACGCCTTTTGCACTGAACTCCAGTACTCGCGCGGTACGTTGCCGCCGGTTACCGCTGATTCGAACTCGTAGCCCGTGTTCTTCTCGGCAGGCTCGATGCGGTAGTCGATTTTCGCGAACTGGCCCGAACCACCCGTCTGCTTCTTGTGGGTGTAAGAGTCTTCGATCGTCTTCGTGATCGTTTCGCGATAGGCGACCTGCGGCTTACCGACCTCAACCTCGACCTTGTGGGTACGACGCAGAATGTCGACCTTGATGTCGAGATGCAGCTCGCCCATGCCCATCATGATGGTTTCGCCGGAGTCCTGGTCGGTCATGATGCGGAACGACGGATCTTCCTGCGCCATCTTGTTGAGCGCAACGCCCATCTTCTCGTTGCCAGCCTTGTCTTTGGGGGCAATGGCGATCGAGATGACGGGATCCGGAAACACCATCGGCTCCAGTGTGGCCGGATCGTCAACGTCCGCCAGCGTATGGCCGGTCTGCGTGTTCTTCATGCCGAGCAGCGCGATAATGTCGCCGGCCTGGGCACTGTCGAGTTCGGAGCGCGAGTCTGCATGCATCTCGACGATGCGACCGATGCGCTCGGTCTTGCCCGTGAAGGTATTGAGCACGGTATCGCCTTTCTTGATCGAGCCCGAATAGATCCGCGTAAAGGTCAGGGCGCCGTAGCGGTCGTCCATGATCTTGAATGCCAGCGCGCGGAACGGCTTGTCCGGATCGACGATCGCGAACTTGCCTGTCTCGTTGCCCTCGAGGTCGACTTCCGGCTGCGGCTCGACTTCGGTCGGGCTGGGCAGATAGTCAACAACTGCATTAAGTATATTCTGTACACCCTTGTTTTTAAACGCCGAACCGCAGTATGTCGGGAAGAAATCCAGCTTGATCGTGCCTTTGCGCACGCAGCGCTTGATGTCCGCCACGGACGGCTCTTCGCCCTCCAGGTACTTCTCCAGCAATGCATCGTCCTGCTCGAGTGCGGTTTCAATCAGCTTCTCGCGCCAGGTTTCCACGAGATCCTTCATGTCGGCCGGCACCTCCTGCTCGGTGTACGCGGTCGGATCGCCGGACTCGTCCCAGACGAAGGCCTTGCGAGTCAGCAGGTCGACGACGCCCTTGAATTTTTCTTCGACGCCAATGGGCAACACCATGACCAGCGGGTGCGCGCCCAGAACTGTCTCAATCTGCTTCACCACGCTCATGAAGTCTGCGCCGATTCGGTCAAGCTTGTTGACGAAGATGATGCGCGCAACTTCCGAATCGTTGGCATAGCGCCAGTTCGTTTCGGACTGCGGCTCCACGCCGCCCGAGCCGCAGAACACACCAACGCCACCGTCGAGTACTTTCAGCGAACGATAGACCTCGATCGTGAAGTCCACGTGTCCCGGGGTATCAATGATGTTAAGGCGATAGCCGTTCCACTCGCAGCTCGTTGCCGCGGACTGGATCGTAATACCGCGCTCCTGCTCCTGCTCCATGAAGTCGGTCGTGGCCGCGCCATCATGGACCTCACCGA
>JBATFU010000096.1:0-2034 GCA_049665065.1 Woeseia sp. | reverse complement strand
GTTCGGCAGCCCGTGCCAGTGTGCTATTCAGTTTCGGTTCAGCATCCAAACTGCACGCTTCCAGGACTGTCATGGATTTCTAAAGGCGCGAAACGCAATGAAACGAATACTCAAGCTGCCGCTACTGTGCTGTGTTTTGCTGTCCATGCCCTCGTGGTCTGACCACTTGAACGAGGCCGTAAAGGAATGCGATGCATGTCATGGTGACAACGGCGTGAGCCAGTGGAGCGAGGTGCCGACGATCGCCGGCATCGATGCCTTTACGCACGCCACAGCCCTCGAGGAATACAGGGATAAAGCGCGCCCCTGTCCGCCCAGCAAGTTCCGGCAGGGCGACACTGCTCGCGCGGAAAAGTCCATGTGCGAAGTTGCAAAGGATCTCAGTGACGAGACGATACAGGGGCTGGCCGAGCGCTACGCCGCACTGCCGTTTGTCGCAGCCAAGCAGCCATTCGATGCGGCACTTGCCGCAGCAGGCAAAATAATTCACGAACGCGATTGCGGCCGCTGCCATTCAAAAGGCGGTTCCGATCCGGAAGACGAGGCCGGAATTCTCGCGGGACAGTGGCTGGGTTACCTGCAAGTGGCGTTTGCGGATTACAAGTCTGGCGAACGCCAGCAGACGGAAAAAATGAAACAGAAAATTGATGCGCTGAGCGCCGAGGACACCAAGGCGCTACTCAATTATTACGCCAGTCAGCAATGACAACAGGGCGCGAACGGCAGTCCAGGCTACGTGAGCTGTTTGCGGCCATCGATGCGACCGACACCGACAAGTTCCTGACCTTCCTGGCTCCGTCCGCCGTGTTCCGCTTCGGTGCTGCGGCACCGGCACAGGGCCATGCGGAAATCGGTGCCGCCGTCAGCGGTTTTTTCACATCCATTGCCGGTGTCAGGCATGAACTGACCAACATGATTAGCGATGGCAAGCAATGGGTGTGCGAAGGCACGGTAACCTACACTCGCCACGATGGATCTCGTATTTCCTTGCCTTTCGCCAATATTTTCGAATTCGATGGCGAGCTGATTTCCGGATACCGCATCTACATCGATATTGGTCCGCTGTACGCAGAGTCATCGTGACCTCGCGCTGAAAATTGCGAAGCCGGCAAAAATGGATGCACTGTTCGAAAGCATTGTCCGCCGATTCAATCAGCATGCCCTGAGTTTTCCGCAGCGCCCCGGCGGTGCCACGTTGCCGCCGGCTGATCCGGACAGACGCTACCTGCTGTATCTGCATATCCCTTATTGCATTTCGCTGTGCCCGTTTTGTTCATTTCACCGTGTGCAGTACGAAAGCAATGCGGCGACGCGCTACTACGAGCTGTTGCGTCGCGAGATCCGGCTGGTATCCGATCGTGGCTTCTCGTTTGATGAGCTTTACGTCGGCGGCGGTACTCCGACCGTGCAGCCCGACCAGCTGGTAAAAACGATTGAAGAGTTGCGGGCCGCGCATCCGATTGCCAGTGTGTCCGTAGAGACGAATCCTGATCATTTGAAATCAGCGTCACTGCTGCGCCTGCGCGAAGCCGGCGTCGATCGACTGTCCGTGGGTGTGCAGAGTTTCGACGACGGGCTGTTGCAGGCGATGCATCGCCCGCAGTCCTACGGCAGCGGAGCTGAGATCAGCGAGCGCTTGAAACGCCTGCGCCAGACCTTTGATACCGTTAACGTCGACATGATTTTCAACCTGCCGCAACAAACAGCAGCGATGCTGAAGCGCGATCTCGATATTCTCATCGACGATATCGGCGTGGACCAGGTTTCCTTCTATCCGCTGATGACCTCACATATCACGAAGCAAAAGATGTCAGAAACGATGGGTATCAGCAGTGAGTCGCACGAACGCCAGTATTACGAGCTTATAGTCGAGCGGATGCTGGCTGCCGGCTACAGTCGCGCGTCGGCGTGGTGCTTTTCGCGGCGTCCGGGAATGTTTGATGAGTACATTGTCGATAGGGAGGAATACGTAGGGCTCGGCAGTGGGGCATTCAGCTATATTGATGGCAGCCTGTTTGCCAGCACCTTTTCCAT
>JBATFU010000095.1:0-25557 GCA_049665065.1 Woeseia sp. | reverse complement strand
GAATAAGTGCATCGCGATCGTAGCTGTAGCGCTGTTCTTCGTTGAGCTGTACCAGTTCCTCGATGGCCTTGCGTATCGTAATTTCGGCAGAGCGCTGGTCCGGTGTGACCATGTAACGTCTTTTCGGATTATCGTCTGACAGCGCGTGCAGCACGGCCTCGGCCACTTCGTCCGGCTCCTTGTAGCGACTGCGGTCCCCGCCCTGCGCCGCGATTGCCTTTAGTTGGTCTGCGTAGCGTGATTCATCCAGATCAAGGCTGCCGTTTTCGATGCGCTTGACGATAGTCTCGCCAATGTTTGAGTTGTAGTTGCCCGGCTCGACGGCGCTGACCTTAACGCCGAACGGCTCGAGTTCTGCTGCCAGTGCATCCGTGTAGGCTTCCAGCGCATGCTTGCTCATGCTGTACTGGCCGAGCATGCCGCCGCTCAGGATGCCGGAGATAGAGCTGATGTTCACCACGCGGCCTTTTGTCTCCAGCACCAGCGGCGCAAAAGCCTGTGTGATCCGATAAGGGCCGTACACGTTGACGTCGAATAGCCACTCAAGTTCTTCGATGTCCGTTTCGATCAACGGGCCCAGGAGCGCAACGCCGGCATTGTTCACGATGCCGTAAAGTCCGCGACCGGCTTTCTCGATAGTGGCCAGAGCCGCGGCGATATCTTCTGCGTAGGTCACATCAAGTCGTACAGCCTGGACGTTTTCCATGGCATCGAGTCGCTCGAGATCAGCAGGCTTGCGGGCACCCGCATAGACAAAATAGCCGTCCGCGGCAAGCACCTCGGTGATCTTGAGACCGATGCCGGAGCTCGCGCCGGTGACGAGCACCGCCTTCTGCGTCGTTTCCGCGTAGGCAGTGAGTGAACAGCACAAGGCAGTAAAGGCGAACAGGATTTGTCTCGCTGAAGTCATCGGCTAATCCTCGGAGCGGGTAAGGTCAGAATGATTGCCTGTCGGCGCACGCGTGCCGTGGGCGACAGAGGCTGGCGCTTCAATTTCCGCCAAGCAGTGCATAGGGCCCGCCTTTTTCCAGTGCCGCCTGGTAGGCAGGGCGTGCGTGAATGACGTCAAGGAAGCGCTGCAGCTGCGGGTATTGGGAACCGAGACCCTTGCGAACGGCAGCCGCCTCCACCGGGAAACTCATCTGTATATCGGCGGCGGTTATCTCGGATCCGGCAAACCAGGTCGTCGCTGCCAGCGTCGCCTCCATGAAATCCAGTGCGCGCCGCGCGTTCGGGTCAATGTACGACTGCCTCACTTTCCGGGAAATTCCTTTGGCGACTGGCTTCGCGAAAAACGGCATCTTCGTCGTCTCAACGCGGTTAAAGATCAATGACATCACCATCAGCGGCATAAAGGTACCTTCCGCAAAATGCAGCCAGTAGCGGTACTGGTCAAACTCCGGCGTGCCCGCAGCCGGTCGCAGGCGGCCGTTGCCATACTGATCGACCAGGTATTCGACGATTGCGCCGGATTCCGCAATGCTGCGGCCGTTGTCGGTAATTACCGGTGATTTGCCGAGCGGGTGCACGGCCAATAACTCTGGCGGCGCGAGGTTAGTAACGCTATCGCGCTCATAGCGCCTGACCTCGTACGCAACGTCGAGCTCTTCCAGCAGCCACAGGATGCGTTGCGAGCGGGAGTTCTCAAGATGGTGAACCGTCAGCATAGCGCTATTCTCCCGGACGCTTGCCGCCGTTCAGGTAATCGAACTTGCCAATGGCAAGACCGTTGTGACGCAGAATGTTGTAAGCCGTAGTCACGTGAAAATAGAAATTCGGCAGTACAAAATGCAGCACGTATTGCTGCCCGGTCATGTCAATAGTGCCAAAGCGAAGCTTCAGTGAAATTTCTCTTGCGTCAGCCCCGTCAAACTGCGCCGGCTCAAACTTGGCGAAGTAATCGAGTGCCTTGCCGATGCGTGCGTGCACATCGGCAAACGTGGATTCATTGTCTTCCCAGACGGGTGGCTCCAATCCGCTCAGGCGCGCTGCCGCACCCTTGCCCACGTCAGTGGCGATGCGAATCTGGTGGATGAAGGTGAGCATATCCGGCGCGAGCCTTGCCTGCAGAATTGCGTCGGGTTGAATTTCCTTCTCGACAACCCACTCCTCAGCCTTGGTCACGATCCTGTCGAGGTTCTTCAGCATCGGAGTCATTACTCCAAGCGTCTGGTCGTATACGGAAATACTCATGTTTTTATGCTCCAGGTAAGCGATTGCGGCGAGCGTAGCTGATTGTCAGAAACAACAACACCACAAACGCAGCGCCGACCACGTATAAAAAAGCCTCCCCCAGTACCTCGCGATACTTTTTACTCCAGAACAGGGCAAAGAACAGGTGGCTGGTCAAAAGCACGCCTATCCAGAAATTGATGTGCTTGGCGAAACGCAAATCGCGAAAGCCGTAGTGGGCCAGGTTGCCGCACAGTACGGCAAAGGTGAGGATCATCGTTGGAATAATGTAGTGCTTGCCGACGACAAAGGTCTGGATCACCGCAACGGCGGCCAGCAATGCAATCGCCGCAAGCAACGTGTCGAGCGCGTAGTTAAGGGACAGCAATTTTTTCACGATCGGCTCCGCAATCAGTCTTTAAGTTCAATTTCAAGCTGGCGACAGTCATGTACGACCTTGCTCGGCTCCCCGCCGTGCATCATACCCGGCTCCCAGACAACATCGCCGGTCGTAAACGATTGCATGCGGCGTTTACCGTCGCCTGTCACTTCTAGCCAGGCACAGGCATTCAGGTAAACGACGAGCCGATCAGGATGCGTGTGCAACGGCGACATCTCTCCATTGCGAATGCTTACGTCAAGCACACGCAGCCGCTCATTTTCCAGTGCGACACGATAGATGTGCGGCGCGACTTTGGCGGGATCGAGCGCGTCACTCATGCCTGCGCCGACGGCCACGCCCCCAAGAAAAATAACAAGGGCTGCCGCCGCTACCGCTCCGGGAACAATTCGCACAATGATTCTCCCTCTGCCATGCAGTGCCGAAACCCGGCCATTGCCGCGCTACAGTAGCACCGCGCGCAGTTGCAGGGAATTTTGCCGCCGACATGCGGGGTGCGACCTGTCCGATGAAGATGCTACGATCAGGGGCGCTGCCGGAGTTCTGTTTGGCGAGGTCGCGATTCACCCGTTGCCAACCTGATCTTTGTGACCGTTGGAGGCACGCTGCCTGCTGTTGATGCAGCGAGAATCTGTGGCTCGACGAAGTCTCAGCCGCGGCTCACGGGATCGGGCAATTGCGACAGCGTGCGGCAGGAATACAGATCACTCGATACGTCATTACAAACCGGAGCAACGCGTGCTGGATGCGGCTTATCTGATTATTGGTTTACTGGTGCTGGTGAAAAGCGCTGACTGGCTGGTCGTCGGTGCCTCTGACCTCGCCCGCCGCTTTGAAGTTTCGCCGCTGGTCATTGGCCTGACCATCGTTTCTTTTGGCACGTCGATGCCGGAATTGGTCGTCACGCTGATTTCCGGACTGGCGGCCAGGCCTGATCTTGCGATCGGCAACATTGTTGGCAGCAATATCTGCAATGTCCTGCTGGTGCTGGGCGTGGCGGCAATTGTGCGACCGCTGCAGGTGCGGGATTCCACCGTCGTGTCAGAAATTCCGTTTTCACTGACTGCCGCGCTGCTTGTCGGATTCCTCGCCAATGCCGCGCTGTTCACCAGCAATCCGGCGCTCACGATCAGTCGCCTCGACGGCGTCATCCTGCTCGCCTTCTTCCTGCTGTTCATGCTCTATGTCTACAAGATGTCGCGCGACTCGAGCTACTTTGAAGGCCAGGAAGGGAAAAAACAGACGCGCTTTCGCGACACCTTCTTTTTGATCGCCGGGATCGTGGGTCTTTATTTTGGAGGCGACTGGGTTGTAACCGGCGCCGTGGGACTCGCACAAACCTGGGGCGTCGATGACGCCATGATCGGACTGACGATTGTCGCCATTGGCACCTCCAGCCCCGAACTCGTGGCCTCCGTTGTTGCGGCAGCGCGTGGCGAAACCGACATCGCGGTTGGCAACGTTGTCGGCTCGAATATTTTTAACCTGCTATGGATTTTGGGATTCACTGCAACGATCGTCGAGCTGCCATTCGAAGTCGTCAGCAATACCGACCTCGTCATGGTCATCGCAGCCAGCGTCATGATTCTGCTCGCGATGGTCACGACGAAAAAGCGCGCCGTGCTGCGCTGGCACGGCATAGCGTTCGTGTCGCTTTACGCCGCGTATCTAACCTACGTTGTTATCCGCGCCTGACAGTGACGCACGGCAGTGAGCCCGTTGTCACACGCTGGGTCTGTAGATGGCCGAGAACACCGCGCCAACGACTGCAAACGTCAGCACGCCGCTTAGGATCCACATGGTCGTTACGTACGGCGTTAACGGATAAACCACGTATTGATCGATTGCATAGGGAACCGAGACGAACAGCCCTATCAGCACGCCGTAGCGAATGCCCTCACCGATGCCGCGATTCTCATAGCCTTTTGTAAAGATGTAGCAAAACAGGAACAAGGCAAAGGCGCCACTCAGAAACATGATCCACATCATGCTCATCATTTCCTGTTCCGGCCGAAACACGGATGCCAGGCTTTGGTAAGTTGAACTCAGCAAGATCTCGTGAATGACGAAATTCATCGTTTGCGCCACCACGAAGACCGCGACGTAGCCAATCCAGAAAGATTTATTCACAACATTCTCCTGTCGCGCACGTAAAACGAATGTTGGGCCCGTCACACAGGTCTTGCAAGGACCGATCGGTCCGTCGCGCAGTGGCTAACTGACCGCAGGCATTGGCACCTGTGACCGGCTGTGGCGCCAGGCATCCCAGCTAAAGACAAAAACGGCTGTCCAGATGCAGGCAAAACAAATGATGTGCGCGAGTGTAAGTGCCTCGCCGTAGGCAATGCCGACCAGGAATTGCAGGCTCGGCGCGATGAACTGCATGATGCCAATCGTGCTCAATTGCAGACGGCGTGCAGCCAGTGCGAAACACAGCAGAGGAACAACGGTAAACGGCCCGGCCAGCATCAACAGCGCATCGAAGGCCAGCGAGCTCGAGCTAAATGACGAGTGACCGGTTTGCAGCAGGAAGCCGAGGAAGCCAAGCGCGAACGGCGCCAGAATAAGCGTCTCGGTAAAGAGGCCCGGCATCCCGCCCACCTCTGTATGTTTGCGAACTACGCCGTAAATCGTAAAGGATACGGCCAGGACGATCGAGATCCAGGGAAACTGGCCGCCGCTGAAGGTCAACACCGCAACGCCCACTGCGGCCAGCACGATTGCCGCGATCTGCAGCCGCCGCAGCTGTTCCTGGAAAAAAAAGACTCCGATCAATACATACATCAGCGGGTTGATGTAATAGCCAAGGCTTGCCTGAAAGATCTGCGAATTCTGTACCGCCCAGACGTATACGAGCCAGTTAAGCGCAATAAACAGAGCCGACAGCGCCAGCAAGCTCAAGGTGCGACGGTTTTGAAAAATGTTGCGCACTTCGGGCCACTGGGATCGCGCCAGAATGATCAGCGCGCCGAAGGGTACAGACCAGACGATGCGGTGCGCCAGCACTTCGGCGGCCGGCACCGCCTGCAGGTACTTGAAATAGATCGGGAGAAAACCCCAGCTGCAAAACGCGATCAGCCCGGTAATAACGCCATTGCGGGTGCGCGCCTGTGGCGATTCGCCGGTGACCTGTGGTGTTGTGGAGGACATGCGCTTGCCGGCAACCGCGATCAATGAAGGCAAAGCGCATCGTGCCAGCTTGCGGGCCGCGATACGACCGGAATTTTCCGGACGGACCGGCGGCAATCAGCTACCGGTAGTGCTCGTTGAGGCCAACGCCCTTTTCTATCAGTGGCAGAATTTTCTGCAAACGGCGCGCGACGGTTTCCGGTCGCTTGGCCGACGCCATGAACTCGGCATACTCACGCCGCAGGCCGAGTCGTAAGGCAGCGAATGATTTTTTGGCCTTCCCGTTTTCGTTCAACGCTTTCGTCAAGGCCTCCGGCATCGCGACGGGTGCATTTCGGACCGCCTTGATCGCGCTGCCGGCATCGGCCAGTTTCGCCGCCTCGCGCAGGTAGCGGCGAATCACGGTGAGTTTGATATCTTTCGTCGCCATCATGCGCCATTGCCGCATCGCACGCGTTTTGCCTTCCTGCGCGTTGATCAGTACCTCTGCATCGTCGCGTAGCAAGGCGCCCTGGAAAAACCAGAGCCCGAAATACGATTTGAACGCGGCGATTCCGGCAACGTTCTTGCCGTTGCGCGTGTAGCACGGACTGCCCCACTTGAGTTCTTCCTGCAATCCGCAGCTCAGGCAGGCTTCGCGCAGGCGGCGAATTTCGGCACCCCACAGCGCTGCCTTGCTGAAGTAGTCATCCGCCGACTTCTTTGGCATGCAGCAAACTCCCTAATCGGCCTCATGTTTGCCAAAGCCTTCCGGCAGGCGCATGTCCAGTGCGCGCAGCAGGAAGCCCCAGCGATCCGCATACGCCTCGATGGCCTTGTCGGTCGGCGTGCCGGCGCCGTGCCCGGACCGAGTTTCTATCCGGATCAACACCGGCGCGTCCCCACCCTGCGCCTCCTGCAGTGCCGCGGCGTACTTGAAGCTGTGGCCCGGCACGACCCGATCGTCCGTGTCGGCCGTGGTTACCAGCACGGCCGGGTATTTCGTGCCTTTCTGAATGTTGTGGTAGGGAGAGTAGGCATACAGCGCTTCGAATTCTGCCGGGTCGTCGGCGGATCCGTAGTCGTCGGTCCAGAATCGACCTGCCGTGAACCGGTGAAACCGCAGCATGTCCATAACGCCAACGGCGGGCAGCGCTGCCGCAAACAGGTCGGGTCGCTGGTTGGTCACAGCGCCAACCAGCAGGCCGCCATTGCTACCGCCCATGATCGACAGTTTTGCCGGTCGCGTGTACTTCATATTTACCAGGTACTCGGCAGCGGCGATAAAGTCGTCAAACACGTTCTGCTTCAGCAATTTCGTGCCCGCCTAGTGCCAGGTCTCACCGTATTCACCACCACCGCGCAGGTTGGCGACTGCCCAGACACCACCCATCTCAAGCCACGCGATGCGCGTTACGGAAAAGCTCGGCGTCAGCGAAATATTGAAACCGCCATAGCCGTAAAGCAGGGTCGGATTGCTGCCATCGAGCCGCAGATCTTTGCGATGCGTCAGGAACATCGGCACTCGAGTGCCATCTTTTGACTTGAAGAACACCTGCTCCACAACGTAAGCGCCGCTGTCAAAGTCAACGGCCGGCTGCTTGAACACTGACACTTTGCCGGTGCTGACGTCGAGACGATTGATTGTGGGTGGCGTGTCGAAACTGGAGTAAGCGAAAAAGGTTTCCGGATCGTCCGGCTTGCCCGTGAAACCACTGGCACTGCCAATCCCGGGCAGGTCGACGTCAGCAAGGTATTTGCCGTTGATATCGAAACGTTTTACCAGTGACCAAGCGTCCTGCATGTACTCGGCGATCAACTGACCACCGACATACTCAACCTGGTTCAGCACCTGCTCGGTTTGCGGAATGATCTCGCGCCACTCTGCCGGTGCCGGCTTGTTAAGGTCGATACCGATCAGCCGGCCACGCGGTGCGTCGTTGGTTGTCTGGAACAGCAGTGTTGCGCCGAGATTGCCGACCAGCGAATAGTCGTAATCAAAACCCTCAATCAACAGGTACGGCGGCGAGTCGGGTTCCTGCAGGTTCTTGATCGCTATCTGGTAACGGCTGTCGGTGCCCTGCCAGACCGTGATGACGAGATAATGGCCATCGTCGGTTACTTCTGCGCCGAATCCCCAGCCTGGTTCATCCGGCCGCGCATAAACAAGTTGATCTTTCTCCTGCGGATCGCCGATTCGATGAAAATAGACGGCCTGGTTCGTGTTGAGTGACTGGAATTTTTCCGCCGCAGGAGTCGCGGGAAAACGGCTGTAGTAGAAGCCGCTGTTGTCCTTTCTCCATGACACGCCGGTAAACTTCAGCCATTCGAGTCGATCCGCGAGCACTTTGCCGGTATCGACATCCAGCACTCTCGCAATGCGCCAGTCAGAGCCGCCGTCCTGCTCAAGGTAGACGAGTCGCTTGCCGTCAGGACTGGGATGCCATGACGCGAGTGCCACGGTACCGTCCTCGGCCCATTCATTCGGGTTGAGCAGTACGCGCGCTTCGCCATCCAGCGCCGCCTGCATCAGCAGGACATTCTGATTCTGCAGGCCATCGTTAAATTCAAAAAAATAGCGCCCGCCCTGCTTTGCAGGCAGCCCGTAGCGGTCGTAGTCCCACAACTCGCGCAGGCGCTCTTCAATTCGCGCGCGCTCATCGATCGATGCGAGGTAGGCAAAGGTCGTGGCGTTTTGCTGCTCGACCCAGTTTGCGACGTCGTCATTTTCACGTACGTCGTCTTCCAGCCAGCGGTAAGGATCGGCAACGGCAATGCCGTGGTAGGTGTCAGTCTGGTCAGTTTTCACGGTGGCGGGGTAGTCAATCTCAGTGGTGGATTCATTGCTGCTGTCGCTGCAACCGGCAGTTGCCAGCAGCAGGAGCAAACAAACGCGCAAAGTCGTTGTCATGATGATTTGGCATTAGCTATTGAGGCGGCGAACTCTAGCACAATCGACGAGTTTGCCTGCCGCAGCCGGAACGGCCGCACCCCCGTACCGTGGCACCGCTGAATCGCCGGGCTTTTCAGACAGGGTGCGGTGCATTAGGCTGAATTCATCCAATGAGGAGTGTTTCCCGCGATGCTGCAAACCCCCGGCGCCACAGCGATCTTTGTCGTCACGCTTGCAATCAGCCTGCTCGGCATGTACCGCATGCCACAGATCATCGAACGCAGCCTGTTTCGCCCCTACTGGTTTCTGCGTGCGCGCCACTACGAAACCATTTTCACGAGTGGCTTTGTGCACGCCGATCTCAGCCACCTGTTGTTCAATATGGTCACCTTTTTCTTTTTCGCCTTCTCGCTGGAGCGTCGCATCGGCACCTGGAAATTCCTGTTGCTCTACGCGGTCGGTCTCGTGCTCAGTCACTCCTGCAGCTACTTCAAGCACAGGGACAACCAGCACTACGCTTCACTCGGCGCATCCGGTGCCATTTCGGCAGTGCTGTTTGCCTATATTGTTTATTACCCGGATGCGACGCTGATGATCCTGCCCATTCCCGTGCCGATCCCGGCCGTGCTGTTTGCGCTTGGCTACGTTGTTTATTCATGGTGGGCGGCGCAGCAGGCGCGGGGCCGCATCAATCACGATGCGCATTTTTGCGGTGCGTTGAGTGGCCTCGCGTTCGTCGCAGGCAGCGACCCGGGCGCCTTTCAGCGGCTGCTGCAGATGTGGCTTTAGTCTGCACGTAATCGCTTAGAGGGGCACCTCACTCAAAAAGCGGATGCAGCAGCGGTACCAGCGCCAGCACGATCGTCTGGGTGTAAATGCCTTCTCGCGTATAGCGTCCATCCGTCAGCAGGCCGAAGGCCCCGCCTTCCTGTTTGCTATTGACGGTCGCAAACACCTTGTCGTTCGCGTCGCCCAGTTCCATGCCGCTGTCGACGAGCCGCTTGATTGCCGGTGGCAGTGGCAGCGTTGCACTGCGGGCCATGCCGACCCGGCCGCTGGCATTGCAAACAATCATCCACGCGAACGCCTGCAGCACGCCGTCAATCGTATCGATGCCGCCTTCCAGCCCCACCCAGTAATCGGCTTCCGGCACCAGGCGCTGTGCATCGGCGACTCGGTTGCGCGCGCCTCGTCGAGTTTCGTCATCACCAACGGGCTGATCGCTAACGCCGGAGGCTGCGCTGATACCGTTTAGTTGCAGAGCTTCGTCCGGAAATTGCATGGCGAACGCTGCGCGAACCGCGTTGATCTTGACCGGGTTTTTCGATGCAACGACAACGATCATTGCCGAATCCCCTGCCTGGCATAGCCGGTCAGCTCGACATACCCGCGGCCATTGACGCCCGTGCCACCGCTCGTGCCAGTGACGTCCACGGCACCTTCCCAGTAGCGCACAAATGTATCGAGCTCCTGGTCCGCCATTGCCGGTTCGATGCGCAGGTCAATAAGCTGCGACGGAATGCTGAGGCGCCAGCCGTGCGGGTAGATTCCGCCAAGCGGGCTTTCCCATTCCGCCAGCACTTCGACGCGCACATCGCTGTGCGCCAACGGCACGACGCTGCCATCCGTTTTGATGACGCTGCCTGCGCTGGTCGTGTCCGCGCTGCCGTCATCGCGACGCAACTGGTAGAACATGAGCTCGCTGCCGTCATCAAGCTGCAGGGCAAACCAGTCCCAGCCGTCCTGCCTTGCCCCCAGCGCACTGCTGCTCCATTCACGATCAAGCCAGCTCAACCCGTCAAGCTCGAATTCGTCGGCGCCGATACGCAGCCGGCCCGTCGTCCGCAGGCGTGGCATCGAGTAGTAATACGACGCGCTGCCCGTCTCCTCCGATTTTACCGACCAGCCTGACGCGCCCTGCAGGACGGGGGCCTTGATCGCTTCAAGGCTCAACTCGATACCGAAGTCTGCCGTACCAGCCGCAAGCTGCCAGTAACCCCCCGGGTTTGCTGCCGGACGGTGCCGCAGATTCCAGTCGTACAACCAGACTTTCGCGGGCTCGCCCTGCGCACCGGCAAGACCCGCTGCGCCACGTGCAAACTGCTCGGCCGTCAGGAACCGTTCGTTCGCGATATCGCTGACCGCAAAGTGCGCAATATAAACCTGGTTCGCGCGCCAGCTCGAGTCCTGCGCCGGCTGCCCCGGTGCCAGCGCGATGCGAAAGAACGTCAATTCATAACCGAAGCGCCGTCCATCCGCAGAATCAAGATTGCCTGTCACGTACCACCATTCGTTTCGAAAGGCCGGATGCGGACCGTGATCCGCAGGAAAGTCGAACTTGCGCGGCTTGTCGGCGATTGCGTAACCATCACTTGCCGCATTGCCCAGCAGTGACGCGAGCGAGGGTTCAGCGCCAGGCTCGGTAGTCGTCACTTTCTGACTGCAGGATGACATGAGCGCCGCGGCCAGCAGCAAACCCGGAAAGAAATGCGAACGTCGCAGCACGTTCAGTCTTCCCGCATCGCGAGTGCCGGCTGGCTGTGGCTTGCGCGCCAGGCGGGATAGATCCCGGCAGCCAGCGCCGCGCCGGTCGCCAGCAGCAGCGCAGTCCACAACACCTGCATGTCGATCACAACGGGCATCGTCCAGCCGAACGCACGCCGATTAATGACTTCGATCAGCAGGCGTGCCATCAGCAGGCCAAGCGGCAGTGCACAAAGGCCGCTCATCAGACCGATCATCGCGCTTTGCAGGGACACCATGCCGCCGAGCTGGGCGCGCGTGACGCCGAGTGCGCGCAGCGTCGCCAGCTCGCGCGAACGCTCGAGTTGCAAGGCCAGCAGTGCTCCGAGGATGCCGACCACGGCAACAGAGACCGCCAGCCAGTAAAGGACGTTGGTGATCAGGAAAGTTCTGTCGAAAATCGCGAGCGATAACTCCCGCAGTTCCGTGTTCGATCGAACCTGCAGTGCCTGGCGATCCTGCGCCAGCGCCAGAACGGCGGCAGCGACGCCTTCGGGCTTCGCGTCATCGGCGAGATACAGACCCATCGTATCGATAGCCGTGTCGTCCCAGAACAATTCGTAAATTGCGCGGCTCATGATTATCGTTTCGGCCTGCGCGTCATAGCTGCGGTAGATCCCGCCAATTTGGAACGCGCGCTCGCCGCGCTCTGTGGGCAATGCAACGACATCGCCTGGCCTCGCGTTGTATCGATAGGCATAGGATTCGGACGCAAGCACCGCGCCCTCCTCGTCAAATGCGTGCCAGACGTCTTCTCCAATCGACTCGATCAGGTCGATGCCTGCATAGCTCCGTGGCGCCATGTCCAATACAACGAGTCGCGTGCGGCCACGGGGCGATTCCAGCCAGACGCGACGACTGCTGCTCGCCGCTGCCACGCCGTCAATCCTGCGCAGATCGCGAGCCAGACGCGGCTGCAGACTGCCGCTGGCTGGTGCGACGTACATGTCAGCCTGCAGCGTGTTGTCGATCCAGTCGCTGACGGCAACCCGAAAACTGCTGACCATGATGCTCACACCGACGGTCGCCGACACCGCAACACTGAGCGCAACGATCGCGACGCCCGTGCGGCTCAGGTTCGCGCCGATGCCCGCGACGCTGTGCCTTGCAAGGTGACCAACGCAGAGCCCCGCGAGCCACGCACAGAATTTCAGAACTCCCTGCATCAGGAACGGAATGCTGAGGGCAATCCCGAGAATCAGCACGAACAAGGACAGCAAACCCGCGACCAGACTTTGTTCCGAAAAGCGCAAAAGCGGAACCACGGCGATCGCAAATAACAGACCTGCGAGCGCGAGTTTCCACAGCAGGTCGCCGGCGCGGCGTTCCAGGGACGCGCGCTGCATGCCGAGCCGCGGCGTGTAGGAGGTGGCCTCGAGTGCCGGCAGAAGCGCAGCAACACAGGTAGCAAGCAGGCCGGCACCCACGCCCTTAACGACGGTCGTCGAGGTGATGACCACGTCGGTAACGCTATTGCGGAAATACAGATCGTTCAGCGACTGCGACACCAGCTGCAGCAACGATTCGCCGAGCCAGATGCCACAGAAAAAACCGAGTACCGAGCCAGCCAGGCCGAGCAGCAGGGCCTCGCTGAGAATAAGGCGGAAAAGGCCTGCGCGCGTCAGGCCCAGTGCGCGCAAAATGGAGATCATCGAGCGGCGCTGCACGACGGCAAAACTGACACTGTTAAAAATAAGAAAGATGCCGACCAGCAACGCCAGCAGGCTCATCGCCGTAAGATTTACTGAAAATGCGCGACTCATTTGCGTAACCGCGGCAGTGCGTCCGGCGGCCGACAGCAGCTGGACACCCGGCGGCAACAGGGCGCGCAGAATGTGCAACTCCGGCGCAGTGTCGCGGCGCACGTCGATCCGCGTCAGTCGGCCATGCAGCGAAAACCAGCTTTGCGCCGTGGCGATATCGGTGATCAGCAGATCAGCGAGTTGCGCCTCGCGGCCGGCGCTGTCAAAACTCCCGGCAAAGATTGCGGAACGTTCCACACCGCCGACACGCAGCGTGAAACTGTCCCCGGCCGACAGCCCCGCTGCAGCCGCCCTGCCGCTGGCAACCAGCACGGCGCCGGGATCTGTAAGCAGTGTTGTAAAACTCTGCTGAGAGTTACCTGAAGTGGTCGCGACATAGTTGCGAAATTCACGCTCGGCGAAGGGGTCGATGCCGAGCACCTGCACCGTCGCTCCCGCCCACTCCGCGAGACCCTCGATTACCGGTGCAATGCGCGATACCCCGTGTTCCACGCGCAGCTCCGTGTACAGCGATTCGTCGACGCCGGCGGGGCCGCCAACAATCTGGTGAGTGGCCGCGCCGGTTACGGCATCGACGGACAGGCGAAACGCCGTGTCGGCGCTGCTGTTGGCAAGATCGACGGCGACAATTACCGCGACCCCGGTTGCAATGCCAAGCAGCGCCAGCAGCAGCTGAACCGGGTGCCGCAGCAGGAATCCGTAACTGGCGCGCTGCAGTATTGCCATCAGGCGTCCGTCTGGCTGAGCTGCCCGCCGCGCAGATCGAGAACGCGATCGCAGTGCGCGGCGACCGCTGTGCTGTGCGTTGCCATGATCAGGGTTGCGCCCTGCACATTGCGCAGCGACATAAGCAGGTGCAGCACAGTTCCAGCCGTCTCGTCGTCGAGGTTCCCGGTCGGCTCGTCTGCCAACAGCAGTTGCGGGCGATGTATGAGTGCGCGAGCAATCGCGACACGCTGCTGCTCGCCGCCGGAAAGCTGTTCCGGGTAACTGCGGCTGCGTTCCTCCAGGCCTACCGCGCGCAGCAGCTCCGTGACCCGCGTGCGCGCCTCGGCGCGTTTCACGGCATTGAGTTCCAGCATCAGCTGCACGTTGTCGCCGACGTTGAGTGTTGGCACGAGGTTGAAGGATTGATAGACGAAACCTATGTGCCGACGGCGAAACAGGGTCCGCTCGCGATCCGGCAGCGTGGTCAGATTCTTGCCGTTGACGATGACGCTGCCGTCGCGCGGCTTGTCGATTCCCGCTATCAGGTTCAAAAGTGTCGACTTGCCCGAACCGGAACGACCGCGCAAGGCGACGGATTCACCACTCAGGAAATCGAAGCTCAGCGCATTGAGGACCGCGTGCCGCTGTTCGCCTTCTGCGTAGCTGTGGCTGAGCTTGTCGAGCCGCACTCGTACGTTCAGCGGTAGATCCTGTTTCATTCGGCGCCAGAGTTAGTTGCGAAGGACGCAACGATACCCGATTGCCGCAGGTGCTGTCGTATGTGAGGCAACGCGATCCGACAAAGTTGCGTGGCCGCCAGCAGCCGGCTCGGCAGCCCACTCGATCTTGCCAGCCAGACGGTGCCGCCGGGTTGCTGCGGGCAACCGTGTGGCTTTGCACTCGCCGCTGCCGGTGCTGCCGAGGAAGCAGGTCTTGCCGGCCAGGCATTGCGAGCCAGGTCCGATTTAGCGTGGCCAGTCCGGGTAAACTGACTCATCCCGCAGCAAGTGACAGGTTTATCCGCCATGAAAGGCATCGTCGCGTTTGGCTTCTTTTTGCTGTTCCTGGCGGCGCTGGCGCTGACCAACATTTCCAGGATGACACCGGCCGGCACGGCAGAACTGCGCCCGCCGACTGCGCTGGAGCTCGCGGGGGAAAGATGGCGCCTCGTGGCGCTGCGCAACGTGGCAGGCGCGGCCGAGGCTGACATTGAACTTCAGTTCACACGCGGTGGCTCAGTGACCGGTCAGGGCCGCTGCCAGCACTTTAACGCCCGCTACATGCTCGACGAGACCGGGTTGCGCTTTAGCGATGCCGTCACGCTAAGCTCGACCTGCCTCGGGCCGGAGGAGCCTCTCGAAATGCGTTTGCTCACGGCGTTTGCGCAAACCGAACGGGTTGGCATCGACGGTCGCAACCTAGTGTTGCTGGGTGCTGATGCCACGCGACTAGCCCGTTTCCTGCCAAAATCGGGTAGCGACCGCTGACAATGAGTCCGGCAAGGCAAATTGCAGCTCGCTCGCGTTGGCACACCGGCTGCCGCCTGTTTTAGGCTGTAGCTCTTCGCCAGGAATGAGAATGGTGCCCGGACAGGGCCGCCGGCTGCCCGTTACAATGTGCGGCGCAGGGTGTGTATGATGATGTTTTTTATATACTTTATTATTATTTAAAACAATGACTTAAATCATTTACTTAACGTTTTAAGTCACCATGAAATTGCAGGAGTACTCTGGCAAGTGCGCGACACCGTCATCGAAAAGCTGAACCCGCCGGCACCGGCCCGCCTGTCGCTGGAAGAGTTCCTGCCGCTGATGCTGTGTGCCGCCGGCGCGATGGGTGTTTTGCCCTTCGCGATTATTCGCTTTGCAAGTCAGCAATGGTGGGTGGCCTTGCTCGATACCGCCATCGTCGCCGGCTTCACAACCCTTGGCATGTTCGTACTGCGTTCGCGGCGTGTTCGTTTCGCCAGCATCAGCATCACGACGCTGTGCCTTGTCGGCTACCTGGCAACCCTGTACCTGATTGGCCCGAAACAATTGTTCTGGGGTTACCCGGCACTCGTCGTCGCGTATTACCTGCTGAAACCCGAAGAAGCCGTCGCCGCCACCGGCGTGACCCTGCTCGCAATGGTGCCGATACTGAGCACCCAGGTCGATGTGTTCGCCATTGCGACAGTCACGATTACCATGATCATGACGAGCGTCTTTGCCTACGCATTCGCCGCCCTGACCCGCAGCCAGCGGCAGCAGCTGATGGACCTCGCCACCTGTGACCCGCTGACCGGTGCCGGCAATCGCCGCGCACTCACCCAGAAGATGGCGGAGGTGATTGCCAATCGCGATCGCACGAGCTCACCCGCCTCGCTCATTATTCTCGATCTCGATCACTTCAAGGCGATCAACGACGATTTCGGCCACGGCGTCGGCGACCAGATCCTTACGCGCCTTGCCGAGATCATTAATCTGAGAATTCGCGTGACGGACAGCCTTTACCGCATTGGCGGTGAAGAATTCGTCATCGTGGTTGATGGCCAGAATATCGATCGTGCCACGCGACTCGCTGAACAACTGCGTACGCTGGTTGAAGCGAACGAGCTGGCGCCCGAGCGCGAAGTCACGATCTCGCTGGGTGTCGCCGAACTGCAAAGTGGCGAGACCGGTGAGAACTGGCTGCGCCGCGCGGACGACGCGCTGTACGACGCCAAACGCGGCGGTCGCAATATGACGCGCGTGGCCCACGCTGAAGATGCCACCGGCGAATTCAGGAAGCCCGTAACCGGGCACTAGCCTGGCGCAGACTCAGGCGTTCGCATTCAGCTGCGCCTCGCTGACCTCGATCCAGACCGCATTGCAGACAGCGATGCCGGCACCGTCCTCGCCCGTGAGCTGCGCACTCGAGAAATGTTTCCGGCCGTCCCTGTGCTGGCGTTGCGCCGTTATGATGCAGCGCTCGCCGGCTTTGGGTCTGCGCGTGATCGACACGGTCTGGCGGCCGAGCAGGATTGGCGGCATGCCTTCTGCCGTTGCACAGGCATAGGCCGTTGGGCAATCAAGTGCAGCCCACACGAATTCCGGCCGCAACAGGCCTGCCTCGTCAGCAAATTCCGCCGGCGGCAGCCACGTCGCGGCCAGCATGCCTTGCCACTCCCTGTCTGCGGCATCGACCGGACCCACGTGGATGCGCAAGCCATCCCCCTGCAGGCGCCCGGGACCACAGACAAAACAGCCCGGGACCTTGTGAAGTGCGGCGGGAAAGCTGCGATCTGCTGCCGCCGCGGCATCGGCAAATGCCGGCACTGTCATGGGGATCGCCGTCGCATTGGCGACTTTCCCGGACGCGATATGGCGATCGCCATGCCATAGCTCAACACCCGCGTCAGCCGGCCGCAGTTGCATCGGCACGTCAAGCGGGGGCGGACTGCGCAGCGTGACTTCGGCTGAATCGCCCAGAAAAGCGGCTACTCGACCGGCCACGTAGCCGCCGTTCCCGGAATTGGGCGGCCCGCAGAAACGGGCAGAAATTGTCAGCGATGTGGTATTCATCGGCAAGCTCGCAAATTCACATGAACCTCCGCAGCAAAATCCAGTCTGTAGTGAAGATCTTAAGAACGGTCTCGAAGATGGCCGATTCAGACGGTATCATGCCGACGCACAGCCAAGGACCCGTTCACCCTATGCCACTGACTCTAATGAATCACCCTTTGCGCGTTTTGCTGCTGACAACTGCCTGGCTGCTAGCTGGCTGCGGCGGTGGCGGCGGCGGGAATAGCAATAACAATACGGGCGGCGGCAATACCGGCGGCAGCAACTGGACGCCAGGTGTATTCCAGCCGGCCAGCTCCTTCGCGGCGCGCTGCGTCAACCCGCGCAGCGGTGTTGACCCGGCGACCGGTCAGCCATTCCCCGACGTCGCCGGATCGCGAACCGATGAAAACAATTTCCTGCGTTCCTACAGCGACGACACCTACCTCTGGTATGACGAAATTATCGATCGCGACCCGTCGCTGTATGCGACGCCCGAGTATTTCGATCTGCTGGTCACGAATGCGCTGACGCCGTCCGGCACACCAAAAGACAAGTTTCACTTCACGTATGCTACGGACGAGTGGTTCGCGCTGTCGCAGTCCGGTGTGAGTGCGGGTTACGGCGTGCAATGGGTATTGTTGTCACGTTCGCCCCCGCGCGACGTTCGCGCCGCGTACACCGACCCCAACACCCCGGCAACCGCCGCAGGTCTGCTGCGTGGCGCCGAAGTGCTCGAGGTCGATGGTGTTGACGTAGTTTCCGGCACCGACACCGATACATTAAACGCAGGACTGTTTCCGGCTGACGTCAATGAAACCCACGAATTCCTGGTGCGTGATCCTGACGGAACCGAACGCAGGATCTCGATGACATCGCAGTCGATCACTTCCGCGCCCGTGCAATACGTTAATACGATCAGCACGCCTACGGGCAACGTTGGCTACATGTTCTTCAACGATCATATTCGTACTGCCGAGCAACAGCTGATGGATGCCGTAACGCAACTCGCGGCCGACAACATCACAGACCTCGTCATCGACATGCGCTACAACGGCGGCGGATTCTTGTATATCGCCAGCGAGCTGGCCTACATGGTGGCAGGCGCGAACCAGACAGGTGGCCGTGTTTTCGAAACACTGACGTTTAACGACAAGTACCCTTCAACAAACCCGGTCACAGGCCAGGCATTGACGCCGACGCCTTTTTACAACACGGCGACGACAGGCCAGTCGCTGCCGTCACTGAACCTGCCGCGGGTATTTGTGCTGACCGGGCCGGGCACCTGCTCCGCGAGCGAATCCGTTATGAACAGCCTGCGCGGCATCAATGTCGAGGTCATCCAGATTGGCTCGACCACCTGCGGCAAGCCCTACGGTTTTTACCCGACCGACAATTGCGGCACGACCTACTTCACGATTCAGTTCAGGGGTGAGAATGACGCTGGCTTTGGCGATTATTCAGACGGCTTCTCGCCGCAAAACGCCAGCACGCCCGCCACAACATTGCCGGGCTGCCAGGTTGCTGACGATTTCTCCCGTGCCCTCGGTGACCCGCTGGAAGCGCGCCTTGCGGCGGCGCTCGAGTATCGCAACAGCGGCACCTGCCCGGCACCGACCGCGATTGCAGTGCCGGGTGTCAGCAAGTCGTCCGGACCTGCATTCAGGGACGAAGAGATCGTCATGCCGCGTTCGCCGCTGCGCGAAATGCGCATCGTGGATGGACGATGACGCGATCAACATTGTGCATTCTGCTGGTCGCGCTGTCCGGCATGAGCATCGGCCTCGCAGGCTGTGCAGGGAAGCCGCTGCCCGAGGGCTCGCCGGCGATTATCATTAATCCGGATGCCGAAAGCCGGGCGGAGCTGAAAGGGATTCTGCAGACTGCTTTGCACGGGGCGCCGCTCATCCTCGCAGACGATGCACTGACTACAAGCAGCGTGCTCACGATCGAACACCGCGCGCCACGCGGTCTGGACGCCCCTGCTGCCAACGGCAGGCTGCCGGGCCGCGGTGAGGATTTTTTGCTGCTGCTCGACGGCTCGCAATGTGTGCTAAAGCAACAAAGCAGCGGGCTGCGCTGGCTCATGCTCGATACCGAGTGCGCAGTGGCGCCCGCGCCTGATTGAAACCATCCGCTGCGCGACGAGTCTGAAAACTCAGTTACGCTTTACATGCCGGCTCCCGCTTGCCAGACTTTGCAAGCTGTTGAGCGAATTTGATTTTTTGTCTTCCGGAGAATGCGATGACCCGTTGGCTGACCCTCCTGGCACTTGCCGCAATTACCTGTGCGGGAACTGCCGGTGCCGCCGAGCGGCACAGCCCGACCCTCGAGCGCATTGCCGAACGCGGCGTTTTTCGCGTTGGCTTCGTACCGGACGCCCCGCCGATGTCGTTTGTCGATGACAGCGGCAAACCGAACGGCTACTCGATTGCCCTGTGCCGCCACATCACTGAAAGCGTGCGCACCGCCGTCAATCGTCCGGACCTGCAGGTTGAGTACGTGCCGCTCGTTTCTCCTGAAGATCGCATCAATGGCGTAGTCAATGGCGATGTCGATATTGAATGCGGCGCGACAACCGTCACCCTGAGTCGACGTGAAAAAGTCGACTTCACGCTGATGACCTACATCACAGGCGGTACCGTGCTGTCGCTGAGAGACAAGCCGATACGCTCGCTCGAGGAATTACCTGGCAAACGCATTGCTGTGATCCAGGGTACGACAACTGAGCAGGCCCTGCGGCGTTTCGGCCAGCTGAACGACTACAGCTTCACGCTCGTCAAGATCCGTACGCATGACGGCGGCATGAAACTGCTCAATGAAGGCAAGGTCGATGGTTATGCATCGGATCGGGCGATGCTGCTTGGCCAGGTCTTCCGCAGTGCCGACGCCTCGAAATACCTCATGGTGCCGCGCATATTCTCGCGGGAGCCCTACTCGCTGATGCTGCAACGCGGCGACACGGAGTTTCGACTTCTTGCCGATCGTGCGCTCGCAGACCTTTACCATGATGCGCGCATTCGTCGTCTCTACCAGGATTGGTTTGGCCGCTTTGGCGAGCCGATGTCACCCGTCGTCGAGGCGCTGTACGAATTCCAGGCGGTCAGTGACTAGGTGATCGTCGCTGCTGGCATGGCTGCTGAATCCTCATGACTGCCCGAATCTTCGCGACCATTCTGTTGCTGCTCATGGCGGCCCCGGCGTTGTCGCAGTCAGCGCTGCTGCCCGCAACGTTTGATGATCCCGACAAAGGGCTCGCCAAACTGATTGTCTTCCCTGAATTGCGCGGCGATGCGACCGCAATGCTGCGTTGCGCCTCGCAGGTAAACCGCAAGGGAAAAATGAATGACACCGGTTGCTATCTGAACACGGCCGGTGATGAAGTGTACGTTACGGCTATCGTCAAGGCGGCTGGCAAAGCACGCATGCGGCCCGCTACTAACGACGGTTCACCGTTTGCCGTCTACGTACAGTTTCAGGTCGAGTTCAGGAAAGTGGGCGACGACGAGTCGATTCGCATCCTGAACAATCCGGGACTGCAGGAAAACATCGACGCTTACGGCGAGGAGCACATTGCGGCGCAGCGCGGTCTCGCGTCTGATTTTTTCAGCAAGGTTTGTCCGCGGCATACCCGTTACCTCGTCTGGGCGAAAGCGCACGTTGCAGAAGACGGCCAGCACGGCAGCTACAGCGTGCTGCCCGGCGAGGGAGCAGCAATTACCGAAAAGTGCCGCACGGGCATAATCGAGACGCTGCGAAACAGTGTCTTTACACCGGCCTATGCGGACGGCGAGCCGGTACCCTCGAGTTTCATCGAGCCTTTTGGTAACTGATCACCGTCACATCGATGGCTGACCTGCTCCTCGTTGGCATCGTTGCACTGGGCGCCTCTGCCCTGACCTTATTCTCCGGCTTCGGCCTCGGCACCTTGCTGATGCCGGTGCTCGCATTGCTGTTTCCGGTTCCCGTCGCAGTTGCTGCGACCGCTGTCGTGCACCTGGCCAATAATCTTTTCAAGCTGGTGCTCGTTGGACGTTACGCGAATGCACAGGTCGTCCTGCGCTTTGGGCTGACCGCAGCCATCGCAGCGTTCTGCGGTGCCCTCCTGCTCCTGCAGCTCGCATCCGCACCGGCGCTCTTCGACTACCAGCTTTATGGCAACGCGTACAAAGTTGAAGCGGTCCAGTTCGTTATTGGCTGGCTGATAATTGTCTTCGCATTTCTGGAACTCAGTCCGCGCGTTGCGCGCCTGGCGATTCCGCAGCAGTACCTGCCACTCGGCGGGCTGATATCGGGCTTCTTTGGCGGGCTAAGCGGCAACCAGGGAGCGCTGCGCGCCGCTTTTCTGATTCGCGCAGGACTGGATAAAAACGGATTTGTCGGCACCGGTGTGGTGTGTTCGGTAATTGTCGATGCAATGCGAATTGCGGTTTACGGCACGGCCTTCTTTGGCAGCGGCACCGTACTCCTGGATGAAAACCTGCAGAGTACGGTACTCGTCGCGATCCTGGCAGCTTTCGCCGGCGCATTTTTGGGCGTACGCCTGTTGCAAAAAGTCACGCTGCGCTTTGTGCAACTGACCGTTGCGTGGTTGATGCTGCTGATTGGTGCCGGGCTTGCCAGCGGCGTGATCTGATGCAACTACACCGGTCGGGCAATCTCGCGCGGCAGCACCGCTTCGATGCGCTCCATCACGTCCAGCCGATGGACAAGATCATGGATGTAGTCGAGGTTGTCTGTTTCCAGAATCAACTTGTCGCTGAACGAATAGTTCGAAATCCATTGTTCGTACAGCCGATCGAGTCGTTTCAGGTAGCTTAGCGGTACGTCTTTCTCCATTTCACGACCGCGCAGTCTGATACGTTTGCGCAAGGTGCGCATCGAGCATCGCAAATAGATCATCAGGTCGGGAGGGCGGATCGCGGTCAGGATCGACTGGTAAAAACTGCAGTAGGTATGCCAGTCGCGATCGTCAATCTGCTTCATGTCGTGCAGCGCCGTCGCGAAAATCTCCGCGTCTTCAAAAATGGTCCGGTCAAGCACCACGACGCCCGGCATTCGATCCAGTTCCTGGTGGATGCGAAATTTGTGCCCCAGGAAATAAATCTGCGAGTGAAACGCCCAGCGTTTCATGTCTTTGTAAAAATCCGGCAAATAAGGGTTGTCTTCGCTGGGTTCGTAAAAGGGCGCGATGCCATAGGTACGGCTGAGGAAGTCGACGAGGGTCGACTTGCCAACGCCAATATTGCCGGCAATTGCAATTGAGCGTTTCGCTTCGGCTATTGTCCGTTGCGGCATCGCGCCGGGCCTACGTCGAGCTACGTGGCATCGTGCACAACCCTGCCACCGACGACGGTCGTCAGAACCGTGACGTCCTTGATGTCATCCGGATCCATCGTAATAAGGTTATCCGACAGCACGACAAAGTCGGCGAGCTTGCCAACGGTCAGCGAACCCTTGAGGTTTTCCTCGAACGCCGCGTAAGCGGTGTTCAAGGTATAGGCCTGAATGGCCTGCTCGACCGTCAGCTTCTCCTGTGGAAACCAGCCGCCTTCCGGCAAACCGGCCAGCGTCTTGCGAGTGACTGCGGCGTAAATGCCAAGCATCGGATTCAGGTAGTAGCGGGAGGCATTCGTGCCGGGTGAATCCGAGCCAAAGCTGACGACAGAGCCTGCGTCCCACATGCGACGAAACGCGTACGCACCGCGCGAGCGTTCACGGCCGATCCGCTCTTCCATCCAGCGCATGTCGTCGGACGTGTGGAACGGCTGCACTTCCATCACGACGCCCATCTTGCCGGCCCGCTCAATATCGCGATCCGTCATGACCTGCGCGTGCACCAGGCGGAAACGGCGGTCTTTTTCACCGTTTTTCTCGATCAGGCGTTCGACCATGTCCATCAGGTAGCCGTTCGCCTCGTCACCAATGGCATGCACCGTCAGCTGGATGTCGTGTGCATCGGCCTGCAACGCCAGGCGCTCGAGCCGACTCTGCATATCCTCCGGATTGTCCGGGCTACGTTCGAATGGAAACATGATGTCGCGCCAGATGCCGCGGCTCGACGGGTTGTGGGTATAGGGTTCGTAGAAACGCGCGGAACTGTTGCCCATGATGCCGTCGATCCAGGCCTTCACGGCGCCGAAGCGAATCCACTCGTCACCAAAGCCTATGTGAATGCCGAGCGAATCCATCGATTCCCACAGATCAAGTGGTGGCCGATAGCGCACACGCGCGGTCATCTGGCCGTTGTCTTTCAGCTCCTGGTAGATATCCACCTGGATCGGCGCAGATGTCACGTCGGAATAACTGGTGATCCCGACCTTGCGCATCTGCTCCCAGGCTCGCAGTGTTTCGGCCGTGCGTTGCGCACGCGATGGTTCCGGGATCAGCGGATCGAACAGGGCCCGCACATTGTCGCGGACCAACACCGTGGACTCGACCGCGCCTGTGACCGGATTAAACAGGGCTCCTGTTGGCTCGCCGCTGCGATCGCGTTCGACGGCAATACCTTCCGGATCGGGCACGCCCTTGCGAATCCCGGCGCGTTGCAGGGCTGCGGAATTAGCAAGATAAACCTTTCGATCAAAGCGCCTGACCAGTACCGGCCGCTCACCCGTGAAACCGTCGATCATGCGTTTGTTCGGCAAGAACAGGTTGCCGTACAGGTCGTCCGGGTTGACCTCGCGCCCTGCTTCGGCCACATCGCCGGCCGCCCAGGTTTCATACGCGGACCAGTCGCCACCGGTGATCCAGGTGCCCGCCGCGTAACGCTGATGGACATCACGAATGCGCGCCACGAAATTGCGCTCGTCGGCAACGTCGAGCAGGTTCAGTCCGTATAGCAACTGTCCGGTGCTGGCAAAATGCACGTGATTGTCATTAAAGCCCGGTACGACGAATTTGCCGGCAAGATCGACGACCTGCGTGCCGGCGTCGATGTGTTTGTCGACACCGGCTTCGTCACCGACATAGATAATCCTGCTGCCCAGTACGGCGATCGCCGAGGCCTCCGGCAGTTTGCTGTCAACCGTCCAGATCGCGCCGTTACGCATCACAAGATCGGCGACCTGTGCCAGCGCGTTCGTACCGCTGCTGCACAGCAACACGAAAACCAGCAGAATCTTCAGTGCACTACCCATGTTTCCCCCAAATTTCCGAAGCCGTGTGGCACATGTCTTTTAATGCGTGTCAGTTTCGATCGACCAGTCGCAACCCTCGCAATGCGGCGAGATGCCATTGTCGGCAAGCACCTCGAAAATCAGCGCCCGCCATGTTTCATTCGGCGTCCACACAGAATTCATTGCCTGCTTTGCTTCGGCGATCGGTACCTGCTCGTAAATAACCCGGTACAGAAAACTAAACGCCGACGCGCGAAAGTTTACCTGGCAATGCAAAAGTGTCTTGCGCCGCGGTGCCCGCTGCATCGCGCCGGCGAAGAGATAGAAATCGGCAGCAGTTGGCGCCTGCCAGTCAACCGGAATATGCAGGTATTGCATGCCGTGTTCTTTCACCAGGCGATCTTCGTGCGGCAGTGAATTTTCGTGATCGGTCCACGCAATGTAGACGATGCGTTCAAAGCCGGCTTCCTGCAATGCCGCGAGATCTTCCGCCGTCGGCTGGCCGGAGCTCGCGAAGGTAGCGGAGTACGCGCGGTAATTGCTGATGTTCTGCAGGTCTGACGCGGCCACGGCGGTCGCGACCAGGCACAGCAGCAAACTTGTGATCAGTTTCATTATTGACTTAGTCATGCTGTCGTCCGCTATTCGCGCTTGCCTTCCAGCCACAAGACAAACGCATAGTACAACGCCGTATCCTCAAGACTCTGGTAGCGGCCCGTTTTGCCGCTGTGGCCGGCCTGCATGTCGGTCTTCAACAGTAGCAGGTTATCGTTCGTGCGGTAGTCGGCGATCTTCGCGACCCACTTTGCCGGCTCCCAGTACTGCACCTGGGAATCGTGCAGGCCGGTCGTCACGAGCATGTTTGGATAGGCCTGGCGCCGCACGTTGTCATAGGGCGAATACGACAGCATGTACTCGTAGTACTCCGGCTCGCGCGGGTCGCCCCATTCATCGTATTCACCCGTAGTCAGCGGGATGCTCTCATCGAGCATGGTTGTCACTATGTCGACGAACGGCACCGCGGCAACGATGCCGTTATACAACTCCGGCGCCATGTTGATCACCGCACCCATCAGCAGCCCGCCCGCACTGCCACCACGCGCGTACAGGTGTTGCGGGCTCGTATAGCCCTCTGTGATCAGGTAGCGGGAGACATCGACGAAATCGTTAAACGTGTTCTTTTTTTGCAGCTGACGGCCGGCGTAATACCAGTCACGACCCAGTTTCGAGCTGCCGCGCACGTGCGCAATGGCGTAGATGAAGCCGCGATCCAGCAGGCTGATGCGATCCGAATCAAATCCCGCGTCTATCGTGACGCCGTAAGAGCCGTAGCCATACTGCAACAAGGGAT
>JBATFU010000094.1:0-1549 GCA_049665065.1 Woeseia sp. | reverse complement strand
CTACAAGCAGGCCCTGGAGATCGAGCCGGACTACGTGGAGGCATGGGACCGGCTCGGCCTGCTTTACTGCATGCAGGCAAACTTCGGTCTCATGCCGGCCAGTGAGGGTTACGAACTGTGCAGGCAGGCCACCGAAAAAGCACTTGCACTCGATCCCGATTACGCTCCTGCGATCAGCGGCCTCGGCTGGATTGCGATGCAACGTGACGGGAACCTGGCAAAGGCTGCTGAGTACTACGAGCGCGCGCTGGTGCTGGCGCCGACCAACGTCTCGATTATCGGCGATGCGGCGACGCTGCTGCAGCTGGCGGGGCGCATCGACGAGGCAATAGCGCTGGTCGAGTTTGCGTTGGCACGCGATCCGGTCAATCCGATCGGCTATGCGAATCTCGGCACGCTTTACCGTTATTCCGGCCAGCTGGACAAGGCGCTCGCTGCCTACCGAACGTCGCTTTCGCTAAGCCCGGACCGGATCGGGGCCCACTACCAGATGGGCATCGTGCTGCTGCGGAAAGGCGACGCGGAGGCCGCACTCGAGTCGTTCCAGCGGGAAGAAAGTGAAGACTGGAAGGTCATGGGCGTTGCGCTGGCATCCCACGCGCTCGGCCGTACCGCGGATTTCGATCAAGCGCTTGATGAACTGAAGACGGGCTGGGGAGATCGGTGGCCAACTGAGGTCGCACAGGTTTATGCCTGGGTCGGCGACGCGGACGCGGCATTCTCCTGGCTGGAGAAGTCACTTGACGCTAATGGTGACGGCTCGTGGCCCGATATCAGGGTTGACGACCTGCTGGCGCCGCTGCACGATGATCCGCGCTGGCCTGGCCTCGCCAACAAGCTCGGCGTGCCCGCGGCGCAACTAAGCGCCCTGGAATTCTCGGTGCCGCTACCGCCAGACTAGCGCCGCCGCTGAATTGCCGACCAGTCCGCTCCGGGCTCGAACGCGGCATCATTCGTCAGCACGTATTCGCCCTTGCCATTGCTATACACCCGCTCGTAACTTGCCGGCAATGTCACGTTGCCGTTTACGGCGGGATCGACGTAATCCTGCTGGTCATGAATGTAGTTGACGAAATCTGCCTGTCCTCGATCCTGCGAGGCGTTGCGTTGCTGGTAACTGTTCATGATGCCGGCGTTTACTTCCTGGTGCGCGTTATAACTGGCCTGTGAAATCTGGCGATACGTCTCGATGGTACGCATCGCTGCTTCATGATTACCTTGTGAGATTCGGGTCTGTAGTTCGAGCAGCTTGCGTGAATATTCCGGCGTTTGCCGCAGCGAATTGACAATCGCCAGCAGGACCGGCATTTGCGCATCGAGGGTGTCCGCTGGAGCGCGCAGGGAAATCGCATCCCTCAGGTCCCAGCCGACAACATGGTCGGCACCGCCGAATGCACTGGCGATTTGGGCCATGGTCGCCAGTTGATTGAATGCGTCGATCTGTTGCCAGCGCTTCCCGCCCGCCTGGTAGGAAGACCTTGCGGTCATCGCGTTCTGCTCTGCCTGCATGCGGTAGTCAGCTGCCTGCATTGACGCTATGAACTGTGTG
>JBATFU010000093.1:0-2209 GCA_049665065.1 Woeseia sp. | reverse complement strand
GTTTTGGCGCCGCCGGTTGCCAAAGACGACCAGCTCGTTGTGTACACGATCGACGGCAAGCTCCACGTACTGTCAACATTCGATGGCAGCGAACGCTGGTCCATCGAGAAGCCGTTGCCACCACTGACACTGCGCGGCTCAGCCATTCCGATTGTGGTCGGCAGCTCGGTTGTGTCCGGCTTCGACAATGGCCGGATTGTTGCCACCAACCTGCTGGATGGCGTCACCGAGTGGGAGGCAGTGCTGTCGCCGCCCACGGGCCGCTCCGATCTTGAGCGCCTGTCGGATATCGACGGCCGTATCAGTGCGGTCGGCCAGGATATTTACGCATCGGGCTACCAGGGGCAGATTGCGGCGCTGGCCGCCGAATCCGGCCAACTGCTGTGGGAACGCGAGATGTCCTCTTACGCCGGTGTCAGCGCAGACTGGAACAACGTGTACACGACAACTGACACCAGTGAAGTCGTAGCACTCAGTCGCCGAGCCGGAACCGAAGTCTGGCGCAACGATGCGCTGCTGCGACGCGATCTTACTTTGCCGGTGCCGTTTGATCAGGCAATCGCTGTCGGTGACTTCGAAGGCTACGTCCATTTCCTGAATAACCTCGATGGCAAACTGGTCGCGCGACGCCGCGTTGGCAAAGGCATGATTTCCGGTGCACCCGTCGTTATTGGTGGTCAGCTGCTGGTGCAAAGCGAGGACGGCACGTTGACGGCGTTTGCCGTGCCGCAGCGCGATACCAAAGCTGTGGCAGGCGGGGACAACTGAGCCGTGCACCCGGGGCCGGACCTGACATCATGCTTCCTGTCATTGCACTTATCGGTCGCCCGAACGTCGGTAAATCGACGCTATTCAATCGCCTGACGCGCTCGCGCGACGCCCTCGTCGCCGATTTCCCTGGCCTTACGCGTGACCGAAAGTATGGCTACGGTCGCGTCGGCCCTGTTCCTTATCTCGTTATCGACACCGGCGGCATCGCTGGTGGCGAGGAGGGCATCAGCGAACGCATGGCCGAGCAGACCGTGCTGGCACTCAAGGAAGCTGACGTTGCGATCGTAATGGTCGACGGCCGCAGTGGTCGCACGTCTGCCGATGATTTCGTTGCGGATCTCGCGCGCAAGCATGCCAGGAAGACCTGGCTTGTTACCAACAAGTCGGAAGGCCTGGATCCGGCGATTGCCGGCGGCGAGTTTCACCGGCTGGGCATTGGCGATCCGGTGGCAATTTCTGCAGCCCACGGGGATCGCGTCAGCGCCTTGATGGATGAGGTGCTCGCGCCGTTTGTTGCGGATGAGGAAGCGGCAGAGGAAGACGATGACAGGGCGCTGCGCATCGCTGTGATTGGTCGCCCGAACGTTGGCAAGTCGACGCTCGTGAATCGCCTTCTGGGTGAAGAGCGCATGGTCGTATTCGACCAGCCCGGCACCACGCGTGACAGTATCTCCGTGCCCTTCGAGAAAAACGACAAGCAATACGTGCTGATTGATACGGCAGGAGTCCGGCGCCGTGCGCGTGTGCACGAGACGGTTGAAAAATTCAGCATCGTTAAAGCGCTGCAGGCAATGGAAAACGCTCACGTGGTGCTTGCGGTGCTGGACGCGCAGGAGGGCGTTACCGAACAGGACGTCAGCCTGATGGGTTTGTGCACCGAACGCGGCCGCGCGCTCGTTGTCGTCACGAACAAGTGGGACGGACTCGACAATGACCAGCGGCGTCACGTCAAAGAAGCGCTCGATCGGCGCCTGCCGTTCCTCGAGTTTGCCGAACGCATTACGATATCCGCGCTGCACGGCACGGCCGTTGGCGATTTGTTGCCTGCGGCAGAACGCGCGTACCGGGCGGCAACGAAAGACATGCAAACCCAGGATCTTACGCGCGCCCTGCAGGACGCGGTTACCGCGCATGCGCCGCCGCTGGTGCGCGGGCGTCGACCGCGCCTGCGTTACGCTCACCAGGGCGGACGCAATCCGCCAGTCATTGTCATTCATGGCAATCAGACAGAGCATCTGCCTGAAGCCTACCGACGCTTTCTGGTCAATCATTTCCGCAAGGTTTTCAAACTGAAAGGCACGCCCGTACGCCTGACGTTCAAGACCAGCGATAATCCGTTCAAGGGGCGCCGCAACAAGCTGACGCCGCGCCAGGAATACAAGCGCCGGCGCCTGATGAAACACGTCAAGCGCTGAACTATCGCTTGGGGAGTAGCAAT
>JBATFU010000092.1:0-5567 GCA_049665065.1 Woeseia sp. | reverse complement strand
TGTGGTGGGTCGGCGCGCTGGTCTGGCTGTTCTTTTACCCGACGGCGGTGCCGCGTCTTTTTGCATGGCTGGCCGCGATGCTGGTGCTGCTGCCGGCCTGGCTGGCGCTCGATTACATCTGCGTGGCGTCACGACCGATGCTCTTGTTCATGCTGATCATCGTCTGGGCGGCGGACATCGGGGCCTACTTTGCCGGCAAACAGTTTGGCCGCGTGAAACTCGCGCCCCGCGTCAGTCCGGGCAAGACCTGGGAAGGTGTGGTCGGCGGGCTGCTGCTGGTGCTTGTGATTGGTTTTGCAGGTACTAAGGTGTTTGCACTGCGCCCGGAGGTGTTTCTGCCGTTTGCATTGAGCGTCGCGATGCTGTCGATCGTTGGCGACCTGACGGTGAGCGCGTTCAAGCGCAGCGTGGACATGAAAGACAGCGGTACCCTGTTCCCTGGACACGGCGGATTGCTGGACCGAATCGACAGCGTGACCGCGGCGGCGCCGCTATTTGCCCTTGGCATGGCCGCGGTCGGTCTCGCGTGAATAATGGCATTCAGCATTTGTTCAGCGCGTGCCCGGCAGGCTCGACGGGAACTGCTGTGCCGGCAGGCAGTCAGAACAGCACATACGCCGGCGACTGTGGCATTGCCTCGCTCACGCGAGTGACACGCGCCCGAAACCAAGGACTGTGCCCATGATCGAGGCGTTGACGAGCCTTGCCGCTTTTATTGTTGCGATCAGCGTGCTGGTCGCGATACACGAGTTTGGCCACTACCTGGTGGGCCGCCTCTGCGGCATGAAGGTATTGCGGTATTCGATCGGATTCGGCAAACCGCTGCTGACCAAAGTGGCGGGCGCCGACAAGACTGAATACTGTATTTCTGCAATCCCGTTAGGGGGTTACGTCAAGTTTCTCGACGGGCGCGAAGGTCCGGTCGGTGACGCCGATCAGGGCCGAGCCTTCAACCAGCGACCGATTTTCCAGCGAATTCTTGTATTGCTGGCCGGTCCTGCCTTCAATTTCCTGTTCGCGGTGCTCGCCTACTGGGCGCTGTTCATCAACGGGGTGCCGACGGTGCGACCGGCGGTCGGCGTCGTCGAAAGCGGTTCGTACGCGGCAGACGCCGGCTTGCAATACGGCGACCGCATCAAGACGGTCGGTGACCGGCAGGCGTCAGACTGGGAAGCGGTACTCGTCACGATGCTGGATGACCTCGTCAGCGATGGCGCTGTTGAACTCGGGCTCGAAGGCGAGGATGGCTGGGAGCGCACAGTCACGCTGGACGTCGGCGACGATCGCGCACGTCTCACGGAGCCGGGCATGCTGTTTAGCGGCCTAGGCTTCCAGCCGTGGCAGCCGCCGGCACGGATCGGCCAGGTTGCTGCTGACGGCGCGGCCGCCAGTGGTGGACTGCAGGTCGGCGATCACGTCGTGGCCATCGATGGCGAAGCGGTGGTCACTTTCGGCGATCTGCAGCGCGTGGTTGCCGAACGTCCGGAAAAGACGGTACCGATAACTTACCTGCGGGACGGCGCGGAGCAAACTGTAACGCTGACCCTCGGCGCTCGCGACGTGGAGGGCGTGCGGCAGGGCTGGCTCGGCGTCGGCATCGAAAACCCGGGTGACAGCTACTGGTACCTGCGCAAGTACGGTGCCTTCAAGGCTGTCCTGGAAGCGGGTGCGCAGACCTGGGCATCAACGGCATTTACCGTGAACATGCTCGGCCGCATGGTGACCGGCGAAGTGTCGATGAAGAACATCAGCGGGCCGATCAACATCGCCCAGTACGCCGGCGATTCGGCGCAGGCCGGCATGAACTCGTTTCTGCGTTTCCTGGCGCTTGTCAGCATCAGTCTTGGCGTTTTGAACCTGTTGCCCATACCGGTGCTCGACGGTGGCCAGATCGTGTTTCAGACCGCCGAATGGATCAAGGGCAGCCCGCTCTCGGAACGCTCGCAGATTATTGGTCAGCAGTTCGGCATACTCGCGTTGCTGTTACTGATGACCTTTGCTTTTTACAACGACATTACGCGCATCCTCGAATGAGGCTGCAGTCCCTCGCATTGCTACGGATTCCTGAATGAGACCGAGTCACACCCGCACTTTTCAGCAGCATCTCGCCGCCATACTCGTGAGCCTTGCTTTGGCGTTCGCAACGCCTGCCAATGCCGCCGAGTTTGTCGTCAGCGACCTGCGTGTCGAGGGTCTGCAGCGCATCGCCGAGGGCACGGTATTCAACTATCTGCCAATCAACGTGGGTGACTCTGTTGACGAACGCCGTATCCAGGAGGCGATCCGTGCGCTTTACAACCAGGGTCTGTTCGACAATATCGAAATGCGTCGCGATGGCACCACGCTCGTCATCGTTGTCCGCGAGCGTCCATCGATCGAGGATTTCACCATTGATGGCAACAAGGACATCAAGACTGAGGACCTGATGGAATCACTGCGCGGTGTCGGCCTCGCGCGTGGACGCACATTTGATCGCTCGGTGCTCGACAACGTGCAGATGTTCCTGCGCGAGCAATATTACGATCGCGGCAAATACGCTGTTGTCGTCGATGCCGAAGTCGTTGACCGGCCGAACAACACGGTGCGCGTCAAGATCAACGTCAAGGAAGGTGATCGGGCGCGTATCCGGCAGGTGAACATTATTGGCAATAACAGCTTTCCGGAGGACGAAGTTCGCGGCGGCTTCACGCTCGATACTGCGAACTGGCTGTCGTGGCTGCGCCAGGATGATCGCTACGCCAAGGAAGCCCTGGAAGGCGATCTCGAGTTACTGCGTTCCTTCTACATGGATCGCGGCTACGCGGATTTTCGCGTCGAATCCACGCAGGTCGCTATCTCGCCCAATCGCAAGGACATTTACGTAACCGTAAACATCCACGAAGGCGATCGCTACACGATCAAGGACATCAAGCTCGTTGGTGACATGGTAATTCCCGAGGAGCAGCTGCGCGCCTTCGTGCTGGCAAAGCCCGGGTCCATCTTTAATCTGCAATTGTTGACACAGTCCAGCGAATTAATGTCATTCCGTCTTGGCGAGCAAGGCTACGCGAACGCCGAGATCGAGCCGGTGCCGGAGCTCGACTACGACACGAAAGAAGCCAACGTCACCTTTTATATAAACCCGAAGAGTCGCGTCTACGTGCGGCGCATTAATTTCAACGGGATTGATGAAGTCGATGACGAAGTCTTGCGTCGCGAAATGCGCCAGGCAGAAGGGGCCTATCTTTCGAATCGCCTGATTGATCGATCGAAGGTGCGCTTGCAGCGTCTGCCGTACGTCGAAAAGGTTGAGGTAGAGAATTCACCGGTGCCCGGCAGTCCGGATCTCGTTGATGTTGACTTTGATCTTGAATACCGCATGCCGGGGCAGTTCAGTGGCGGTGTAGGCTATTCAGAATCGCAAAAGCTGATCCTGAACGGCAGCGTCGTTCACACCAACTTTCTCGGTACCGGTGACAGCGTTGCATTGCAGCTCAATTCCGGCCGCTTTTCGACGTTCTACAGTCTTTCGCACACAGACCCGTATCGCACGATGAATGGCGTGCGGCGCACGGTCAGCATTAACTATCGCGATATCACGCAGTTCACGTCGGGTTCGTCGGATTTTTCGACGACCAGCGTTGGCGCGTCTCTGGATTATGGTTACCCGATCACCGAGTTTCAGTCGCTGAGCTTTGGCTTCAATTATCAGCATGCAGAGTTGCTGTCGTCGACGTCCAGTACCCGCCAGGCGCAGGACTGGGTGTTGAATAATGGTGATACCTTCGACGGCGGAACGGTGCGCGGCATCAATTTTTTTGGTACCCAGTTTGACTCACTGGAGTTTATGACGGGCTGGACTTACGACAGCCGGAATCGCAGCATCTTTGCCAACCGCGGCAGCAGGCACCAGCTGGTGCTGGGCATTTCGGTGCCGGGCAGTGAGGTGGAGTACTGGACGGCCCGCTATAATTTCACCAAGTACTTCCCGATTTACGGTCCCTGGACCCTGCGCTTCAATTCCGAGCTCGGCTTCGGTGAGGGCCTGAAAGCCACGACCGCGTTGCCGCCCTTTAAGCAGTTCTACGGCGGTGGACCGGAGTCGGTGCGTGGCTACAAGGAATCGTGGATGGGGCCGCGCGACAGCTTTGGCAATCCCTATGGCGGCAACGTGTTGGTTGCCAACCAGCTAGAGCTTATAATCCCGCTGCCGGAAAAATGGAGCGGGAAGACCCAGGCGAGCGTTTTCTATGATTTCGGCAATGTTTTCAATACCGGCGAGGTTGCGTTTACCGACCGGCTGGGATCACCTGAAACTTACGAGCCGAGTTTCGACGAACTCAAGTCCTCGTTTGGTGTAGCAGTACAGTGGCTGGCACCGCTCGGCTTTTTCCGCTTCAGCTATGCGTTGCCGCTCAATGAAGCCAGTGGTAATGATCGTTATTTCGGAGACGAGATCGAAAGATTTCAGTTCTCGATTGGCCAGGCGTTCTAGGCCTGCTTTTTTTGTAAGTTAGATGGATTGGATTGGTATATGAGTTTTTCTAAGCAAGGTTTCACCAAGGCCGTAATTGCGCTTGCACTGGTTGTTGCATGCGCCCTCCCGGCACAGGCGCAGGACCAGAAAATTGGTTTTGTTAATGTTCCACTGCTGATGGATCGTGCTCCGCAGACGAAAGCGGCGATGGCTGCACTGGAAGAAGAGTTTGCACCGCGTCAGCGTGAAATTCTTGCTCGACAGAAAGAATTTCAGGATCTGCAGGAAAAGATCCAGCGCGACGTCGCCGTTATGGGCGAAACGGAACGCCGCAATGCAGAAAAAGATTTGCGTGATCTGCAGCGCGAAGTTGTGCGTTTGCAAAATGAGTTTCGCGAAGACCTGAACCTGCGCCGCAACGAAGAGCTGGGCAACCTGCAGCGTGCGCTGCTGAAGGAAGTGCAGGATTATTCTCAGAGTTCTGGTTTTGATCTCGTGGTAGGGGACGGCGTGCTGTTTGCGAGCACGGCGGTTGATATCACTGAAATGGTGTTGCGCGCTGTCGAAGCCAACTACCAGGCTGCGAACCGCTAAAGTAAACGGACAGGCCGCGCAGACTCCCCGTGTGCGCGGCCGGTTTCGGGGAGGCAGCGATTGGCCGTTAGCCTGGGAGAACTGGCAGCTCGCTTCGGCTTGGAGCTGCAAGGCGAGCCTGCAACGCAGGTGTCGCGTGTCGCGACGCTGGCAAATGCCGGTACAGATGCGATCGGTTTCTATGCGAATCGGGCCTACCTGGAAGATTTGAAAGCCACCCAAGCGGCGGCGGTGATCCTGCAGCCTGCGCACAGCGGTGACTGCCCGACGAACGCATTGTTTGCGACAGATCCCTACCTCGTCTACGCGCGCGTCGCGGCCATCCTGCATCCTGTGCAGACGCACGCGGCCGGAATCCACCCCTCTGCGGCCATTGCCGATTCTGCTGTTGTCGACGCCAGTGCCCACGTAGCTGCGAATGCGAGCCTCGGCGAGAACTGCCGTATTGCGGCGCGGTGTTACGTCGGCCCTGGCTGCGTCGTGGCGGAAAATGCAGACATCGGCGAAGACACCCGCC
>JBATFU010000091.1:0-3323 GCA_049665065.1 Woeseia sp. | reverse complement strand
ACGTGCGGCTTGTTCGGCACGTGGCAGATCGAGATTCAGGAAAAAATAAAAGGACGCCAGTGCGAGTTTTGTCTCCGCAAGGTCCGGAGAGTATTCGAGCGCGTGCCGCAATGCATCACGTGACGCTGGCAGGATCGCGTCTCGATTAGCTTCCGTTGTTACGATCGACGTAGTCAGGGCATGCGAGATTCCCGCCCAGGCGAGTCCATAGTTTGGGTCCGTAGCAACTGCCTGCTGGTAATACCCTAGTGCTCTCGGCATGGAATCCGGCAGGAACTGCGTCCACGCGTAGCGCCCTTTGAGATAAAGCTCGTAAGCTTTCGGATTCTGCGTTTGCCGACGATCAATAACGGCGGCGACTTCGGGCGACAGTCGCTGCCGAATCTGCTCCGCGATCGCGATGCTCAGCTCGCGCTGCAGGCCGAGAACATTGGTTAGCTCACGATCAAAAGATGCTGACCAGATTTGTTCACCGTCGGCGACTCGCAACAATCGCGACGTAACCCGAATGCGTGACTGGTCGACGCGCAATGAACTTAACACGACGAAATTCACGCCGAATCTGCGACCGAAATCCTGCAGTGGTATGACGGTGTCGGCAAGCGCCTTCGCCGATCCGCCACCGATTACACTAAGGTTCGGCAGGTCTATTCTGGCAAGGGCCATGCTTGTCTCTTCAGCCAGGCCCGAAGCGAGATAGCGAAACTCATCATTGCCGGTCATGTTCTCGAACGGCAGCACCGCGATGCGCGTTGGTACGGAATCCACAGGGTTGGATTGCAGGAAAACAAAGCCGACAGTGACAAGGAGTAGCACGGCTGTCGCAATTAACGCCACCAATGGCAGGCGCGAGGTCTTGCGTGAAACGGGTTGATCAATAGCCAGGGCAAGCGTCGCCGGCGACGTTACAGCAGCGATAAAGCGATAACCGCGGCCGGGAACCGTTTCAATGAACTTCGGATTCTCGGAGGAATCCTGCAGGGCGTTGCGAACTTTGCGCACCAGCGTGTTCAGACCGGCGTCGAAATCTATGATGACATTGTTCGGCCACAGGGCCGTGATGATCTCTTCGCGAGCTACCATTCGGCCATGCTGTTTGACTAATAGAACGAGCAGATCGTATGGCCGACGCTCGAGATGCACGGGCTCGCCACGCAGCCGCAGCTGCCGCGCATCAAGGTCCAGTTCAAGATCACCGAATAGATAACTCGTCATGGTCGCCGCTCAACTTCTGACGACAGCACGCATGTGGTGACAATTTTTGTGTCGGCCGCGCCGGAACACGATGTTGAAATGCGCAGCAACCGCAAGAGTGATGTGACACAGGATAATCGCGACGGCACACAGAATGCCCAGCAATCCGACATGGAATGCTGCGTACAGAGGTTGCCTGGTCCGCCGCCGGTCATCTCAATCCTCCCCGCAACTCAAAGCCCAATCGGGGATTGAAGGTAGGAGATAGAGCGCGGAGGTTAGGCCTTTGTCGGTCGTGTGTCGATAGTCAACCGGGGAGGGCCATGTAGATTATTGCGATCGGTCATTTTAGTGACGGATGCTGGAGCAGCGACGATCAGATTGTGGCGACGCTCCGAACTACGATCTACAGCCGGAGCGACTAATAGGGTCGCTCCGGCTTTGTTGCACATTAATGGTGAGAACGCTTCCGCGTTGGCCGCATGTAGTTGTCAAATAGATAATCGGCGACCTGCATACAGGCGTCCTCACTGGCCTCGACCTCGAAGCGGAAATGGATGCCGCCCCAGACCCGACTGCTACCAACGTCCTGGGCAAGTGCGAAGAAACTGCCGTAGTTCTTCGCATGCAGGATTTCCGGCGAATCTCCTGCCGTGTACCAGCGTGCCGTGAAATTTCGCGCGTCAGTCCCGAGTATGTTGGCCAGCATATGTGCTGCGCCGGTAGCTATGCACGCCATGTTGCTGGCATGTGACGGATACGGCGGCGTTACAAGCAGTGGTTTCCAGTTGAGGTCGGCAGTGGTGTCGGCATTATTGTCGGCGTCTGCCGCAGGTACTGCAGTTTCCGGCCGCCACAACCGGTAAACGAACTTGCTCGTGTGCGCCGTTTGCAGCGAGTCGTGAACTGAGGCTGTTACGAGCGCGAACAGACGTGCGGTATCGACAAGCGACATTTTGTCGGCGAGCGCCATGTCTGTTGCTACGTTCTGCCAAAGGCGTAGCGGATTCGTGACGTTGAAATATGGCGGCTGGCCAGCAACTACCAGCGCAAAAGTCTTTTGTTCTTCAGTGCGGCTTGCACTGATCTGCCCGCCATTTTCATAGACGTCGTTGAAGTCGGCTGCATATTCGGCACTCTCAAGCTGCGGCTGCGGAATTGGCAGGAACTGCGTTGACGTTAGCAAGCCGAACGGCATGACCATGCCGAACAATGGAAATAATGCAGGCCCGGTTGAACTTTCTCGCCAGATTCCGGGCAATGTAGATGGCAGGAATGGCGACGGGTTTTGCGGATTCGCGGCAGCCATGCCGTCATGCTGACGCCACGCCAGGATCTTTTCCGCGGCTTCTTCACCGACCTGCACGCCGGCCGGGCGGCGGCTTGGCGGGATCTTGTCGAGTCGGGCGGCAAGGGCTGAATCGAAAGCCGCCTGGTTGGCGGGAAGCAACGCGACCAGCACGTCATGTGCTGCCTGCGCCGCCGCGGCTGTAGCGGAAGCGCCGTGCCATGCCTGAATTTTTGCGTGGTACGGCTTGTAGTCACCTTCGATAGCGACTACCGCATCTGCCATCGCAATATGAACCATCGCGTAGGTTCGGGATTGACTGAACGGCGGACCAGAATTGTACTGTTGTGCCAGGCGGTTCCATTCAATGATCACATCGCTTTTGTCTGCGCTTGCAAAAACGGGGAGCGTGAATAGGCCACAGGCAAAAATCGTGGCCACTGTTGCCGTAAAAAGGCGACCGATTTTAGTGTTCATGTACGTAATCCTCGCGACGTAGATCAAAAATAGATAAGAATTCGATAGGCACGCTGGTCACCGTTATCGACGGATATATCCAGCAGCCGATCACCCGTGAGCCCGTCGTTGCCTACGGTGGCGAGGCCGCTGTAGAAGCCGGCATCGGCACAGCCAACAACGGTGTATTCGATTTCATAGAGGTTATAGCGGCTGTCGATCAGCCGGAACTCGCCACTTTGTGAGCAGCCCCGATCGTCCTGGCCGTTGAAGCGGCCGTCGGGCTCAATCGTCCAGACCCCTTCGGCATTTGTGTTTAGCTCCCACGTCTCTCGTGTTCCTGGAAACTCGTCGAATGACGATGGCAACAGGTCGTAGCCACGGT
>JBATFU010000090.1:0-29870 GCA_049665065.1 Woeseia sp. | reverse complement strand
GTGCTTTCATGAGTCCCAGGACTTCTGTGCGGAAGTCTTCACGCCGATCCGACCAGCGCAGACCGCCACGGGCCACCGCACCACCGCGCAGGTGCACGCCTTCCACTTCCGGTGCGTACACGAATATTTCGAAGCGCGGTTTGGGTAACGGCGCTTCCGGAATATCGCCGGGATTCAGCTTGATCGAGAGCCGGCGTTTCGGATTGCCGTCGGCGTCCGTCTGGTAATAGTTGGTACGCAGTGTGGCCTTGATTGCGCCAGCAAACGCCGTGAGGATGCGGTCTTCGTCCAGATTGCGCGCTCTTGCAATTGCACGACTGATCGCGGCCGCCGCAGCCTGCGCCCCTTCATTGCGCGCCGCCTGTTTCAATTGCGGGTCGAACTGATTCTGAAATTGTTCGACCAGGTTGTGCGCAACCCCGGCATGGGCCGACAACACATCTTCCATGTAGTTCTGGCTGAACGGAATGCCGAGCTGCAGCAGGAACTTGGCGTAACAGCGGATCAGGCTGACCTGGCGCCAGTCGAGACCTGCGCTCAGGATCAGGCGATTGAAGCCGTCGTTCTCTGTGTCGCCGATCAAGGCGCGATGAAACCCTTCCTGAAAGCGTTGTGCCGCGTCGTCGAGATCGAGCTCGGCGGCGCCGACGAAGTTCAGCTCGAAGTCCTGAATCCAGAACTCACCGGAGCTTCGTGGCTGCACTTTATAAGGGCGCTCACTGTGTACTTCGGTGCCCATATCTTCGAGTATCGGCAGCACGTTCGACAGCAGCAACGGATGCTCCTTGCGGAAGGTGCGGAAGTTCAGCTGGTGCGGCTTGGCGTCTTTCGGCTGGTACAGCAGCAGGTAATCGCTGTGCAGGCCCTGCAGCAGGCCATCGACTCGTTTGACGTCGAGACAGGCAACCGCGGGCGTTACATCGTCCTCATAGGCGGCCGGAAAACTCTCCCCGTATTCGCGATACAGCAGGGGGCCGTCCTCCTGCCCAAAGCGCTCGATGAGGTTGTTGCGCAACTTGTCGCGCCACGTGACCACCGCTTCGGCAATCTCGTTTCCGATGCGCTTTAGGCTAATGCGCGGGCGATTGCCGACATTGGTTCTGACAATCAGGTGCACGCGCGCCAGCGGCGAATCATAAAGCTGCACGCTCGAATCAACCGCATGCCCGTCGAACGCTTCCATGAGGATGCCTTCGATGCGCCGGCGTACGGCGGTCGTGTACTTCTCGCGCGGCACGTAAACGATGCAGGAAAAGAAGCGTCGAAACGTGTCACGCCGCAGGAAAAACTTGACGCGATGCCGATCCTGCAGGTTCAGGATGCCGTTCGTAGTGCGGACAAGATCGTGTACCGAGCTCTGGAACAATTCGTCGCGCGGAAATGTATCAAGAATATGCAGCAACGATTTGCCGCGGTGGCCCGATGGATCGACGCCGGTGCGTTCCATTACGCGCTGAACTTTCAGGCGCAGTAGCGGTATGTTGCGGGGATTCTCGCTGTAGGCAACGGAGGTAAACAGGCCGATGAAGCGCAGCTCACCTATCGGGTTGCCGGCCTTGTCGTACTTCTTGACGCCGACGTAATCGAGGTAACTCTGGCGATGCACAGTTGATCGCGAATTGGCCTTGGTAATGATGAGCCAGTTTTTTGAGCGCGCATGCCGGCGCATCTCGCTGGTCAGTTCGAAAGAGCCGCCGCCACGCTCTTCGGCTGCGAGCAGGCCGAGGCCGCTGCCTTTCACCGAGTTCAGGAAGTACCTCTTGCCCTTCTTGGTGAGCTTGTATTCGCGATAGCCAAGAAACGTAAAGTGATCTTCAACCATCCACTGCAGGAGTTTGCGGCTCTCCTCACGTACTTCTTCATCCATGCCCTGCGGGCCCGAATTGAGCGCCTCCTTGGCCTGCGACATTTTCTCGCGCATGGCGCGCCAGTCTCGCACTGCGACACGCACATCGCCGAGAATTTTTTTGATCTCGTGTTCGAGAATGCGCAGTTGCTGGGGGTCGGTTTCACGATCAATGACAATCCGCACGAAAGACTCGTCGGCGCCTTCACTTGATGTCGACGAATGTAGCGCAACAATGCGGTGATCCTTGTCACGACTTAAGCGCATGACCGGATGAACGGTCATGTGAATGGTCAAGTCAGAACGGCTGATCGCAGCAGAAATGGAGTCAACAAGAAACGGCATATCGTCATTGACCGTCTCTATGATCGTGTAAGCGGAGTCGTAGCCGTGCGTTTTCTTGCTGGGGTTGAAGATTCGCATCAACGCCTTGCCGGGCTTGCGGACTGCCGCAAATTCCAGGTGTGAGATCGCAGCATTGGCGAGAATCTTTGGCGAGCGATCCTGCAGGTCTTCGATCGGCACATTGCCGTAGTACCGCCGCAGCCAGCGATTGATCTGCTTGCGATCTTTGAGGGCTTTTGAGCGAGGACTCTCGGCAATTATCGCCTCGAGTATTTGATCCGTCATGTCGCTTACGCGACGTTGCGGCTGTTTTGACACGACAGGCACTCCGGCCGAAGGGTTAGGACCGACTTTCGGTGTGAGCGACTCTATACCGAATTGACGTTGTAATTCCAGAGATTCCGGCCTCGTATTCGACGCCAGGCATGAGTAATTTCCTGAAAGGTTCTACAATGCAGCCATCTTCCCACGAGCAGAATCATGACACCGCGCAAACTAGAGCCCTCGATTCACACCAGGCTGGATCGCGAGAGCGATTACACCGGCTATTTGCGGCTCGACAAGCTGCTTGACGCGCAAGCGCCGCTCAGCAATCCGCCGCACCATGATGAAATGTTGTTCATCATCCAGCACCAGGTCACCGAACTCTGGATCAAGCTGGTCATTCATGAAATCGAAGCCGCGATGGCAAATATCCGGGCCGACGATCTGCCGCCGGCGGTCAAGAAGCTGGCGCGCGTCAAGCACGTGCAAAACCAGATGTATAACCAGTGGATGGTGCTCGATACGCTGACACCCAGCGAATACGCCCAGTTTCGCCATGTTTTCGGCCAGGCATCGGGGCTGCAGTCGCCGCAGTACAGGCTGCTGGAATTTCTGCTTGGCAACAAATCGCGGCAGACCTTGAAGGTCTATCAGCAACAGCCGGAGTGGCTACTGCGACTGGAACAGGCGCTGCAGGAGCGCTCGCTGTTTGACGAATTTCTCGCCTTCCTGGGCCGGCAGGGCTTGCCGATTCCGCAGGCGGCGCTCGAACGCGATTTCAGCCGCGGGCGAGCAGAGGATCCAGACGTCGTCGCGGTGTTACGCAGTATTTACGAACAGCCTCGCGAGCAATGGGCAAATTACGAAATGTGCGAGGCATTGATGGATGTGTCGAACAATTTCCAGTTCTGGCGTTTTCACCACATGAAAACCGTAGAGCGCATTATTGGCCACAAGGCGGGCAGCGGCGGCTCATCCGGCGTGTCCTTCCTGAAAAAGGCCATCGAGATCGAATTTTTCCCGGAGCTTATCCGGGTGCGCACGGAAATCGGCGGCTGACGGCGGATCTAGTCGGCAGGTGCGGCAATGTGCTCCGCTTTTTCGAGCAGCTGGTCCATGATCCGGTTAAGCGTTGCAACATCTGCGTCGCTAAGGCCATCGAGCAGCATGTCTTCGATGCCCAGCGCCAGCGGCGAGATCTCTTCTAGCACCTTCTGGCCCTGTTCTGACAGGGTCAGGATCGAGCGGCGCCGATCGGCATCCGCAAACTGACGGTCGATCCGGCCTTTCTTGATCAGACGCGTGACCGCGCGACTCACGGCGACCTTGTCCATCAATGTGCGTTCGGCGACCTCGACGGCGGACAGGCCCGGGAATCTGCCGAGAATCACGATGACGCGCCACTCAGGGATCGTCAGGCCAAAGCGACGCGCGTAAACCGTGGCGATCGAGTTGCTGACGGAATGCGACAGGATAGCCAGCCGGTACGGCAGGAATTTCTCAAGAATGAGATCGTGCGGTGACTCGTTGCGTTTTTTTACTTTTATTGTCACGGTTGCCAGTGCCTGCGGTGAGCGGAAAACCAGCCCTTCATCATACTGATTGGCACCGAAAAGCCAACATTGCTGGCCGGCCCGTGGGGTCAGGCGCGGTGCGGTGCATGCAGGTAATCCTGAGTTTGCATCTCGGACAGCCGGCTCAGCGTTCTCTGGAACTCGAAACCGAGCCTGCGCCCGCCATACAACTCCGCTGCGGGCACCGCTGCCGATATCAGAAGCTTCACCCGCCGGTCGTAGAATTCGTCGACGAGCGCGATAAAACGTCGTGCGGCATCGTCAGCCTGCCCGTCGAATTGCGGCAGGCCTGAAATGATTACGGTGTGGTACCAGCGCGCGATTTCAATGTAGTCCGTCTGGCTGCGCGGACCTTCGCACAGCTCGGGGAAGTCAAACCATGCCACTCCTTTCGCGCTGCGCAGTGTGTCGATTGGGCGGCCGTTTATGTCGAGCTGGCGTGCTTCGACAATTTTGCCAGGTGCAACGTCTTCAAAGAACTGTGTGAGCCGTGCAAGCGTGTCCGGTCCTTCCGGCGTGAGATAGGTGCCAGCGCGCTGCAGCAGCCGGAGGCGATAGTCCTCGCCACCGTCCATTGCCACCACCTGTGTGTGCTGCTTCAGCAATTCGATAGCCGGCAGGAACCGCTCGCGCTGCAGACCGTTTGCATAGAGTTCGTCCGGTGGCAGGTTGGAAGTCGTAACAAGCACGACTCCGCGTTTGAACAAGCCAGTCAGCAGGCGCCCCAGGATCATGGCGTCGCCAATATCGCTGACAAAAAATTCATCGAAACACAGCACATGTGCCTCGCGCGCCAGTTGCGCGGCGACGAGGTCGAGAGGATCCCGTTCGTCGTCCAGTTTGCCGAGCCGCTGATGTACTTCCTGCATCATCCGGTGAAAATGGATGCGCCGCTTCCTGCGAATTCGTAGCGTGTCGTAAAACAGGTCCATCAGGAATGTCTTGCCGCGGCCGACTCCACCCCACAGGTACAGACCGCGGCCGGCCGCAGGGCGCGGCAGGAAAGGCAGACGTCGCCGTAGCCTGGCCAGCATGCGGGAGTCTTCGCGCAATGCACGCTGCAAGTCGGCAAGGAGTGCGACGACGGCGCGCTGCGCCGGATCATCCTGCAATCCGGGCTGCTGCTGGTAGACCTCAATTAGTGAAGTTTCTTTCATTCGCCTCTGTCGAACAGGATGCGTGGCCGCGGCAAGGTTACCGTGGGCATTGGCCGCTCGCCAGCGTGCACATCACAGCATGTGCTGCCCTCTGCTAGAATTGCGGCCTTTGCCAGCACGGGTGCAGCCGCATGTCTGAATCTGAAGAACGCGAATCGATGGAATTTGATGTCGTCATCGTCGGCGCCGGTCCGGCCGGGCTGGCCTGCGCCTGCCGGCTGATGCAGCTGGGCCAGAAGAGCGGCACAGAGCTGAACGTGGTCGTCGTTGAGAAAGGTTCCGAGATTGGTGCCCACATCTTGTCGGGTAACGTGTTCGAGCCTGGCGCTTTGCAGGAGCTGTTTCCTGACTGGCAGGAGCGTGGCGCACCTGTGAAAACCGCGGTGACCGGTGACGACGTACACTACCTGACCAGCGCCCGCGGGGCGCAGAAAGTGCCTGGCCTGTTTCTCCCGCGGCAAATGCACAATCGCGGCAATTACATCGTGAGCCTCGGTCAGGTGTGTCAGTGGCTGGGCGAGCAAGCCGAAGCACTTGGCGTCAACTTGTTCCCGGGATTCGCAGCATCAGAGATTCTCTACGACGACGCAGGTCTGGTCTGCGGTGTCGCGACGAGCGATATGGGAATTGGCAAGGACGGCAAGAAGAAAGATACCTACCAGGCCGGCTATGAACTCAAAGCAAAATACACAGTGTTTGCGGAAGGCTGCCATGGCAACCTCGGCAAAGAGCTGATCGAACGATTCGACCTGCGCAAGGACCGCGATCCGCAGCACTATGGCCTCGGTCTCAAAGAAGTGTGGGAAATCGATCCGGCACTGCATGAAGAGGGCAAGGTCGTGCACACTTTGGGCTGGCCGCTCGACAATCACACTGAAGGCGGTGGCTTTCTGTATCACGCCGCCGGCAACAAGGTGTTTCTCGGTTTTATCGTCGCGCTGAGTTACCGCAATCCGTATCTGTCCCCGTTTGACGAGTTCCAGCGCTGGAAACAGCATCCGCGTATCCGCCGCTACCTCGAGGGGGGTAAACGCGTTGCCTATGGCGCACGAGCCGTCAACAAGGGCGGCTTGCAGTCATTGCCAAAACTGACGGTGCCGGGCGGCATGCTCGTCGGCTGCGACGCCGGATTTCTTAACGGTCCCAAGATCAAAGGTGCGCACACCGCGATCAAGAGCGGCATGCTGGCGGCCGAGAGTATTGCGGCGGCACTGGCGGTCGGTGATCCGGGCCAGCGCGAGTTGCATGACTACGAAGACGCAGTGCGGAAGAGCTGGATATACGACGAGCTCTATCGGGCACGCAATTTCGGCCCGGCATTGCACAAATTCGGCACTTTTTTCGGCGCCGCGTTTGCCTGGCTAGACCAGAATATTTTTCGCGGCAAGCTGCCGTTCACGCTCCACAATCGGGAGCCTGATCATCTCACGCTGACAGAGGCCAAGGATGCTCAACCGATCGAATACCCAAAGCCGGACGGCGTGATCAGTTTCGACAAACTGTCTTCAGTGTTCCTTTCGAGCACAAATCATGTAGAAGACCAGCCGTCACACCTGTGCCTGAAAGATCCGCGCGTGCCGATCGAGCAAAACCTGCCGCGCTTCGATGAGCCCGCGCAGCGCTATTGCCCCGCGGGCGTTTACGAAGTCGTCACGGAAAACGGCACGCCGCGTTTTCAGATCAACGCGCAGAACTGCGTGCATTGCAAGACCTGTGACATCAAGGACCCGGCACAGAACATTGTCTGGACGGTGCCCGAAGGTGGCGGCGGACCAAACTACCCGGCGATGTAACAGCTACTTTGGCTGCATCCTGATCGCGCCATCGAGGCGTATCGTTTCGCCGTTCAGCATCGTATTGCCGTAAATGGCGGCAACGAGATCGGCGTATTCGTCCGGACGGCCCATGCGCGGTGGAAACGGTACCTGCGCACCGAGAGACTTCTGTACCTCTTCCGGCAGGCCGGCCATCATCGGCGTCAGAAAGATGCCTGGCGCGATAGTATTGACGCGAATGCCAAACCGCGCCAGCTCGCGCGCGAGTGGCAGCATCATGCTGACCACGCCGCCTTTTGATGCGGAATAGGCCGCCTGGCCGATCTGGCCTTCGAACGCGGCAACAGAAGCAGTATTCACAATCAGGCCGCGCTCGCCGTCGGCGGTGGGCTCGTTGTGCTGCATGATGTTCGCCGCTTCCTTCGCGAGGATGTAGGAGCCGACGAGATTGATCATCACGGTGCGACTGAAACTCGCGACCGGTGCCGGGCCTTCACGACCCAGCACTCGCGCCGGTAACAAAATGCCTGCGCAGTTTACGGCCAGCGTGATGCCGCCCATAAAGTCTGCTGCGGCACGCATCGCCTTTTGCACCGAAGCTTCATCGGCGACGTCGGTGTGCACAAAGTGTGCGCGCCCGCCCAGTTCTTTTGCACTCGTCTCGCCGAGTTTTTCATTGATGTCGAGCAGTACGACTTTGCCGCCCGCGGCGACGATACGTTCTGCCGTAGCCAGACCGAGGCCCGATGCGCCGCCGGATACGACGGCTTTCGCTGCAGCTAATTGCATGTTGTTCTCCAATCCTTGCTGGTTTTCAGCGCCAGCCTGTCAGACTTCGATAGCAATCGCGACCGCTTCGCCGCCGCCAATGCACAATGCGGCAATGCCCCGTCCGCCGCCGCGTGCCATCAAGGCATGCAGCAGGGTCACGATAATGCGTGCGCCGGATGCGCCGATCGGGTGACCCAGCGCGCAGGCGCCGCCGTTCACATTAACTTTTTCATGCGGAATTGCGAGGTCGTGCATCGCTGCCATCGTGACACAGGCAAACGCTTCGTTAATTTCGTAAAGGTCGACGTCTGCGGGTGACCAGTTGAGCTCATCCTGTAATGCCTTGATCGCGTACACGGGTGAGGTAGTGAACCATGCCGGTTCCTGTGCAAAGCCGGAATGTCCGACGATACGCGCGAGCGGCTTGATGCCGTGATGCTGCGCGCCCGCAGTCGTCATCAAGAGCAGACTAGCTGCGCCATCAGAAATTGACGAGGAGCTAGCAGCCGTTACCGTACCGTCTTTCGCAAACGCAGGCCGCAGATTCGGAATCTTGCTTAAATCGATGCTGCCCGGACCGTCGTCTTCACTGACGATTGTTTCGCCCTTGCGTGAGCTCACCGTAACTGCTGCGATTTCTCTGGTGAAAGCGCCGCTGCTGACAGCGGCTTTGGCGCGCGTGACCGACTCAACGGCGAACGCGTCCTGTTGCTCGCGGGTAAAGCCGTATTTTTTTGCGGTCTCTTCGGCGAAGTGGCCCATCATGTGACCGTCGAACGGGCTCTGCAGGCCGTCATAGAACATGTGGTCGAGAACTTCCTGGTGCCCCATTCGATAGCCGCCGCGTGCTTTCGGCATCAGGTAGGGCGCGTTGCTCATTGATTCCATACCGCCGGTCAATACGATCGTTGCACTGCCCGCGCGGATAAGGTCGCTGCCGAGCATCACGGTTTTCATGCCAGAGCCACAGACCTTGTTTACGGTGGTGCAGGTGATGCCGAGTGGCAGGCCGCTTGCCAGTGCTGCCTGGCGGGCAGGCGCCTGGCCGAGGCCCGCAGGCAACACGCAGCCGAGCAGTGCCTCATCGATGTCGGCCACGTCGATTCCGGCATCCGCAACGGCAGCGCGGGTTGCAGCGGCAGACAGGTCAGTCGCCTTAACGGCAGACAATGAACCCTGGAAGCTGCCGAGCGGAGTACGGCGGGCAGCAACGATCGCAATCGAATCCTGTTTCATAATGTTTGGTATCTGCAGATTTTCGGGAGCCACCCGCTACGGGTAGCACGGGGCGCTACTTTCCCGTATCGGCTGCCCGGGTGCAATACATCGAAACCAGTAGCTGGCACCTTGCGTAACTATTCGGCCAGCAGGTCCGGTTCATCCAGCACCGCCAGGATGCGCTGCCGCGCCGTTTCAGCAAGCAATTTGGTGTCCGTAACGGCCGACGAATCGATAGGCTCCAGAATATCGATCTGCAGTGCGCCGTATGCGGGCAGCGGCAGTCCCGGCGGCAACAGCTGCCGCGAACCGCGAATGACCACAGGTACGATCGGCGCCTGCGTGCGCACTGCCGCCGCGAAAGCGCCGCCGCGGAACGGGCCGAGGCCGGGTTTCGGCAGGAAAGTGCCTTCGGGAAAAAAAGCCAGCGAGTCGCCGTTGTCGGCGGCGCGCAGGATCGTGCGCGCATCGCGCGCACTGCGCCCGACGGTGTAGCGATCAACGAAATGCGCGCCTATTCTGCGCAACAGAAAGCCGACGATCGGCACGTTTTGCATCTCACCTTTTATGACGTAGGAAAAGCGCGGCGGCAGGAAGGCCTGCAGCACGACACCATCGACATAGCTCGCGTGGTTGGCAACGACAACGCAGGCCTGGTCCGGCAGGCGTTGCATGCCAGTGATTGTGACGCGCACAGCGGCGAGCAAAAACGGCACTCGCCCGATTCGCGTCACCCAGCGCCGGCGACGCGCGATTCCCGGCAGTAACAACACCGCCAGCAACGCGAACAGCGCACAGACGGCAAACGCCAGCCACACGTAGATTCCATAGAGGATCCGGCCCGGCGTCAGAGACGGTGCTGTAGTCTCAGTTGCAGAACCGGACAGCGCTGCGTCAGTTGGTTGCGGTGTATCTGGCTGACTCGTCATTCAGGTATTTCCATCCACAGCGAGGCAACATGTCCAACGCCATTCGTGATTCTGTGACGCAGGTCACTTTATGTTAATGCCGTCCCCAATATGTGACAGCGATCACGCCCACCGCCGGGACGCGTCAGCATACTCAAGTCCTTGAAAAAACTGTTGCTTGTTTACAGCAGGGCAGCAACACCAAACTTGTTGCTGCGGTCGGGAAGGACCCGGATCGCGCGCCATGCTAACAGCCTCGCGACCTTCGATGTAAGGTGCAGGGGCAGCGGGCAGGCAGTTAAACATTAACGATGATGGATGACATGGCAAGCTCCGACACAAAATCACTTCCCAAAGATTCTCACGCCCGCTCCGAAAAACTCGTCGATCGTTTTCTCGACGCGATCTGGATGGAGCGCGGCTTGTCGTCGAATACGCTAGGTGCGTATCGCGCTGATCTGATGACGCTGGAGCGCGGACTTGCCGAACGCAGCGTGTCAATCGAAAAAGCACAAAAGGCCGATCTTCTGGAATTCATCGCGCAGCGCGTTGAGAGTGGTGCGAAACCGCGTTCGACTGCACGCCAACTGTCCAGCTTCCGGCGGTTCTTTCGCTACATCATGCGCGAAGGTATGCGCGACACGGATCCGACTGCAGACATAGAGATGCCGCGTATCGGCCGCTCACTGCCCAAAACACTGACAGAAAGCGAAGTTGATGCGCTGCTGCATGCGCCGAACACCGACGAGCCGCTGGGTCATCGCGATCGGGCAATGCTCGAACTCCTGTACGCGACCGGACTGCGCGTATCCGAACTGATAAACCTCAAGCACTCCCAGGTGAACTTTAACCAGGGAGTGATTCGTATTGTTGGCAAGGGCGACCGCGAACGCCTGATTCCGCTCGGCGAGGAATCGCAGCGCTGGCTGCGCGATTTTATCGACGGCCCGCGGATGGAAATTCTGCTCGAGCGCCAGACGGACTACATGTTCCCGACCCGGCGCGGCGATCGCATGACGCGCCAGGCGTTCTGGCACATCATCAAGCGTTATGCCGAGAAGGCCAATATCAGCAAGCAGCTCTCGCCGCACAGCCTGCGCCATGCATTCGCGACACACCTGCTTAATCGTGGCGCCGACCTGCGTGTCGTCCAACTCCTGCTGGGCCACAGCGACCTGTCGACCACGCAGATTTACACGCACGTGGCCCGCGAACGCCTGAAGGACCTGCACAGCAGCCACCACCCGCGCGGCTAGGCAGGCCAGGGGTCACACGCCCCCCGACGTTTGCTACACTCCGCCACGCCGCCAGGTCAGTGGAACCCGCCGTCCCGAGTTCGGTCGAATGAGGCATTCGCTCACCTGATTTTGCCTGGTGCCCATTGGCACCTTTACCTGGACCCCCTGATGAAACCAATTTTTTATCGCCTGGTGCTCGCTGCCGCGCTGCTGCCATTGACTGCCCACAGTGCCGATGACGCTCAACTCGAGGCTGCTCGCGCGGCCATCTCCGCGAAGTTTTCGGAGATCGATCCGGAGCACGTGCATAAAAGCCCGATCGACGGCTGGTACACGGTGCGCCGTGGCGCGATCATTGCCTATGTATCGGCTGATGGCCGCTACCTGCTGCAGGGCGATCTCATTGATCTCGAACAACAGGTCAACCTGTCGGAAGCCGAACGCGACTTGGCCCGCCTCGAAATGATGGCGTCAGTTGATGATGAGCACGCCATCGTGTTCTCGCCGAAGGAAGTAAAACACCGGGTTTCGATCTTTACGGATATCGACTGTGGTTACTGCCGACGGCTGCATGGCCAGATCGACCAGTACCTGGCAGAGGGCATTGAGGTGCGTTACCTGCTGTACCCGCGCAACGGGCCACGTTCCCCGTCATGGACCAAGGCTGAGGAAGTCTGGTGCGCAAAGGATCGCAACCTGGCGCTGACACTCGCGAAGCAGGACCAGAAATTTGAAACGCAAAGTTGCGACGCACCGACAGTGTCGGAGCACTATGCGCTGGGCCAGGACATCGGGCTGCGCGGCACGCCGGCGATCGTACTGGAAGACGGTCGGCTGGTAAGCGGCTACCTGCCGCCGGACGGTTTGCTGGCCCGCATCAACCAGAAATAGCCCCGCTTGTGCCGTGAGCAATACTAAACGCGAGGACGACGAATGGCGTGCATATGCACGCCATTGTTTTCTCCGCGATCCGCATAATATTTTTCCAGCGCGAAACGGCCGCTGCGAAAGGCGATATCGTCCCAGGGAATTTCGTCTTCGCGAAACAGGGCCACCTCGAGACTTTCCTCACCGGCTTTGTAGTCACTCAGCAATTCGGCCGTGAAAAACACGTGAACCTGCCCCGCGTCGATGACGTCGACAGACGCAAACAGGTGGCCGATACGGACCTCGGCGCAGGCTTCTTCCTGCGTCTCACGCGCTGCGCCTTCGGCCATGCTTTCACCAAGCTCCATGAAGCCGGCGGGCACCGTCCAGTAGCCACGCCGTGGCTCTATGGCGCGCCGGCACAGCAGGACCTCATCACCACGCGCCGGCACGCAGCCGACCACGATCAACGGGTTTTGGTAGTGAATGGTGTTACAGGAGGTGCAGAGCCAGCGCTCACGGTTGTCGCCTGCAGGAATTTTTCTTGTGACCGTGGCGCCACAACTTGCACAATATTTCATGCCATCCGTCAAATAGCGCAGGCACTGCGCTGTGTTTTTTGTTCGGTGGTGCCGGGAGCGAGAATCGAACTCGCACTCTGTTGCCAGAACCGGATTTTGAGTCCGGCGCGTCTACCAGTTCCGCCACCCCGGCCGGAAGGCGCCAAGTATAGGGACGCAACGCGGCAACTGCTACCCCGGCCGGAACTTGCTCGTGGCCGCAATGACGTGGGGAATTTCAACAGTATCCTGCGACGCTTCTGGCTTGTCAGGCATCTACACTGGCAGACATGAGCAGATTTACCGATATCGATATCGATCCGGCGATCGTCAAACGCGCAGCGCGGGGCGACCGGCGTGCCTTCGAAATTATTTACCGGGCTTTCAGCGCGCCGGTCTACTCGATCTGCCTGCGGTTTACCCGGGTGCCGGCGCATGCCGAGGACCTGACGCAGGACACGTTCATCGAGGTGATGCGCAGTATCGCTGGTTTTCGCGGTGAAGCGCCTTTGGGCAGCTGGATTCGCCGGGTCGCGATCAGCAAGGCGCTGATGTTCCTGCGATCTGCGTGGCAGCAGCGCGGCATGAGCCTTGCCGAGGACTTCGACGCGGTGACGCAGGGCGATATCGGCCGGCACGGTGTGTCATCGCAGCCGGACCATGCACTTGATCTCGACCAGGCGCTGGCGAGCCTGCCTGATGTAAGCCGCGCAGTGGTCTGGCTGCATGATGTTGAAGGCTTTACCCACAAGGAAATCGCCGAGCAGATGGGGATGACCGAAAGTTTTTCGAAATCGCAATTGTCGCGTGCGTATCTGCGCTTGCGGCCGATGCTGGAACGCGAAACAGCGAGCGGTGAAACGCGGCGTGCGGCAACACTGCCGGGCGTTTGCTGAAGATACCGGGACGGAACGTATTTAAATGACTGACGATGCAAAGAGTGAAGTGATGAACAGCGGACTGGGTATTGCCGAACGAGACCTGCTGCAGAAAAAGTTTGCAGCGCTGGCGAACGCGCCGCCGCCGCGCGAAGTATGGCAGCGCATAGCTGCGCAGGCGGAAGCCGAAGGCCTGTTCCGCAAGTCATTTGGCATGCAGCAGGCGGGCTGGCTGGCTGGCGCCGGCCTCGCGGCGGCTGTCGTCCTTGCGGTGCTGCGTTTGCCGCAGCCCGGCGTTGATGAAGGTCCGTTCCCGACGGAACCGGCGTACATGGAATCGGGTGACAGCGGCTCGCTGGCCGCGCTGATGGTGCGTTCGCAACTGCTTGAAAGCGATCTGCGGGCGCTGCCCGATAAGCCCCGCGTGATGCGCGCAGGCACTGCGGTCACGATCAGCGATCTTGAGGAGCGCATCGGGGCGATTGACAGTGTGCTGGCGGATCCGTCGGCGGTGCTTACGGAAGAACAGACAAAGACGTATTGGCGTGAACGGGTTCGCTTGATGGACTCGCTGGTGCAGGTGCGCTATGTGCAGGCGCGGCGCAATTCGCTGTAACGCCAGGGCAGCAGGTTTTCCCGGTGCGCCGAAGCGACACCGGCATGGAGGATGAGGAATGAGCAAGCTGAAAAAAACCGTTGCGGTATTGCTGGCAACCGCGCTGGGTACCACTGCATTTGCGCAGCAGGGTGGCGCCGACGGCGACACAGAGCGTAGTGAACGGCAGGCTCAGATGAGCGTCGCCGAAGAAATGCGCGCTGCGGAAGCGCGCCTCGAAGAAGCTGCACGCCGCATTGCTGAACTCAGCGCACGGCAGCTGCCAATGCGCGGGGAGCAGCGTTGGGCGTTTGCTTTCAGCGGCCGGCCGATGCTCGGTATCACGCTGGAGAGCGATAATAATTCGGGGCCTGTTGCAGGCGCGGTGATTCGCGCTGTAACACCGGGAGGAGCGGCGTTCGAGGCAGGCTTGCGTGCCGGCGACATCATTTCGGCAATTAACCAGGAAGCAATGAGTGGCGCAACGAGTGCCGAGGCAAACGAAAAACTGCTGGCGTTTATGGGGGCAGTTGAAGACGGCGACACGCTGGACATTGAGTACCTGCGTAACGGCAACGTTGCGACCGTCGCGCTGCAGCCCAAAGTGAATACCGAACATCGGTTCAGTTTCGGGTCACCCGGGCACGCGCCGCTACCGCCGAGTGCTCCGGGCGCAGCGATGGCGCCTATGCCGCAAATGGCACCAGGCACACCACTCGTTCGTGAAGTGTTTCGCTGGCACGAATCGCCGGGCTGGCACGACATGGAGCTGACCCCGTTGTCGACCGACCTCGGCAAATACTTTGGCACGGACAAGGGCCTGCTCGTGGTTCGCGCGCCGGAAGGCGGTGTGCTGCAGTTGAAAGACGGCGATGTCATCCAGTCCATCGATGGCCGCGAACCTGCGTCAATTTCACACGCGATGCGCATACTCGCGTCATATCAGCCCGGCGAAACCATCAAGCTTGAAATCATGCGTGACAAACGTCGCAAAACGCTGGACGTTGCACTGCCGGATGACCGGCAAAGCCGCGTCGGCGCAACTGTCGCGCCAAAGGATTTCGAAATGCATCGCGAGCGCCACGTCAACTAGCGAAAGCCGCAATCGCCCGCCGGCCAAAATACGGGCGCGCCTCTGCTAAGATGCGCGCCCATGCAACTCGCCGATTTCGACTACCAACTGCCTGATGAGCTGATCGCGCGCTATCCGACTGAGGAGCGGCGCGCGAGTCGCTTGCTGCTGCTCGATCCTGCCGGCGGGCGTCAGGAAGATCGCCGGTTTGCCGAGTTGCCATCTTTGCTCGCGCCAGGCGACCTGCTCGTTTTCAATGACACCCGCGTGATAAAGGCGCGGCTTTTTGGGCAAAAGCAGAGCGGTGGTCGCGTTGAGATACTCATTGAACGCCAGCAAGGTGAGCGCGAGGCGCTGGCGCATATCCGTGCGAGTAAATCGCCGCAGCCCGGCAGCCGGATTGCGCTGAATGAGGGTGCAACCGCGACGGTGCGCGGCCGGCAAGGGTCTTTGTTTTCGCTTGAGTTCGATCGACCCCTGCTGGCGTTTCTCGATAAACACGGGGAAGTGCCGTTGCCACCTTATCTGCAGCGCGCGGCGGAGGATAAGGATGAAGCGCGTTACCAGACCGTTTACGCACGCGCAGCGGGCGCGGTTGCTGCGCCGACAGCTGGCCTGCATTTCGATGAGCGCATGATGCAGGATTTGAGTGATGGCGGCGTTCGTCAGGCATTTGTCACGCTCCATGTCGGGGCGGGAACATTCCAGAACCTGCGCGAAGAGCAAATCGAAGAGAATCGCCTGCATCAGGAGCGCGTGCAGGTCAGTCAGGAAGTGTGTGACGCAGTGGCCGGGACCCGGGAGCAGGGCGGGCGCGTCGTTGCAGTGGGTACTACTTCCGTTCGTGCGCTCGAAGCGGCAGCGCAAGATGGCGCATTGAAACCAATTAACGGCGAGACGGATTTGTTTATTCGGCCGGGCTACGAGTTTCGCGTGGTCGACGCACTCTTGACCAATTTTCATTTGCCGCAATCGTCCTTGCTGATGCTGGTCGCCGCGTTCGCCGGATTGCACAATACGCTGCATGCCTATCAACATGCGGTTGCAAACCGCTATCGCTTTTTCAGTTACGGCGATGCCATGCTGATCCAGTCGCGGGATGCACGCTAGATGAAACTTTCGATTGAAGCCCATTGCGGTGATGCCCGCTGCGGCACGCTGCAGTTTCGACGCGGCGTCGTCCGCACGCCGGCGTTCATGCCGGTCGGCACTTACGGCAGCGTCAAGAGCGTTACGCCGGAAGAAGTGCGCGAGAGCGGCGCAGATATCCTGCTCGGCAATACCTTTCACCTGATGCTGCGCCCCGGTCCCGAAATTATTCGCAAGCACGGCGGGCTGCATGAGTTCATTCACTGGGATCGCCCCATCCTGACTGACTCCGGTGGCTTCCAGGTTTTCTCGTTGGCCGCCATGCGCAAGCTCTCGACGGAAGGCGTGCGCTTTCGGTCACCTGTCAACGGCGATGAGGTGTTGTTGACGCCAGAGCGCTCCATGGAAGTGCAGCATGCGTTGAACGCCGATGTGACGATGATTTTCGATGAGTGCACGCCGTACCCTGCGACCGAAACTGAGGCGCGGGAATCGATGCAGCTGTCACTGGCGTGGGCTGCGCGCAGCCGGCGTCGTTTCGACGAGCTGAAAAACGCGGAGCCCGAACGCGGCGAAGCGCTGTTCGGCATTGTGCAGGGCGGTATCTTTGATGCGCTGCGCGAGGCATCGCTGGAAAAACTGCTGGAGATTGGTTTTGACGGTTACGCCGTTGGTGGTCTCGCAGTCGGGGAACCGGAAGCGGAACGCAATGCGGTGATGGATTACCTGTTGCCGCAGATGCCGCAGGATCAGCCGCGCTACCTGATGGGCGTTGGTACGCCTGTCGATATTGCCGAGGCAGTCCTGCGCGGCATCGACATGTTTGACTGCGTCATACCGACGCGTCACGCGCGCAACGGCCACCTTTTTACGTCAGAAGGTGTCGTTAAAATTCGCAATGCACGGCACACGGATGACACAGGACCGCTCGATCCGGATTGCGATTGCTATACCTGTCGCCACTACAGCCGCGCCTACCTGCGGCACCTCGAAAAATGCGGCGAGATGCTCGGGCCGCGGCTCTGCACTATCCACAACCTGCATTATTACCAGCGCCTGATGCGCGATCTGCGTGCCGCAATCCGCGATGCGACGCTGCCCGCGTACGTTGCAGGGTTGCAGCAGCGTTACCGGGAGCGCGCCACGGCAGACGCTTGAAACCGCGGGCTTCGGCCCCACGTCGCATTAATCGTGTGCCATAATAGCGCGCTGCCGCACCAGGCATCGTATAAATTCCTTCTTAAGGCATTGAATTAACATGGATTTTTTGATTTCTAGCGCCCATGCGCAGGGCGCCCAGCAAGGCGACCCGTTCGGTTTTCTGCTGCCGATGCTGATCATCTTCGGCGCGTTCTACTTCCTTTTGATCCGCCCGCAGCAGAAGCGCCAGAAGGCCCACACCGAGCTCGTCAGCGCGCTGAAAGCCGGCGACGAGGTCTTGACCGCCGGCGGAATACTCGGCCACGTAACCGGTGTCAGCGATCATTACGCCACCCTTAAAATCTCGGACAACGTCGAGATCAAGGTGCAAAAGTCCACCGTCTCCGCCGTTGTGCCGAAGGGCACGATCGACGCCGCCTGAGGCGTCCTGAATGAATCGATATCCCGGCTGGGTATACCTGTTGCTGCTCGGCGTGCTGCTGTTAGGCAGTGTGCTTGCATTGCCGAATCTGTACGGCAGCGTTCCGGCGGTGCAGCTCGCAACGCTGGATAACAGCGAATTTCAGGAAGAGCGTCTCGCACAAATCGTCGATATTCTGCAGGAGGACGGCCTTGCGCCGAATGCCGCGTATGTTGACGATGGCCGCGCGGTATTGCGTTTCGCCACGGTGGATCAGCAGCAGAAAGCCAGTGTTGCGCTGGGCCTGCGCCTGACACGCGAGGCAAGTGTTGCGCTGACGCTCGCACCGGCCTTGCCGGCCTGGCTGCGGTCGATGGGCCTGCAGCCGATGAGTCTCGGCCTTGACCTGCGTGGCGGTGTTTACTTCCTGCTGGAAGTGGACATGGACGCGGCCATAGCCACGCGCCTTGAAAGTTACCGTCAGTCGCTGTCCGACGTGTTGCGCGATGCAAAACTGCGCAATCGCGTCGACGTCGATAGTGGCCAGATCACGGTCAGGCTGACGAATGAAGAAGATGCCGCGAGCGCACGCGAATTGATTCGCGACGCGGATCCGGACCTGCTGGTACTGGACGGCGATGACGACCGCACCGTGCGCGTGCGCATGAGTGAACAACAAATCAAGGATCGCCAGGACTTCGCGATCGAACAGAACATCACGACGCTGCGCAATCGCGTCAACCAGCTCGGCGTCGCCGAGCCGCTGGTGCAGCGGCAGGGCGTTGATCGCATCGTGGTGCAGCTGCCAGGCGTGCAGGATCCGAACCGGCTCGACGATATCCTGACAGCAACAGCCACACTCGAGTTTCGACTGGTGGATACCGCGGGCGATGCGCCCGGTTCGCGGCGCTACACGGGACGCCCGGGCGAAGAACCGCAGATCCTGAAACGAGAAGTCATCGCCTCCGGCGACCAGATTATCGATGCCGAGTCCGGCTTCAGCGAAGGCAGTCCGGCCGTGTTTATCACGCTCGACGCCTCCGGTGGCGAACGCATGCTGGCCACGACGCGGGCCAATCTGCAAAAACCAATGTCGACCGTCTTCATCGAGTCGCGTCGTGAGGCTTATGAAGCGAATGGTGCTATCGAGTACCGCACCGTGCGCAGTGAAGAAATTATTAACACGGCAACCATTCGCGGTATTTTCAAGAATCGCTTCCAGATCACCGGTCTGACACCTGTTGAGGCGCGTGACCTTGCTTTGTTGCTGCGTGCAGGAGCGCTGGCGGCGCCTGTTTACAAGGTAGAGGAGCGCACGATCGGGCCAAGCCTCGGCCAGGATAATATCAATCGTGGCTTCAATGCGGTGAAGATCGGCTTCCTTGCCGTCATCGTCTTCATGGCGGTTTACTACCGCGGCTTTGGCCTGATAGCAAACGTGGCATTGCTGGCGAATCTGGTCTTTATCGTGTCCCTGCTGTCGCTGCTGCAGGCGTCCCTGACCTTGCCGGGAATTGCGGGCATCGTGCTGACCGTCGGTATGGCGGTCGACGCGAACGTGCTGATTTTTGAACGAATACGCGAAGAGCTACGCCTAGGTACCGCGCCCCAGCAGGCGATCACGGCCGGTTACGACAAGGCGCTGTCATCGATCTCCGACGCCAACATTACGACGCTCATTGCGGCAGTAGTGTTGTTTGCTTTTGGCACCGGGCCGATCAAGGGATTTGCAATCACCCTGTCACTCGGCATCGTCACGTCCATGTTCACTGCCATCATCGGCACGCGTGCCATCGTTAATTTATTGTTCGGCGGTCGCAAGCTGTCGAAATTGTCGGTGTAGCCATGACTATGCGTTTTATCAGCGGTACCCCCAGTTTTGATTTCCTGAGTCTCAAGCGGCGCCGTTTGGCAATTGCCATTTCGGCCCTCGCTATTCTCGCTTCATTCGTGTCACTGGCTTCGCGCGGACTCGACTTCGGAATCGACTTTACGGGTGGTGTGCTGCTGGAAGTTGGTTATCCCGAACCAGCCAATCTCGATCGCATTCGAAACCTGCTGGCAGATTCCGGTTTTGAAGAAGCACAGGTGCAGACGTTCGGCGCGAAGACCGACGTGATGGTGCGCCTGCCGCCACAACTGGATGCCGACCCCAACGCCATACGCGACACGCTGCGCAACCTGCTGGCCGCGGACGAGCCGCAGGTTGAGCTGCGCCGCGTTGAATTCGTCGGCCCGCAGGTTGGTGAAGAACTGACAGAGCAGGGCGGTCTGGCGATGATCTTCGCACTGCTGATGATTTTCGCCTACGTGATGTTTCGCTTTCAGTGGAAGTTTGCAGCCGGCGCCGTCGTCGCGCTGGTGCATGACGTCATCATCACGCTTGGCTTTTTCTCAATTTTTCAATTCGCGTTCGACCTGACTGTTGTAGCTGCCGTGCTTGCCGTTATCGGTTACTCGCTTAACGATACCGTCGTTACCTTCGACCGTATTCGCGAGAACTTCCTGAAGCTGCGCGGCACCGAGGCAGAAGAGTCGATGAACATCTCGATAAACGAGATGCTGGCGCGGACCATCATCACCGGCATGACGACCTTGCTGGTGCTGACGGCGCTATTGTTGCTCGGAGGCGAATCAGTTGCAGGTTTCTCGATTGCACTGATCGTTGGCATCATTGTTGGTACTTACTCGTCAATCTACATTGCGAGCACGACCGCGCTGATGCTGGATGTCAGTGCGAAAGACCTGATGCCGCCTGTTGAGGCAGATCCGGACCTGATCGACGATATGCCGTAAGGTCTAAGTGGCCTGCGCGGCTTTCTCGAACATAACGCGTATGTCGTCAGCAAACAGCCGGGTTAGTGCCGTGTAGATTTTCGGCGATCCGGCAAGCACGTGGCCCGTGTCGAGGTAATTGTCAGTCCCGTCAAGCCCGGAAATTATCCCGCCCGCTTCGCGAATGAGCAGTGCGCCGGCAGCAATATCCCAACTCTTCAGGCCGGTTTCCCAGAACGCATCGATACGGCCTGCCGCAACGTAACAAAGATCCAGTGCCGCGGAACCGGGTCGCCGCACACCGGCTGTGTTCTGCAAGGCTTTCTTGAACATCTCAAGATACGCATCCAGGTCGAGATTCGAATCACGGTAAGGGAAGCCCGTGCCGAGCAAGGCGCGTTCCAGCTGGCTGGTCTTGCTGACGCGGATGCGACGGCCGTCAAGTTGTGCGCCTGCGCCTTTCGATGCTGTGAACAGCTCCTGGCGCAACGGGTCGTAAACGACCGCGTGTTCAGGCTTGCCGTCATGCAGGACGGCGATCGAGACGCAAAATACCGGGAAGCCGTGCAGGTAGTTGGTTGTGCCGTCGAGCGGGTCTATGACCCAGACGTACTCCGATTCACCGCTCTGGCCGCTTTCTTCGGCGAGGATCGCGTGCTCGGGATAGTGTTTCTCAATGACACTCAGGATCGCGCGTTCTGCGGCGCGATCCGCCTCGCTGACGAAATCGTTGCGGCCCTTTTGCTCGATTTTCATTTTGTCGAGCTTGTTCATGTTTCGCAGCAGCGTATCGCCGCCGCGCCGCGCTGCCATGATGGCAACATTGAGCAATGCATGCATCGTTTCGATTCCGTCAGATTTGCAAAGAACGCGGTGGCACCTTTGGGTGCACCATAAGGCGCGCTAGAATACCAGACCGGACGGGCTAGCCAAGCCCGCCGTAATGCTCTTTCCTGAAACGAGGATATGTTTCGATGGCCCCAGCGGTGCGCATCATCCTGGTCGGTACGACTCACCCCGGCAACATCGGCGCCTGCGCGCGCGCGATGAAGAACATGGGGCTGTCCGACCTTGCGCTGGTCGGGCCCCGCTATTTTCCTCACGAGGACGCGACCGCCAGGGCCTCCGGCGCTACGGATGTGCTGGATGCAGCGCGCGTTACCGAGAGCCTGGAAGAAGCGCTGCAAGATTGCGTTTTCGTTGCCGGTGCGAGTGCGCGCTCGCGAACCATAGGCTGGCCGACGATGTTGCCGCGCGAATGTGCCAAGGAATTATTGAAGCAGGCACAGACCGGCACGGTCGCCGTCGTGTTCGGTCCGGAGAAGTCCGGCCTGACGAACGAGGATCTAGACCGTTGCCATGTCTTGCTGACGATTCCGACCAATCCTGACTTCAGCTCCCTGAATCTCGCCATGGCCGTGCAGGTGCTAACCTACGAAATGCGTCTGGCGATGCTCGACGGCGCAGTCCCTCGGTTCGTACCCGAAGCGCCGCTCGCGACGCAGGACGAGCTTGAACACTTCTACACCCACCTCGAACAGGTGCTGGAAAAGAGCGGCTTTCTGGATCCGGAGAACCCGCGACATCTGATGCGTCGCCTGCGGCGCTTGTTCGTGCGCGCGGCGCCGGATCGAAACGAGATCAATATTCTGCGCGGCATGCTGGCTGCGGTCGATCCTGATCGAAAGGGCAAGGACTGATGCAACAGCAATCTGCAAAGCCGGCGGTTTACCTTGATCATGCTGCGACAACGCCTGTCGCCGCTGAGGTGATCGAGGCAATGACAGCCTGCATGCAGGATCCTTTGCAGTTTGCCAATCCGTCGTCGCTACACATTGCCGGGCGCGCTGCAGCGACCGTTGAAGAGTCGTCGCGACTTCAGGTCGCAAAACTCATCGCTGCAGATGCTGGATCACTGTTGTGGACATCAGGCGCAACCGAAGCGAATAACCTTGCAATACTGGGTGCCGCCCGTTTTCGCGCTCATCGCGGCCGTCACGTCATCACCCTGCGCACGGAGCACAAGGCGGTGCTCGACCCGTTCAGCGCGCTGCAAAAGCAGGGTTTTGAGGTTACCTGGCTTACCCCTGATGCGGACGGGCTGTTGGCAATCGACGAGCTGCGCGCCACGCTGCGCGCCGACACCCAGCTCGTGTCCGTCATGCACGTCAATAACGAAACGGGTGTCGTACAAGATGTCGCCGCTATCGGCGCGCTGTGCCGTGAGCATGACGTGCTCTATCACTGTGATGCGGCACAGTCGGCGGGCAAATTGCCAATAGATGTGGATGAAATGCACATCGACTTGCTGTCTATGACGGCGCACAAGATGCATGGCCCTGCGGGGATTGGTGCACTGTATGTCGCCAACCGTCATGGCTGCGGGGTGGCGCCGATCCTGTATGGCGGTGGGCAACAACGGCGCCTGCGACCCGGCACGTTGCCGATCCCGCTGATCGCGGGTTTCTCTGCAGCGTCCAAACTCATGCTGCAGGAGCGGGAACAACATTTAACGCATATGCATCATTTGCATGAAGCGCTTTGGCATGGCGTGCGCGACTTGCCGGGCATTTGTCGCAACGGCAGTGCGACACAGCACTTTCCCGGCATTCTCAACGTGAGCGCGGCCGGTGTCGAGGGTGAAAGCCTGCTGCTGGCGCTCGAGCCACTGTGCGTTGCCAGCGGCTCTGCCTGCAATTCGCAAAGCGGCGAACCTTCCTACGTGCTGCGTGCACTCGGGCGCAGTGACCTGCTCGCGCAAAGTGCGATTCGCTTCAGCTTTGGCCGCGGCACCACGCTGGCCGATATTGAAATCGCGCGCGACAGCTACATATCCGCAATCCGGCGGTTGCGCGAAATTGCGCCGGCGGCAGCCCGGGCGGTGGCATGACCAGCGCGGCGCGCTACAGCGCTGCAGTGCGCGAACTGTTCAGCACAGCGGGCCATGCCGGCGATGCCAAGGGCCCAACAGTCGATCTCAGCCGCGGCGCGGAACGCGTCGTTCTGAGCGCGAATCTCGACGGCGCGCGGGTCACCCGGCTGGCATTTCGGGTTTTTGGCTGCCCGCACCTCGTCGCCGCTGCGGAGGCGTTTTGCGATGAGTTCGAGGGACGCGCGGCAAGCGATATGGCAGCATTCCGGGCCAGCGATTTGATCGAGAAACTTGCAATTCCGGTCGAGAAAACCGGTCGAATACTGTTACTGGAGGACGCGGTTCGCGCATTACAGGCAAGTATTGCAGCGCCGCCCCGCTAAAACCTGCACCATAGGGCACATATGGCACTATCACTGACATCCCCCGCCGCCGAGCGCGTCAAGAGCTACCTGGTCGCCCGCGGATCCGGTATCGGCCTGCGCGTCGGCGTCAAAAAGACCGGTTGCAACGGCTTCGCCTACGTCGTCAATTACGCCGACTCTGCTGACGAAAGCGATGAAATCTTTGAAGATCAGGGCGTCAAGCTCGTGGTCGACCGGAAGAGCCTCGAGCTCATTGATGGCACGGAAATCGACTTCGTCAAAGAGGGCCTGAACGAGGCATTTCGCTTCAGGAACCCGAACATCACCGGCGAATGCGGCTGTGGCGAGAGTTTCAGCGTCTGAGGAGCCTGCCTGCCGCGTTGCCTGCCTCCAAATATCCAAGTAAAATTACGAACTTATGTACGGCCCGGCCGTGTCGTCCGCGCCGCCGCCGGGCGTCCGCCCGATTCTTTTTTCTGCAAGACCAAACCTCAAGGAAATTAAAGTATGTCCGTTGAGCAAACGCTCTCGATTATCAAACCCGATGGTGTCCAGAAGAACCTGATCGGCGAAATCTACTCGCGCTTTGAAAAGGCCGGCCTCGAAATCGTTGCCGCCCGCATGCTGCACCTCAGCAAGGCACAGGCTGAAGGATTCTACGCCGTGCACAAGGCCCGTCCGTTTTTCAAGGACCTTGTCAGCTACATGACCTCGGGTCCCGTCATGGTGCAGGCGCTGCAGGGCAAGGATGCCATTGCCAAGAATCGCAAGATCATGGGTGCGACTAATCCGGCCGATGCGGAGAAGGGCAGCATCCGTGCAGATTTCGCCGACAGCATCGAGGAAAACATCGTGCACGGTTCGGATGCTGCGGAAACCGCGCAGCAGGAAATTGCGTTTTTCTTCAGCGACGGCATCTGCAAGAGAACCCGCTAGGACCGCAAACGGGGTCTGCGACGACGTCATGAAATCAGACAGCATCAAGCAAAACCTCCTGGGCCTGCCGCAAGGCGGCCTGGAGGCGTTTGTGGTTGAGCTGGGCGAGAAACCGTATCGCGCGCGCCAGTTGCTGCAGTGGCTGCACCAGCGCGGCGCGCCGGACTTTGACGCGATGACCGACCTGTCGAAAAAATTGCGCGAGCGCCTCGCCGAAGCTGCCGTCATTGCAGGGCCCACGGTGCTGTCAGAAAAAACCTCGGACGATGGCACCGTCAAGTGGTTGTTCAAGTCGGGCGCAGGCCAGGCCATTGAGACAGTGTTCATACCGGAGCCGAGCCGCGGCACCCTGTGCATTTCTTCGCAGGTTGGCTGCGCGCTGGATTGCGCGTTTTGTGCAACCGGGGCGCAGGGCTTCAATCGCAACCTGTCTACTGCTGAGATTGTCGGCCAGGTGAATCATGCGAATCGCGTGTTGCCACCCCGTCCGAACGGCGAGTCCGCAGTATCTAACGTGGTCTTTATGGGCATGGGCGAGCCCCTCGCCAACTACCGCAACCTGCGGCCCGCCATTGAACTCCTGATCTCCGATTTCGCCTACGGCCTGTCGCGTCGCCGCGTGACCGTCAGCACCTCGGGGATCGTGCCGCAGATCGACAAGCTCGGTGACGATTGCAACGTGGCGCTGGCGGTATCACTGCATGCGCCGAATGACGAACTGCGCAACCGCCTGGTACCGATCAACCGTGTGCACCCGATAGCTGAGCTACTGGATGCCTGCTGGCGCTATGCTGACAAACATGCGAAGCGCTTTATTACGTTTGAGTACGTGATGCTGCGCGGTGTCAATGACAGTGCGCAGCATGCCGAACAACTCGCTGACCTGCTGGCCGGCAAACCCGCGAAGGTTAACCTGATCCCTTTCAATCCGTTTCCTGGCAGCGATTTTCAGCGTTCGGCGCGCGCCACGATCGAGTATTTTCAGAACCGGCTGCGCGCACGTGGCCTCGTGGCAACGACGCGCAAGACGCGTGGTGATGACATCGATGCGGCCTGTGGACAGCTTGCCGGCAAGGTTCGGGATCGCGTACGCGTGCGTCTGCGCGAGAAAAACCAACGAGAGGTATCTGCATGACCTTTGCAAATCGCCGGTTCACATTCATTGCGATCATTGCGATTTCGTTTTTGCAAACCGGCTGTATTTCCACAACGACCGGCAAAACACGTGCGGAACCCGCAAGCAACGAAGATGCTGCCAAGCAGTATTACCAGCTCGGTGCCCGCTATTTCCGCAACGGCACCTACGAGCTGGCAAGAGACCGCTTGCAACGCGCAATCGAGCTTGATCCGACGCTCGCCGTCGCGCATTCGACCCTGGCCCTGACCTACGAGCGCCTCGACAACATGCGCCTCGCTGCCCAGCACTACGAACGCGCCGTGAAGCTTGAGCCGGACAGCGTGGACGCCCGTAATTCCTACGCTGTGTTCCTGTGCCGGCAACGTCGCTTTGACGATGCGAATGATCAGTTCCAGCGGATCCGTCGTATCGATGACGTCAACATGCCGGAAGTCATGTTCACCAATGCCGGCGTCTGCATGGCGCAAAAACCGGACTTCGCGCTGGCAGAGGGCTATTTCCGCGAAGCACTGGAACACAAATCGAGTTACGGCGAGGCGTTGCTGCAGATGAGCCTGCTCAAACGCGCGCAGGGCGAAAACCTTGCGGCGCGGGCGTTCCTGCAACGTTATATGTCCACGAATGTTTCTACGCCGGCCGTCCTTTGGCTCGCCGTAATGGTCGAACGGGATATCGGTGACGACCGCGCCAGTCGTGAGCTGGCTGCGCGCCTGCTGCGCGAGTTTCCGCAATCGCCGGAGGCGCAGCGTGTCCTCGAAAACTTCTAGATGGGGTGGACGCTGGTGAACGGCGATAGCCCGCAGCCGGACGAGGACGCGCGGACGGGGCCGCTGGCGGGCGAGCGTCTCGCGGAGGCGCGGCGTCTGCGCCAGATATCCCTGCCGGACATTGCCCGCGAATTGCATCTCGATGAACCCAAAGTGCAGGCGCTCGAAGAGAATCGTTTCGACATGCTTGGTGCGCCGGTGTTCGCCAAGGGCCACCTGCGCAAGTACGCAGAGATGGTGGGCGTGTCTGTCGACGCTGTCATGGCGGACTATCGCCAGCTGACGAGCGCGGATATCGCGCCGCCGGTTGTCGGCGAGCCGCGCCAGCGCACGCGCGATATCAATCTTGGGCCCTGGCTGGTCGCCCTGCCAATCGTCCTGATGGTCCTGGGCGCTGCCTACTGGTGGTACAGCCGGACTCCGCAACCGCGCGCCGCGCCTGCCGTAGCGGCACCGACCTCCACGACCGGCCGCACATCCCATCCGCTGGACGCTGCACCGCGAGACGCAGAGTTGCCAGCGGATGCAGCGGCAACTTTGGGCCCTGCCACAGTCGAGCCTGCCGGTGTGGCGCAGCTTGCGGAGCCCGCCCCGGTCCCGGAGAATGCCGCGCCTGCAGCCGCTGCCAGTGAACCTGGCCAGCTCGAACTGCGCCTGACCTACAGTGGCGACTGCTGGACCGAAGTAACCGACGCCAGTGGGCGCCGGCTGTTTTTCGATCTCGGGCGCAACGGCCGCACGGTACGCGTTGCGGGCACGGCGCCGTTTCGTGTCTTGCTGGGCGACAGCAACAACGTGCGCCTGACCGTCAACGGTGAACCGTACGCGATCGAGGACGCGGAGTTTCGCGGTGATACGGCGCGCCTGACGATCAACGACTAGGCCCTGGCCGGCGCGACCGGGGCATGCAACGCACAATCGGAACAATAACGTGAAAACCCAAGCAATCCGCGGCATGAACGACGTGTTACCGGAGGACGCTGTGACCTGGCGCTTCCTCGAGGAGCGCGTGCGTGAGCTTGTGGAATCCTACGGTTATCGAGAGATTCGCCTGCCAATCGTCGAATACACCGAGCTGTTTCGCCGGTCGATCGGCGAGGTTACCGATATCGTTGAGAAAGAGATGTACACGTTCGAGGATCGCAACGGTGAAAGCCTGACGCTGCGGCCGGAGGCGACTGCCAGCATGGTGCGCGCCGGTATTACCAATGGCCTGCTGTACAACCAGCGCCAGAAGCTCTGGACGGCGGGCCCGATGTTCCGCTACGAAAAACCGCAAAAAGGCCGCTATCGCCAGTTTCACCAGATCGATGTCGAGGCGCTCGGCTATGCCGGTCCCGATATCGATGCTGAACTCATCATCCTCTGCGCCCGCCTGTGGCAGCGGCTTGGGCTGTCGCGGCTCCAGCTCGAGATCAACTCGCTCGGCAATCCGGAATCCCGGGCCCGCTACCGCGAGGAGCTCGTTGCCTACTTCTCGGCCGTGAAAAACCGGCTGGATGAGGATAGTATGCGCCGGCTCGGACAAAATCCGCTGCGCATTCTGGACAGCAAGAACCCCGCCATGCAGGAGATTGTCGCCGGAGCGCCGGTAATGCTTGATTATCTGGATGCCGAGTCTGCGCAGCATTTTGCGACGCTGCAGTCGTTGCTGACGGCTGCCGAGGTGCCGTTCAGCGTTAACCCGCGGCTGGTGCGCGGCCTGGATTATTACAACCGCACGGTATTCGAAAGGGTGACAGACGCGCTGGGCTCGCAGGGCGCCGTTTGCTCCGGAGGCCGCTACGACGGCCTCGTCGAGAAACTCGGCGGCAAGCCAACCCCGGCGATCGGCTGGGCGATGGGGGTCGAGCGGCTGGTCGCCTTGTACGCGGCCTGTGGCGGCGAAGTGCCGGCGCCGGCGCCGCAGGTGTACATCGTTACGGTCGGTGCAGCGGCGGAACGCCTGGGCTTTACGCTGTCAGAACAATTGCGTGACGCGCTGCCGCAGGCACGCTTTGAACAGAACCTTGGCGGCGGCAGTTTCAAGTCGCAGCTGAAGCGCGCGGACAAGAGTGGTGCGTTGTACGCGTTAATTCTTGGCGATGAAGAGGTGGCCAGTGGCCAGGTCGCATTGAAGCCGCTGCGCAGTGATGACGATCAGGTGCTGCTGGCAATGGCGGATGTACCCGCGACATTGCAGGCACGTTTGTAGAGTACGCAGGCACATATTTTTTTAAGGTTGCCAGCTGGCGACCGCACATTCATAAAGGCAGTGGCAGTGAACGATTTATCGGAAAAAGAACAGATTGACGAGTTGCGCAGCTGGTGGAAAGAAAACCGCGCGTGGATCCTGGGTGGCGTAGGGATAGGCCTCGCCGCGATCATTGGTTTTCGGATGTACCAGTCGCAGCAACTTGACGATGCGCTGCAGGCGTCGGCGCGCTATGAAGCACTCGTCAACGAAGTGGCTGACGACAAGCTTGATCCTGCGATCGAAATCTCCAACCTGATCTTCACGGAAAATTCCGACACCGTTTACGCCAGCCAGGCGCGACTCGCGATGGCGCGTCTGTACATGGACCGCGGTCGTGACGCGGATGCAGCGGACGTATTGCGGCCGCTCGCCGAAGCGTCCGGCGACGACCCGTTGCACCTGGTTGCACGCCTGCGACTCGCTCGCGTATTGCTGTACCAGGACAAACCACAGGAGGCGCTCGACCTGCTGAAAAAGCCGACCGACACTGCGTTCTCGGCACGTTTCAACGAGCTGATCGGCGATGCACATTTCGCGCTGGGCAATATGGCCGAAGCGGCGGCGGCCTACGAGGCGGTGCTCGCCGACACGGCGGCGCAGCAAACAGTCAACGTCCAGTTCGTTCGCATGAAGCTCGATGACCTGCCGGATGCCGATGAGCCGGAAACTGCTGACGTGAGTTCTGCGACCACGACAGACGAGGCGACAGAGTGACAGTAGCTATCCGCATCGCGGTCCTTGGTGTCGCAGCGCTGTTGCTGTCGGGCTGCAGCATATTTTCGAGCAAAAAAGACAAGGAACTGCTGCCAAACGAACTCAGCAAGTTCACGGAAACCTTGCCGGTCAAGCGCCAGTGGAGCACGAAGGTAGGCGGCGGGTCCGAGTTCTTGCGGCTCGCATTGATGCCGGCAGGTGACGGCACGCGTGTGTATGCCGCGAGTCACGATGGCGTCGTCAACGCAATTGATCCAAAAACCGGCAACAGAATCTGGCGCGTTAAAACCGGAATCATACTGTCGGCCGGTCCCGCGGTTGTCGGCGATCGCATCGTTGTCGGCGGCAA
>JBATFU010000089.1:0-1650 GCA_049665065.1 Woeseia sp. | reverse complement strand
CGCCTGCGCGGTATCCCTGCGGCAAGGGTGCGACTCTGATTCGCTTTTCGCATTGGCTTCACCATTAGCGCATCAGCCTGGAGCCGGAAGGGTGATTGGAACCGTGCACCTGCGAGTGACAGTTCATGCAGCTCTGGCCGAGCAGGTATTTCGATGGCATTGCGCTCGCCAGGCCATCGTCCAGGTAGGCGACACTTGGATGACCCTGCTGCGAGTGACAGTTCTGGCACAAGAGCGGCGCCCGCTGGGTCAGCATGCCGGGGTGGTTTGAGCCGTGCGGTGCGTGACACAGGCCGCAGTCCTCGCTAACCGGCGCGTGCTCCCATAAGTACGGGCCGCGCTTCTCGGCATGGCACTGGTAACAGGTATCATTGACGGTCGCGCGCGCGAGCTGGCTGGCAACCGCATCGCCGTGCACGCTGTGGCAGCCGCTGCAATCCATCTCGTTTTCGAACAGCGGGTGGGCGAAGGCCTTCAGCGTTTCGTTCTTCTGCTGTGCATGGCAATTCGCGCACACCTCCGGCTGCGTGGCTGTCTGTTGCACCGGATCAATTGCGGCGTGGCTCTGATGGCAGTCGGCGCAGCCGACTTCGTCACCCGAATGACTGCCGCTGTGCCAGCCGATGCCGACGCTGGCCTCGTGACAGTTCATGCACATGCCGTCCTGCACATCGATCGCGGTTTTCGCACCAGCGCCAAAATTGATAATCGGTGGACGTTCCGCGTCGCCACGGATCCTGCCAGAGTGTTTGCCGCCGGGTCCGTGGCACGACTCGCATTGCAACTGGCCATGACCAAAAGGGCTGCGAGCATCCGTTGGTACAGCGTGCGCGGTGCGGAAAATCAGCGCGGTAACCGCGTCGTCGTGGCAGGACAGGCAGGTGTCTGCGCCTTTGCGGCTGTACTCGGCCTCGGTATCTGCGCCGGATTGGGCCACCGCGGCCACCGGCAGACAGGCGATCAGCAAGGCGGCGAAAAAAACACGACGGCAGGCGGTCATGGCGCTGGCGGTCTCCGGGGACTCAAAATTGAAAATGGGGCAGCCAAGCGGTCAGCTGCCCCTCGCCGTCATCATCAGTTGAACTCGAACTCGCCGACTCCGTGCATGACCGCCACGTCGGCACTCCGCCCTGGGCCATGGCACAGCTGACAGGTTTCAATGCCGGCTGAAATAATAGCGCCTGTTTCATCCTTGCGTGCGGCGAAATCACCGCCGTTTTGCAGCATGTGCTGCTTCGCGAGATCCGATGTGTGGCAACTCGAGCAAACCGACGAGTTTGGCGAGATCGCGAAGTCATCAGCAAGCGAAGAACGATCGAGGCCGGTGTTAACGGTCGTCGCCGGAACCACGGACGGATCGACGGGGTAATAGGTGTCCGCCAGATGGCAGCCTTCACAGTTATTCAGTTTGCCCGGGTAGACGACATCGAAATAGGGATGTGCGCTGTTGCGGTAGCCGCAAATCCCGGTCGTCCCCGCATGTATACCGTGGATCATGCGTTTCATATCAATGGGCGCTTCAATGGCGCCAAGCTCGTTCACACAGGCGCTGGCAGCAACACGCTGCTGTATGTCGGTTGCATTGGGATTGTGGCAGGTCGAACACACCTCCGTGTTGCCGCTGCGGTTATCGCCATGCAGCGCGAGGTT
>JBATFU010000088.1:0-2072 GCA_049665065.1 Woeseia sp. | reverse complement strand
ATCTGCAGCGGCGCAACAATCGGAATGTCTGCCTCGGCAAGCTCGGCGGCAAAGCTGTGCTCTTCTTCGATCGCTGCATCACTCCAGCGGCCAGGCCGGTAAAACTTGGCGACGACTGGTCGACTGTCTTCAATGCCCATCTGGTAAACGCGGTTTTCGTAGCTGTTCAGCGCAAGCAGGCGGCCGTTGCAGACAAAGCCGAGGCTTTCAAGGGATTCGAGGATGTCATCAGGCTGCAGGTCCTGGTAAGCGAGCGTACCGTCGCCGGCTTCGCTCATGCCTGCAGCCGTTTATCGCGCTTGCGCTCGTTCTCGCTTAACAGCTTCTTGCGCAGGCGGATGTTGCTCGGCGTGACCTCGAGCAATTCGTCGTCGTCGATAAACTCAAGCGCCTGTTCCAGCGAGAATCGAATCGGCGGTGACAGCACCAGATTTTCGTCGGTGCCGGCAGCGCGGATGTTGGTCAGCTGCTTCGCCTTGGTCGGATTAACGACGAGATCATTCTGGCGACTGTGTATGCCGACAATCCTGCCTTCGTAAACCGGTTCGCCGTGGCCAACGAACAGCCGGCCGCGCTCCTGCAGATTGAACAAGGCGTAGGCGAGCGCCTTGCCGTGCACCATCGAAATAAGCACGCCGTTGTTGCGCTGGCCGAGCGGTGTCGTGATATAGCGATCGTATTTTTCAAAGACATGGTAGATGAGCCCGGTGCCGGAGGTGGCCGTCAGGTATTCCGTCCTGAACCCGATCAGGCCGCGCGTCGGTATGCGGTAATCGAGCCGCATGCGACCCTTGCCGTCGGCCAGCATGTTCAGCAATTCACCTTTGCGTTCGGCAATACGGGTCATTACAGCACCCTGGTAATCTTCCTCGAAGTCGACCGTCAGCTGCTCCCAGGGCTCGAGCGTCACACCGTTTTCTTCATGCAGGATGACTTCGGGCCGCGATACAGCAAGCTCGAATCCTTCTCGTCGCATGTTTTCAATCAGCACGGACAAATGCAGTTCGCCGCGGCCGGAAACGCGGAACTTGTCCGGGTCGTCGGTTTCCTTAACGCGCAGCGCCACGTTGTGCTTCAGTTCCTGATCGAGACGCTCGCGAATCTGGCGGCTGGTCAGGTACTTGCCGTCCTGGCCGGCGAACGGTGACTTGTTGACCTGGAAGGTCATGCTGATCGTGGGTTCGTCGACGGCGAGCGGCGGCAAAGCCTCCGGCGCATCGCGCGGACACAAGGTGTCGGAAATATTCAGATCGTCGATGCCGCTGAACACCACGATGTCGCCGGCCGATGCTTCGTCAATTTTGCGGCGCTCGAGACCGTGAAAGCCATACAGATCGAGCAGGCGTGCATTGCGGGCCTTGCCGGTCGCCGACACGACACACACCGGCGTGTTGGTTTTTACCGTACCGCGCTGGATGCGGCCGATGCCGAGGACGCCGACATACGGGTCGTACGCGAGACTCGATACCTGCAGCTGCAGCGGGCCATCCGGCACCACAGGCGGCTGCGGCACCTTGCTGATAATCGCTTCAAACAAGGGCTGCATGTCGCCGCTACGCACCGTCGAGTCTTCGCTTGCGTAACCCTCAAGCGCTGACGCATACAGGACCGGAAAATCAAGTTGCTGGTCGGTCGCGCCAAGACGGTCGAAAAGATCGAAGGTCTGGTCGAGTACCCAGTCCGGCCGCGCGCCGTCGCGATCAATCTTGTTGATCACGACGACAGGCACGAGCCCACGTGCAAAAGCTTTCTGCGTTACAAAGCGGGATTGCGGCATCGGGCCATCGACCGCATCGACGAGCAGCAGGACGCTGTCGACCATCGACAGGACGCGCTCGACTTCGCCTCCGAAGTCGGCATGTCCCGGCGTATCGACGATATTGATGTTGTATTCGCGAAATCGAATTGCCGTGTTCTTGGCCAGAATCGTGATGCCCCGCTCTTTCTCCAGCGGATTACTATCCATGACCAGATCCGGTGTCATCCGATCCAGGGTTCCAGTCTGCTGCAGCAGTTTGTCCACCAGGGTAGTTTTACCGTGGTCGACGTGGGCAATGATCGCAACATTTCGC
>JBATFU010000087.1:0-4602 GCA_049665065.1 Woeseia sp. | reverse complement strand
GCTGTGCACGGACGGCGCGCGGTAGCCGATCATGAACTGGCGTGACTCCGTGTCGCCGTGTAACTCGACGCGGCGCTCGCCAAGCTGCGTCGGTTCACGCGTGTGTGGCAGGGGTGTTGCAGCCTGTTTCGGAAACGCGCCGAACAGGTCGCCGATGCGTGCCAGTACCTGCTCGCTGTCAAAGTCACCGACCACCGCCAATACCGCGTTCGCCGGGTGGTAATGACGGTTATAAAACTCGACCACCGCGGCGTGCGGAAGATGCTCGATGTCGCTTTCCCAGCCGATTGTGTTGTTGCGGTAGGGGTGCGCGAGAAATGCGGAGAACATCACCGCATCCAGCAGCATCGAGGTCGGCGAGTTTTCGTACATGTGCATCTCGGCGAGCACCGCACCGCGCTCGGCATCCATGTCATCGGCCGATAACTCGAGTCGCTGCATGCGGTCCGCTTCGATACTCAGCAGCAGGTCAAGCTGCTCTTTCGGCACGGTGGCGTAATAAGTGGTCTGGTCCAGCCACGTGTAGCCGTGCCACTCGCCGCCGGCCGCGTAAATCGAACTGACGAGCGCTGTATCCGGGAAGTTTTCCGAAGCGCGGAACGCCATGTGCTCCAGGAAATGCGCAAGACCGGTCAGGCCGGCCGTCTCGTTGCGCGCTCCCACCCGGTACAGCATCTGCACGCTGACGACAGGGAAGTTACGGTCTTCCAGCAGGATGACGACGAGGCCATTATTGAGCTCGGCTACCGTGGCGTTGCGCAGGTCGAGCGCGGCTGTTGCAGGAGCAGCAGCAAGCAGCAATGCCCAAAGCAACGATACCTTTAGTAACCGTTGAACAGATCCGGCGCTGGCAGCGATTCTTTCAATGGTCATCAAAATGCAATCCACGTGTACGCGACAGGCGTAACGCCATGATGCGCGCGCAAGCGGTGTTTGCAAAGTTCGGGGATGTTTTCGTACATAGACGATTGCCAGCTCGAGGCATACACTCGACCCGCTGACTAACGAACGGATGGCTTGCTATGCAACAAAAATTGGGCGTAACGCTTTTGCTGGCAGCATTGCTGCTGGGTGGCAAGGGACTGGCGGCGGACTCGCCACACGACAAACTGGCCTACGATATTTTCGCGGATCTGATTGCAGCCAATACCGCGCCAAGCGGCGGCAACGACACGCGCGTCGCAGTGGCCGGACTCGTGCAGCGCCTCGAAAGCGCCGGATTCACGGATGACGAAATCACGGTCGTGGGTCAGACGGAACAGCTGCCCAACCTGATCGTGCGCTACCGCAGCAAGAGCCCGGCGCACAAGCCGCTACTCATGATGGCGCACATCGACGTGGTCGAGGCATTGCCTGAAGACTGGTCCGTCGAGCCCTTCAAGCTGATTGAGAAAGACGGCTACTACTACGGCCGTGGCACCACGGACAATAAAGCCGGTGCTGCGATGCTCGTTGCGAATTTCATTCGCCTGAGACAGGAAGGCTTCGCGCCGAATCGCGACCTGATCATGATGCTGACAGCCGACGAAGAATCAACCGGCGATGCGGCGCTGTGGCTGACAACCGAGAAACGCGAGCTGATTGACGCCGAGCTGGCGCTCAACACCGATGCGGGTCTGGTCATGGAGCAGGGCAACGAGCCGCGGGCGTTCATGATGCAAACGAGCGAAAAGCTCTATGTCAGCTTTACGCTGGAGGCGCTGGATCCGGGCGGCCACAGCTCCTTGCCGAAAGCGGACAATGCGATTGCCCGTCTGGCGCGTGCCATCGTCGACCTGCATGCCTATCGCTTTCCGATTGATCTCAACGACACAACACGCGAGTTCTTCAAAAAGTGGCGCAGTTTTGCCCCGGCAGAAGAGCGGCCGATTATCGATGCGATCCTTGCGAGCGCCGGTAACGCTGAGGGCCTGCAAAACAAAATCGATTCGCCGTACTACAACGCACTGGCGCGCACGACCTGCGTTGCGACGGGCCTTAGCGGTGGTCATGCTGAAAACGCGCTGCCGCAGAGTGCGCGTGCCACGATCAACTGCCGCGTGCTGCCGCAGTCTTCGGCGGAAGCGACCAAAGCCATGATCGAAAAGTTCGCTGCACCGCACGGCGTCAGCGTGTCGCAAATTGCGATTGCACGGCAAAGCCCGCCGTCACCGCTCGACGAGCAGGTCATGGGGCCGGTTGCAGCCGTGACCAAAGCGATGTGGGGAGACATCCCCATCATTCCGGAGATGAGCACGGGCGCGACGGATGGCCTGTTCGTGCGCAACGTGGGCATTCCCGTTTATGGCGTGTCGGGCATTGCAGAGGACCCGAACGACATTCGTGCACACGGCCAGGACGAGCGCATCGGCGTTAAGTCGTTCTACGATGCAACGGAGTTCTGGTACCTGCTGCTGAAAGCAATGACAGGACGTTCAAACAACTGATCGTGCAGAGCTTGCTGGATTGCACAGCGCGTGCATGCTGTCGTGGTTAAACGTCGGCCGCTAACGTTGCTTGCAAGTGAATCCGTAATACAGCTCCGTAACACTAAAACAGCCAGTCGCCCAGGGGGACGAAATGATTAATCCGAAACTGCGGATCGCGGTGACTTTGCTTGCCGTGCTGCCCGTCACGCTGGCGGCGCCATCGTTGCTTGCTACTGAGGCCGGTGCCGACACCACGGAAACAGGGCCGCAGTACCGCTTGATCGGCCCGGCCCTCGGTGGCCGTGCGTCACGAGTGGTCGGCATACCGGGCGATTCGTTGACCTATTACCTCGCAACGGCAGCGGGTGGCGTCTGGAAATCCGTAAACGGTGGCACCCAGTGGGAGTCGATTTTCGACGACCAGCCCGTCTCGTCCATTGGCTCCGTGACGCTCGCTGCTACCAATCCAAACATCGTGTACGTCGGCAGCGGCGAGGCCAATATTCGCGGCAACGTCGGCGAAGGCAACGGCATTTACCGTTCGCGCGATGCGGGTAAGAGCTGGCAGCACGTATGGCAGGCGGAAGGCCAGATCGGCACGATCGTCGTACACCCGAAGAATGAAGACATCGTCTTTGCTGCCGCGCTTGGCAGCCCGTTCGGCGCAGGTCCTGCGCGCGGTGTGTATCGCAGCAGCGATGGCGGCAACAACTGGCAACGTGTCCTGTTCGTCGACAATGACACCGGTGCGTCGGATGTCGCCTTTAACGAAAGCAATCCCAACATCCTGTTCGCCGGCATGTGGCAAACGCGCCGCATGCCGTGGGGCATGGAAAGTGGCGGGCCGGGCAGCGGCCTGTACGTGTCGCGCGACGGCGGTGACAACTGGGAGCAACTCACCGGCAACGGCTTGCCGGAAGGTATCTGGGGCAAGGTTGGCGTGCGCGTTGCACAAAGTGAGCCTGACCGCGTGTACGCACTTATCGAAGCCGAGGAAGGCGGCCTGTTTCGCTCGGACGATGGCGGCGACAACTGGGAGCGCATCAATGATTCGGCCGGCTTGCGGCAGCGCGCGTGGTACTACACGACCCTGACCATCGATCCGACCGATGCGGACGTCGTCTGGTTTCCGCAGGTATCAATGCTGAAAACCATCGACGGTGGCAAGAGCGTGGTACCGGTGAAAGCTGGTGGCTGGGATCATCACGATGTCTGGATCGACCCAAACAATCCGAAGCGCATCGCCGAAGCGAGTGACGCTGGCGTATCGCTGTCCTGGGATGGCGGCGCCACCTGGGAACGGCCGCCAATACCGATCGACCAGTTCTATCACTTGTCCGTCGACAGCAGCGTGCCGTATCGCGTGATGGGCAGCCTGCAGGATTTCGGTACCGCTGCGGGCCCGAGCAACAGTTTGCATGGCGGCGGTATCCTGCTCGGTGACTGGTACCCGGTTGGCGGTGGCGAAGCCGGCTTCGTGGTGGCGGACCCGGAAGACCCTGACATCATTTACGCCGGTGAGTACCTCGGTTACCTGTCGCGTTACGACGCGCGCACAGGGCAGGCACCGCACGTGGGTATTTACCCGGACAACGGCAGCGGTCACGGCGCCGAAGACCTGCGACACCGTTTCCAGTGGACCGCGCCCATCGTTATCTCGCCGCACGACTCAAAGCTTGTCTACCACGCAAGCAACTACCTGCAGAAAACCCGCGACGGTGGCCAGACCTGGGAAACGATCAGCCCGGACCTCACGCGCAACGACAAGAGCAAGCAGCAATGGTCTGGCGGGCCGATCACCGGCGACAACACCGGCGTCGAGTTCTACGGCACGATTTTTTCCGTTAGTGAATCGCCTGTTGAAGCCGGCGTGATCTGGGCCGGTTCCGACGATGGCCTTTTGCACGTCACACGCGACGGCGGCAAGAACTGGCAGAACGTGACGCCGCGCGGCGCGCCGGAGTGGGGCACGGTGCTTGGCATCGAAGCGTCGCGCTGGGATGCAGGCGCGGCTTACGTCGTGTACGACGCGCATAGGCTCGATGACGAAACGCCGTACCTGTGGAAGACCAGCGACTTCGGCAAGAGCTGGAGCAGTTTGACGCGCGGTCTCAACAACGAGATTTATCTTAAGGTCCTGCGCGAAGATTCAAAGCAGCGCGGCTTGCTGTACCTCGGCACCGAGCGCGGCATG
>JBATFU010000086.1:0-13379 GCA_049665065.1 Woeseia sp. | reverse complement strand
GGCGAGCTCTCTTGCGCGCGTTGCGTGATCGGCGGTCGCGTGATCAACAGCCGGACTCGCCTGCTTGACAGTGCGCGGGCCGCACGCCGTCAGTGCGAGTGCGATTAGAATGGCAAGAAGTGGACGGGCGGTCATGGCAACTCCTGAACGTGCGGCTTTTTCGGCCGCTTCACTGTGGGGTCGCCAGAGTATAGGCAAAAGCCAAGTCCGCGTGGCGGTTTTGCAGAATGGCTGGCAGCCCGCCCGGGCGCCAGCCGCGCTGTCGAAGTCGAGCAGCGCGCGATCCGCCGGTTGGGAATTTCACGGTGTGGCAGGAAGAGCAGCGCAAAAAAAAGCCCCGCTGTTGCGAGGCTGAGCTGCGCATGCGCCCCGGGGGGGAAGGGTTGTCCAGCGCAAACTTTATACTGCAGCAAGATGTTAGAGAGTTGATGTCCGAACAGTAACGAAGTGTTTCGAAGCGTATCTGGCCCACGAATTTGCCACACCGCATACGAGTGACCGGGTATGATTGCGCCATGACAAACATCCTGCTAATCGATGACGACGAACGGCACTCGAACCTGCTGAAAAGCTACCTCGAGCGCTTTTCCATGGCGCTCGATTGCGCCGGTGAGGCCACTTCCGGCTTGCAGAAGCTTGCCGCTGGCAAATTTGACCTGCTGCTGCTGGATGTAATGCTGCCGGGCCGCGACGGTTTCGACATCTGCCGGGAAGTCCGCAAAAAAAGCAAAATTCCGATCATCATGCTGACCGCTCGTGGCGACGTCATTGATCGTGTATCCGGCCTCGAGCTGGGTGCCGATGACTATCTTGCAAAGCCTTTCGAGCCGCGTGAACTTGTTGCCCGTATCCAGACAATCCTGCGGCGTGTCGAATCAAATGCCAATGATGGCCGGGTGTTGCACTTTGACGGCATCACAATCGACCGCGATGCACGTACCGTTGTCGTCGATGGCGAGACTATCGACCTGACATCGATGGAGTACGAGCTGCTTTGTATGCTGGCGAGTAATGCAGGCAAGCAGATGTCGCGGGACAAGATACTCTCCGAGCTGCGCGGCATCGACGCCGCGATCCTGACCCGATCAGTCGACATCATGATCAGCCGCCTGCGCAGCAAGCTCGGCGACCCTGGCAAGCCCGCACGCTTTATCCAGACCGTCTGGGGTCGCGGCTACTTGTTCGTCGGTCGTCCGGCACAGCATGCTTAAAGGCCTTGCGCGATCGCTGTCATTCCGACTGCTGATCATCTTCCTCGCGCTGGCGGCCTCATTCGTCTATTTTTCCATCTCTGCAGTACGCTGGGTATACGACACTGACGATCTTCGTGCGCTGGTGTCGGGCCATCTCTCGCTGCACATCGATTACGTTCTCGATGATATTGGTGAGCCCCCGCGCATCGCACGCGCAATCGCAATCACGCGTCGAGTGCCGGTTGACATCCGCATTGACGGACCGCAGATAGACTGGGCTTCTGACCCGAATTTTCCGGAGGCCGGCGAGCTCAATTTTAACAGCGGCGATGCGCTCAGTGATGCGGCAGCCGCATGGCTCAGCCGTTTGCCCAATGCCGAGTTCGCCACGTTCAACGACCATACGTTCCTGCGCATCCGGCGCGGCGAACACGCGATCATCGTTGCGTCACCGAAAATCGCTGACACTGTTACCAATCGCAGTCTGATACCGATCATTGTCGGGGTTGGCCTGTCACTCGTGTTGCTGGCCTACCTTGCTGTGCGCTGGCTGTTCCGACCGGTCAGCGCAATCCGCCGCGGTGCTGCGCGAATCGGCCAGGGGCGCTTTGACGAACGAATCGAGAATATCCGGCAGGACCAGCTCGGTGACCTGGCACAAGACATTAACAAGATGGCGGCAGACGTGCAGGGCATGCTCGACGCCAAGCGCCAGTTGCTATTGGGCATCAGCCACGAACTGCGTACGCCATTGTCGCGCCTGCGTCTCGCTATCGAATTGCTCGATGACGATCGCGGCGCGCAGCGCGGGGATGCCGATGGCATGCGCGGCGACATCGATGAAATGGACAAGGTTATTACGTCGCTGCTGGAAGCAGAGCATCTGAATAGCAGGCACGCATCGCTGCACCTGTCAGAGTGCGATCCGCGACAAATGATTGAAAGCCTTATTGAGGATTTCTTCAGTCGTGACCGCGCGCGCATTCGAACCGACTATCGCGGCCAGCAACGACTGGCAAACATCGATGAGGCACGCGTTAGCCTGATGATCAAGAATCTTGTCGGCAACGCGCTGCGGTATGCGTCCGACAAGCCGGGGGCCGTCGAGATCATTCTTGAGATGCGCGACAGGGACATGGTGCTGCGAGTACAGGACGACGGGCCGGGCATTCCGGAAGCGCAGCGCGACCGGATCGGGGAGCCGTTCTTTCGCGGTGACCCGTCGCGCACGCGCTCAACGGGCGGTAGCGGACTCGGCTTGTACCTTGCGACACTCGTCGCGCGTGCCCACGGTGGCGAGCTGATCCTCGATCGCAACTATCGCAACGGCGCTGCCTTTGAAATTCGTTTCCCGGCGTAGTGCTTAGCCACGCCCGGCAAGCTCACGACCGAGACTGATTACGCCGTCGATCAACGCGTCAAAATCCTCACGGCGGCTGCGGTGATTCGTATTTGCGACGCGAATCGAGAATCGTCCATTAAGCTCGGTCGCTGACGGCGCCGCGATCCCATCCTCATGCAGCCGCATCAGTATCTCCGCGTTCAGGTCATTAAGCCGGGCCTCGCTGAGGTTCTTTCTGCCGTAGCGAAAGTTAACGATGTTCATCGCGGTTGGCGCGAGCCTTTCCAGTTCCGGATGCCTGTCGACGAGTTCACTCAGATACCGCGCCTGGGTCACGTTTTGCTCGATCTGCTCACCATACCGCCGGGAACCTGCGCTGCGTAGCGCCATCCACGCGCGCAACGCATGAAACGAGCGCGACAGCTGCACGCCGTACTCGGAGAAATTCACAGGACCGGAGGCGAGTCCGCGTTCAAGCTTGCGCAAATAGCTTGGTATTACCGAGAACGTGTCCTTGTGCAGTTTATCGCCACGCACGAAAACGGCGCCGCAGTTGTACTGCACGTAAAGCCATTTGTGTAAGTCGAAGGCCACCGAATCCGCATGTTCGAGACCGGCGGCCAGCTCGCGATAGCGCGGTGACAGACGCACGCAGGCACCGAATGCACCATCGACATGCAGCCAGAGTTTTTCCTCGCGCGCGATCTCCGCAAGCTCCGGCAGGAAATCGCTCGCGCCGGTATTTACCGTGCCGGTTGTTGCAACAATGCATGCCGGCTGGTGACCTGCACGTCGATCCGCGGCGATGGCTGCGCGCAGCGCGACAGTATCAATCGAGAAATCATCGAGTACCGGCACCTTGTGCAGCGATTGCTCACCCAGCCCCAGAATTTCGATCGCTTTGCGTATGCAAGAATGGGCTTCGCTCGACGCGTAGTACATGAGACGCGGATGATCGTGTGTATCGACCCCCGAGTCGCGCACGTTATATCCGGCCTGCGCGGTGCGTGCGACTGCAAGCCCGACGAGGTTCGCCATCGATCCGCCGCTGACCAGCAGCCCGCTCGCAGTACGCGGGTAATCGAGCAAATCTTTTAGCCAGTTCAGCAACTGCAGCTCAACGTGTGAAGATGCGGTTTCGTCGAAGCCGAGCCCGCAGGAATTCATCGTGGACATCACCATGTCCGCAATTAACTGTGTCGGCGTGCCGGTGCCGCCGACCCAGCTCCAGAAGCGCGGGTGGATGTTGCCTGTCGGGTAGGGCAAGACGTGCTGGCGAACCTGTTCGTACACTGCCTCATCACCGAGGCCGCTTTCTGACAGCGGCTCCGCAAACAGGGACTTTGCCTCAGCGGGCAACGGTTTCCAGACCGGGCGTTCAGCGACTCCCTGCAGATAATCGATGAGATCATCGAGTGCCCGGTGACCCAGCGCGCGGAATTGCTGCCAATCCGCAGGGTCGAGCGATTGTTCAGGCTCGTCGTTCTTCAACTGATCATTGATTGCGGCCACCCTTAATCCTCACTGCTGAGTAAACCTGGCTCAGTATCGCTGTTAGAGGATTTTCTGCAATTTCCATTCGCAGCGCCCGCCGCAGGGGGTCGCATGCCCAAGGCTTGCCGGGTCAGGATTAATCAGCGCAAAGACGTGCAACTGCTACTATCGGAGCATGAACCTGCTCTCGCTTATCATCATCTTCCTGGCCATCGTCATTTGCGTCGCGGTGGCATACATCGCCTGGGAGCTCACTGCCGAATCTCCGGACAAAGACGACTCCGGCGATCGGCGCGAATCCGGGGAAAAAGACTAGGCCGTATTGTCAGCCGTCAGTCGCGTTGGCGCCGGGCGTCGCGAGCGCGGGAGTTGCCGCTGCGCGATGCCTTTGCTGCAGGGGCGGACCGGTCGGCGCTGCGCGGGTTTGGAGCGGCCGCTCTCGCAGGCTGAGGTGCACTCGCTGCTCGCGCGGGCGGAGCAGACTGACGAACCTGGCGCTGCTGCACTGGTGCCGCATTCCGTGTGACTGTGCGTTGTTCCGCAACGCCGGATCGGCGTGCTTCACGATTCGCTGATGGTGCCACCCTGACGGGTGCAGTCGCCACATCCGGCGTGCGCGTTGCAGAGCGTGGCGCACTGCGCTGCTGCGGAATGGCGCGGCCACTTGCAGCAGGGGCCTGTGCTACCGGCGCCTGGCGCGCGGCACTTCTGGCATTGGCGGAACGCGGCTCCGTGCTGCGGCGCGACGTGGCAGTCTGGCCCGTTGCGCGCTGTGGCTCACCCATATTTCTTTGCATCCGATCTCGCGGATCTTGCGGTTCACGGCGTGCAGCGCGGGTGTTGGGCGCCGTGTTGCTACCTGCCTGACGTGCCGTGCGGTTGGCGACCGCGTTGCTGTTTTGCGCCGGGGCACGCCGCGTCGCCGCGGTGGCGGCCTGCTCAGGATTGCGGTCACGAAACCGAATAGCATTTCGCGGCTCATCACGGCTCAAACTGCGACGGGCGTCCGCGGTCCGCGCGGCGGCTCCTGGCGCTGCGGTCGACGTGCGCGGACTTTCTGCATTGTCCCTGGACCTTTGTGCAGGCGCTGACTGTCGCCGCGTATTCGCGGTGTCGCGGCTGCCCGCCTCTGAAGCCGCACGGCGTCGCGACTCGGTGCGCAGGTCATTCCGCTCGCGTGGCGTCGCGGCATTGGGGTTGCCGCGGTTGGTGCCGTTGCGACTCGCTATGCGCGGCGTTGTCGAATTTCCCACCGCTGCACGTCCTTGCTGGCCGCCGTTCTGGCGATGGTCGCGGCGATCGCGATCACGGTCTGCATAGCCGTCCTCGCTGCTGCTGCGACGGCGATTGCTGTAGTAACGGTCGCGACCCGGATGCACACCGGGGCGTGCACCGCCCAGGCGGCGCGGGCGCCAGTAGTTGCCATAGCGGTAACGATCATAGTTTGTGGCATAGCTGTTGCCGCCATACCAGCTGTTGAATATCTGCACGCTCGGGTTACGCCAGTAATTGCCGTAGTAATTCCAGCCGAAGTACGGGTGGCCGCGATAGCTGTGGTGATAAACGTGCAGGTGGTCGGAGTACCAGCCGATACGGAACGCTGTCGTTACACCCCAGAAATAGTCGTTGTAGAAATGATAGCCGGCGGGGTACGGATAGTAGTAAACCGGGTAGGCGCGCGGATAGTAGTGGTACACGGGTTCGCTTTGATAAACGACCACTCGCTCAGGCTCGTAGTACGGCACGTAGATCACATCGTCTTCCACAGGCGCGATTTCGATCACGTCATCATCGTTGCGCGACACGGTCTGGCGCTGGTCGGTCTTCAGATTGCCGGCAGCGTAGGCTCGATCGCGGAAACGCTCTACAGCGGCCACGACAGCGCCCTGTTGCGCGACAACGGCTTCGCCAAGGCGCCAGGTCCAGTCGATGTCCTCGCTCATCATCGTGAGCACTTCCGGGTAATTGAGTAGCGCGACAACTGAATCGTCCCAGGCGTCATCCGGCTGCAGGCTTGCATCCGATTCGCGTTGCTCGAGGTAGCGAGCCGCCTGGACGATTTGCAGCGGATAAGTTGAAGCAGGCAGCACGACGGCAAGTAGATCATCCGGATACAGCGCAACCGGACCAATGAGCGCTTCCAGATCTGAGTCGGAAAGCAGCGCTATCTCGTTTGCCGCGGTCATTTCATCATCTGCTGCTGCGACGTCATCAGGAATGCCCAGTGGATCGACGGCGACGCCGTCGTTGTCACCGGAATCCGTGTAGACCGGTCCCAGCGGCTTGCCATCGGCATCCACCGGCGTCTGCGCCAGCACTGCAAGCGCTGTCGATAACAGCGTCAGCAGCACCAGCAAGCGGGGTGAGATCCAATGCGGTAATTTGTTTTTCATGACGTTCTCCGCGGGCAGTGCGCACAATACGCAGCTTTCCGAATGTGCCGTCAGCTTAGCCGCTCATTGCTGAACGATACCTTAATGCAGGGGACTAATTATTACTTATTGTTTTATATAGTGTTTTTCTCTGTTGCTCTGCTGCCGTAGCGGGCGTTTCGCGCGCCACCCCTGGCCTGCCGCCCAGTGTACTGCGATCGTTCGCGATCCGGCCCGCTGACGCATAATGGCGCAGCTACCCGACACCGGCCGCAGTTTGCCATTCGAATCGGGTGGCACCTTCGAGGGCAGCAATTGATGAGCAACGGATTTCTATACGCGCTGACGGTCGCGATCTGGGGCTCTACCTGGTTTGCCATCGAGTTTCAGCTCGGCAAAGTGCCGCCGGATGTCTCGGTGTTTTATCGCTACGTGCTCGCCGCCGCCTTGCTGATGTGCTGGTGCCTGGCGCGCCGGCGCTCGCTGCGGTTCGCATGGCCTGCTCATTTGCGCTTCATGGCGATGGGCCTTCTGATGTTCTGCCTGAACTACCTGCTCGCCTACTACGCGCAGGTGCATATCACCTCCGCTTTGTCAGCAATCGCGTTCTCCGCGATGCTGTGGCTCAACATGATTTTCGCGCGCATTTTTTTTGGTGTGCAGAGCGGCAAGCGTGCTATCGCAGGCTCCCTGCTGGGGATTGCCGGCATCGTGGTTATTTTCTATCCGCAGATCGGCGAAGCGTCGCTCGATGACTCTACCCTGTATGGAACCTTGCTGGCGATTAGCGGCGCCACCCTGGCATCACTGGGCAACATGGTGTCACAGGAGGCACAGCGTCGGAGCTTACCGATTGTTGAATCAAATGCCTGGAGCATGACTTACGGTGCGCTGTTCACCGGCTTGATCGTGCTGGCAGGCGACAGCGAATTTGCTTTCGACGGGTCGCCGGCCTACGTGATTTCGCTGCTGTATCTCGCGATATTCGGCTCGATCTTTGCCTTCGGTGCGTACCTGACGCTGCTCGGCCGCATCGGCGCTCACAAAGCTGGCTACGCCGTCGTGCTTTTCCCGGTCGTCGCTGTCGTGCTGTCCGTGACGTTTGAAGACCTGCCGTTTACGGCGAGCCTGGTCATTGGCGTCATCATGGTGCTGGCTGGCAACGTGTTTGTCCTGGAGTCTAAAAAACGAGCGGCCGCTCGCAGCGCGGTAATGGTTCAGGGCGTAACAGTCGCAGGCAGCTCTGACAAAAGGCGCTGAACGTTAATCTTTATTCTGGCGGCTTCTGCAGCATTAGAAGTTTCTGGCACCCCATAATTTTCCCGCAGCTGTTCCTCCTGCAAATAGTCCGGGTGATGCAGTTCAGTAATTGTCGCGAAGCGGTAGCGCTCGCCGTGGCGCGACACATCGAACTGGTAAGCGTGCATGGCAAGCGAGGCGGGCAGTTCAATGCCCATCAATTGCGCGACGACGCTTGCATCTGCAGGAATCTCGATGGTGCCGATGTAAACAGGCGGTTTTTCGATCTGAAAACCGGCCTTGCGAAAAGTGCTGCCGATCGAGGCACCCGCGCGAATCCTTGCAGCGATGTCAGCCAAAGCCGGAGCCGGCTCTGCGAACTGCGTAATGGCAAGGGTGCGAGTAACCGCGTGACCGCGGGAAAAACTTTCGAGGCTGCTGACCCGGATCCGCTCATCCTGCTGCAAGACGCGCACAGCGTAGCTGCCATAGCGAGCCTCGATGCGCTCGCTGTTTAAGAGCTGCTGCTGCGCCGCACAGGCAGCGAGCAGGGCGCTCATCGCAATCGCGACCAGGGCAATGCAGTTGCACGAAAGTTGTTGGCGGCTTGTGGTGATCATTGCGGCAAACACTTTACCGCGAGTCGCGTGATGTTGCTTGAGGGTCTGGCTCCGCCGTGATCCGGGTATAATGCCGGCACGCTCGCTTCGGACCGGACCGACAATGTCAGACAATCTGCAATGCTTTCGCTGCGGTGCCGCGTTGGCAGCCCTGTCACTGCCACTATCGCGCCAGGACCAGTGTCCGCAATGCGCGCGCTACCTGCACGTGTGCCGCATGTGCGAATTCTTCGATCCAAACGTCGCCCGGCAATGCCGTGAAGACGATGCAGAAGAGGTCATGGACAAGGAAAAGCCGAATTTCTGCGACTGGTTCAAGCCCGCAGCGGACCGTTTTGATACTTCCGGCGTTTCTGCAGCAAGTCGTGCCGAGCAACAGCTAGCGTCGCTGTTCGGTGAAACTGATGCGGGCGCGCAGGATGCCGACGACGCAGCCAAAGCAGCAGAAGACCTGTTTCGCTGAACCCAGCCATGAATAAAGCTAACCCCAATCGCGCACTCGTCGTGCTCTCCGGCGGGCAGGACTCCACGACCTGCCTGTACTGGGCACTGCAACGCTATGACGAAGTTTGCGCCATCACGTTTGACTACGGACAACGGCATCGCATTGAACTGGAATGCGCGTCCCGCATTGCGGCACAGGCAGGCATCAACCATCGTATCCTGCCGCTGAATTCGCTCGCTGCGCTGGGTGGCAACTCGTTAACCGATGCAGACATTGCTGTGGCGCCAGGCAACCCCGCTGAGGGCGCGCTACCCAATTCCTTTGTGCCGGGCAGAAATCTGCTGTTCCTTACGCTCGCGGCCGCCTACGCCTGGCAGCTTGGCATCCGTCATCTCGTGACCGGTGTGGCACAAACGGATTACAGCGGTTACCCGGACTGCCGCAAGGCGACGCTCGACGCATTGCAGCAGTCACTGCGTCTCGGCATGGAACGTGACTTCGAGATTCACACGCCGCTGATGAACCTCTCCAAAAAGGAAACGGTGCTGCTCGCACAATCGCTTGGTGCGCTGGACGCGATGGCGCTGACGCATACCTGTTACAACGGCGCGCGTCCGCCCTGTGGCGAATGTCCCGCCTGCGTGTTGCGTGCACGGGGCTTTGCCGAAGCGGGAATTGCCGATCCGTTGCTTGCGTCATGACCTATTCCGTCAAGGAAATGTATTACACGTTGCAGGGCGAGGGCGCACAGTCAGGTCGTGCCGCCGTGTTTTTGCGTTTCGCCGGCTGCAACCTGTGGAGTGGTCGCGAGCAGGACCGCGCACGCGCGGTTTGCCGCTTTTGCGATACGGAGTTCGTCGGCACGGACGGAATCAACGGCGGCAAGTTTCGAGACGCCGACGATCTGGCGGCTGCGGTACGACGATGCTGGCCGGGCGGACAGGGTGGCTCACCCTACGTGGTCTGTACCGGCGGCGAGCCGCTACTGCAACTGGATCGCGCTGCGATTGACGCGTTGCATGCAGCCGGTTTCGAAATTGCCATCGAAACGAACGGCACGCTGGCGGCACCTGCCGGTATCGACTGGATCTGCGTCAGCCCGAAGGCCGGTTCGGAAATCGTGCAGCGTTCCGGTGACGAATTGAAACTGGTGTATCCGCAAGAAGAACCGCAGGCGCAGCCCGAAAATTTTCGCGAATGGCCGTTTCAGCATTTTTTCCTGCAGCCACTCGACGATGCGGACAGGCAGTCCAATACACAGGCTGCGATTGACTACTGTCTCAAAAACCCGCACTGGAAACTGAGCCTGCAAACGCACAAGATCATTGGCATTGACTGACACCTTGCACCACACATCGACTCTGCACCGCGTGCTGCGCTGGACAATCGCGCTTGCGTTCGGGATCGCGCTCGCGCTCTACGCCTACCAGCGGATCGCGGACCCGCGGCCGCGGCAGCAACGCATGCAGGAAGAAGCCGTCGTGCTGGAGGCGCGAGAGATTCTGCGCTCGTATCTGCCCTATAGCGGCGATGTCGAGATCGTCGATCCGCTCAACAAGAATCGTGTTGCCGGCAAAGTGTACGTCTACCCGATCGACGAAGGCTGGCAGGTATCAGGACACTATCGACCAGCGGGTGATGTGTTCTGGCAGCCCTGGCTGATGACGCTGGATCAGGACGCGGCGCTCCTTAGCCTGCGCGTCCGGGATGTGCGACTTGCGGAGCGCGCGGCAAACGACCCGCGGCTTGTCTTTATGCCGCCGGAGTAGCGCTGCAAGATACGCAGCTAGTCGCCGGAACGATCCGCATAGCCCAGTGCAAATCCGACATGCGCACGCACGCCGGTCAGCAGGGCGCCTTCCCAGGAGTCGAAATACGGCGAATGATTTGGCGGGTGGTCCGCCGGAGCAACACCCGGCTCATTGATGCCGAGCATCAGGTAAAGGCCCGGAATGCGTTCCTGAAATAGTGCGAAATCTTCCGCGCCGGTGATGTAGAAATGGTCGCGCACATTCCCGTCACCCGCAGCCCAGGTCAACGCGGGCATCATCTCGCGCAGCAGCTGCGGGTCATTGCTCGTTACCGGCGCATAACTTTCAATCACAACCTCAGCAGTAGCACCGGCAGCCTCGGCCAGGTTCTGCACGGTGCTCCTGAGCTTCGCATGCAGCTGTTCCCGAACGCCGCTGTCGAAGGTGCGAATCGTGCCGGTCATCTCCACGTCGTCCGGAATGATGTTGCCACGCACGCCGCCATGAATGCTGCCAATCGTAATGACGGCAGGACCGCGCGTGATGTCGAGCTGACGGCTGGGGATCGCCTGCAAGGCACTCATGATCTGGCCAGACAGGAAAATCGGATCAACGCCGGCCCACGGCGCCGAACCGTGTGTTTGCCGGCCGGTAATCTTGATGTACAAACCATCCGCTGCCGCCATGAACGAACCGGAGCGGTAGCTCAAAGTGCCGCCTTCCGCCGGCCACGCGTGAATTCCGAAAATAGCCTCGGGCGCTACCGGTCCATCCAGCACACCTTCTTCGATCATCAGCCCGGCGCCGCCTTTTTCTCCGGCCGGAGCGCCTTCCTCAGCCGGTTGAAAAATAAACTTGATCGTGCCCTGAATTTCTTCGCGGTGCTTGGCAAGCACTTCTGCTGCGCCCATCAACATCGCGACGTGCGTGTCATGACCGCAGGCGTGCATGACCGGGACTTCCTTGCCGTTGTATTCACCCAGCGCTTTCGATGCGAAGGGCAGGCCGGTTTGTTCTTTTACCGGCAGGCCGTCCATGTCCGCGCGTAGCGCGATAACCGGGCCCGGCTTGCCGCCACGCAAAATGCCGACCACGCCGGTGTGAGCAATCTCCGTTTGTACTTCGTCAAAATCAAGAGACCGCAAATGCTCCGCAACGATTTTGGCAGTCCGGAACTCACGGTTGGAAAGCTCCGGATTCTGGTGAAAGTCGCGACGCCACTCGATAACTTTCGGCTCGATCGCGGCAATCGACCAGTCGATATCTTTCTTGGTCTGTTGCGCCAATGCGGGGGCGGCAAGCGCCACAGTTAACAGCAGAAGGATCGCTCGGTACATTGCCAGGCTCCGCGGGTTTGGGGATGCAAACGATAGCACGGACCCGCTGGCCCTGAGCAATGTCGTTCATTCATACCAGCGCGGCCTGCAGGCGCGCGATTCACCTGGCGGCAAGTCAGTCCTCTACCGAACTGCGCCGGGCTTTCACCTGCGAACGATGGGATTTGTCTTCAAGGCGCTTTTCGCGCTGGCGTCGGCTCGGCTTCGTCGGCTTGCGGGGTTTTTGCTGGGTCAGCGCCTTCAGTAACAGGCCGCGCAGACGCGCCAGGGCGTCGCGGCGATTTTGTTCCTGGGTGCGGTAACGCTGAGCCTTGATCACGATAACGCCGTCAGCAGCAATCCTGCGATCGGATATTTTGAGCAGGCGCTCCTTCAGCGCCTCCGGCAAAACCGCCGAGCGCTGTGAATCGAAGCGCAGGTGCAAAGCGCTCGCTACCTTGTTCACGTTCTGCCCGCCGGCCCCCTGCGCACGGATCGCGGACAATTCGATTTCGTTCGCGGGAATCGTCAGACTCTGGTTTACCTCGAGCACAGCTTATTGCCAGCTATTCCAGACTGGCTGGCATTGCTCCGGCAGGGCAGCGCAACAGCCAAGCTCTGCCCAGGACGCACTGGGCCGGTGGAAATCCGAGCCCACTGAAGCCAGCAGCTGATAGTCATTCGCCAGTCCTGCCAGTCTGCGGGTTTCCTTTGCGTCCTGCCGTCCGGAAATGACCTCGATTGCGGCACCGCCCGCCGCAATAAAATCTTCCAGCAGCTCGCACAGCTTGCTGCGCGTCAACTTATAGTGCGCGGGATGCGCAAGCACTGCGACGCCGCCCGCCGACCGTATCCAGCGAATAACTTCCGGCATGTCAGCCCAGGATTCGCGGACGTCACCGAGTTTGTTATCGCCGAGGTATTTCTTGAACGCTGTCGCCACGTCGCGCACATGACCGGCGGCAACCAGTTCCTGCGCGAAATGGGGCCGTCCAATGTTGCTGTTACCAGCGCGCGTGGTCACGGCATCGAACAGATCCGGCAGGCCGGCTTTGACTAGTCGGTCGGCAATTTTTCTGGCGCGCTGTTTGCGGGCGATTTGCTGGCGGGCGATACCGTCGTTCAGATCCGTGTTGTCCCGAGCAAGGTTCAAGCCAACGATGTGGATACCGCGCTTGCGCCAGCGCGTTGAAAGTTCGATACCCGTAATCAGGGTAAGCTCGGCCGGGCAATCGAGCGAGTCGTAGGCACGCAGGGTGTCGTGATCGGTAATGGCAAGATGCGTAACGCCACGCTGACAGGCGCGCGCGACGAGCTCCGCCGGTTGCAGCTCGCCGTCTGACGCATTCGTGTGAGTGTGTAAATCGAATTTCATGCCGCTTCCGCAGGCCAACGAGCTCGCACTTCACCACAGCGCCAACACGCTCTGCAAGCTGCGGCAAAAAAGGCCGATTCGGACCGCGCGATGTGTGAAAATGCGCGTCTGTCTGCCGCACCCGGTGTTGCCGCTGTTCGCATGTCCCGACGAAATCTCACATTGCTGTTTTTATGCCAGCTGATCTCGGCCACAGGCTCGTTTTCTATCGTAATGCTGGGCGGCATTATTG
>JBATFU010000085.1:0-1753 GCA_049665065.1 Woeseia sp. | reverse complement strand
CACTGTTGATTGTGCCGAGGCCACCTGCGAGGCGATCATTCAGGCCGCCTTCGCCTTTGGCGCCGTGGCACGCGGCGCAGTGCTGTTCGTAGATCAACTTACCTTTGGCGGCAGTGCCCGCACCTTCTGGCAAGCCCTGGCCGTCCGGCATGACCGTGTAGTTCACGGCGTCAACCTGGTCCGCCGACAGCGGCTCGCCGAGTTGCGGATGCTCGTCAGCGGCCATCACGGGCAGCGCCAGCAGTGCGCAGCACAGTGCGAGCCTATGCGTAAACATTCTGCACCTCCCCGTTATCGCCAATCGCCCAGGCCTGGATCGCATTGTAGTGATAGAAGGAATTGCTGGCGCGTCCCGCAAGCACAACCGCGCGCGTCGGTTGAACGTTGCCAGCCTCGTCGGTCGCGCGGCTCATGATGACGGCCGGACCGCCGTTCCAGCGCCAGGCGCTGCGAAAGCGCGTCGTGCACAGTGGCAGGACGTGTTCATCGAGTGCTGCATCGGCCCAGCTTTTGCCGCCGTCGGCCGACACTTCAACCCGACGTATGCGACCGCTGCCGGACCAGGCAATGCCCTTGACCTGGTAAACGCCTTTGGGTCCGAGGCGCAAACCCGGTGACGGGCTCGTGATCAGCGACTTGACGCCCATCGGGAACGTGAAGAGCTGGGCGCGCCCGTCATCCTTGAGGTCCGAGTACTTGGATGTTTCGTCCTTGGTCATCGCGGGTTTATCCGTTACCCGCAGGGTGCGCAGCCACTTGACGCTCATGTTGCCCTCCCAGCCGGGCAGGAACAATCGCATCGGGTAGCCGTTTGACGGCCGCAACGGTTCGCCGTTCTGATACAGCGCAACAATCGCGTCATCGAGGATCTTCTCAAGCGGTACGCTGCGACTCATGACCGCGGCGTCCGCGCCGTCGGCTATGACCCAGCGCGCGTTCTTGTTGATGCCCGCTTCATCAAGCAGCACGCTCAACGGCACGCCGCCCCATTCGCTCACCGAGATCAGGCCGTGCAGTGCACCGCAACCAGATTGCTGCGGCTCGGGCGCGATCATCGCGCCACTGTTACCCGAGCATTCGAGAAACTGGATGCGGGAAACCATTGGGTAACGCATTAAGGCTTCGACGCTGAACGACAGTGGTTGCCCAACGAGCCCGCTAATGACGAGTCGATGCGCTTCGGGATCGATGGCAGGAATGCCGCTGTGGTGTCTTTCGAAGTGCAGGCGGCTGGGCGTGATGATGCCGTCCAGATACTCAAGCGGTGTGCGCGAGACGCCTGTGCCCGTCGTGCCAGGTTGTGAGCTGACGTTGATGCGCCGGATGTGCGCGGTCTGTGGGGCAGGTTCGCCGCTTTCGCTCATGGCGGCACCCGGCACTGTCATCCACGGCTCGCGTTCCTTGCCGAGCGCCTGCGCCGATAACAGTGCGATGCCGCCTGTCAGTCCGGTTTGCAGGAAAAATCGGCGGTCGAGAAGACCGTTGCCTGCCGCCACTGTTTCACTTCGATCTTTTCTTTTCATAGTGCCCCCCGACACGTTTCACCATCGATCAATCGCTCAGTCAACACACCGTTATTCGTTGTGCGACGATCCCACGCTGCTCTTTTCATCGAAACCGCGTGTATCAGCAAATGTCACTGAACTTTAAACGCACGGATAGGCCCTCCCTACCTTGCGTCGCAATGGCCATGCACTGGTGCGCTGATTAACCGCGGCCAGTTCGCCTGAGTATAGATGGCGCGAGAAAGAAC
>JBATFU010000084.1:0-8227 GCA_049665065.1 Woeseia sp. | reverse complement strand
CGCCAGCCGCAGGCTGCCTTTTAGCGTTAGTCCCATGCGCTCAGCGTTGCCAATGTTGCCTGCTGCTGAGACCGTGTCCGTTACGCGGATATTGTCGATGTGATCTTCGATATCGATATAGAACAGCTGCGCCTCAAGTACACCTTTGTCATCCGGCAGGCGATGCAGGTAGTTCAGCTTGTATTCCCAGGCTTTCTCCGGCTCAAGATCCGGGTTGCCCGCATCCACCTGGTCGTTGTCATTGTCAAAGCTTGCGACGAAGTCGCCGAAATCGAGCTGGCTCACCGTGCGTTCCAGCGTGCCGCGCAGCTGGTTCGTATCATCGACGTCCCAACTCAGGTCGAAGCGAGGTTTGATGTAGGTAAATGCACGGGCGTTGTCTACGTCACCGCCTGCCTGTGAAATCTTCGAGTACTCGACGTTCAGCGCGCTCTCCAGCGCAAGGTCATCGCGCAGTTGCCAGAAGTGCGTGCTGAAAAATTCAAAGCGGTCTTCGTTTACGTCGGAATTTGCGTTGAACACATCGATCGGAATCAACGTGCCATCCGGTTGCACTGCGAACAGGGCTACATTTTTTTCCAGCGTGTTTTGTGCGCCTTCCGCGCCCAGCTCCAACGTTTGCCCGTTCTTCAGTGACCAGCTGTAGGAGCTGCGAATGATGGCTTCCGTGCGCAGCTCCGCCGTGTTGATTGCCGACTCACTCGGTACATTAGCCGGATCGCTGGAGGTTAGCGACACGCGCTCCGCAACGTCTTCATCCTTGCGCGTATAGATTGCGCGGGTTGCCCAGGTGCCACCGCCGACACGCTTTTCGTAATCGCCACCCAGCTCCCAGTCCAGTCCATCTTCAGCAGACAGATCGCGCAGGATCACCGTGTCGGGATCGCCCGTTACAAAAACCTGCGTGGTTTCGTTCTGCACTTGCTCACGATCGGCGAGACGCGCGTTCAGGTTCAGCACGTCGCCGTTTGCAAGATCCCAGCCAAAGGACGAGTTCAACACAAGTGCTGTATCAAGCATCGGCGTGCTGCTTTCGCGGCGCTCGGTAACCACGCCAGTGCCGGGCGCCAGGTAGCGTTCGTAGCGATCGATCTGGTTGCCGCGGTTGTAGGGTCCGTATTGCGCGCTGACCAGGTATTTCATTTGCCCAGCTGAATTGCTGTACGACATCAAGCCATCGAATTCCGGTGTGTCGTCGCCATAGAACCCGGAGTGCACCTGCCAGGAACCCGCGCCGCCAGCTATCTGCTCGCTGAGAACGATATTGATCAGGATGCCTTCGCTGCGCACGTCGAGCCCGGCCGTTGTGCCGCGAATGACTTCAACCCGCGCAACCACGTTGGCCTGGATGCGCTGCAGCGCACTGCCAATGTCATTGGATTTGCCGGACAGGCGCTTGCCGTTAAGCAGGATCTGATCGCCACTCGAGCCGAAGCCGCGTTTTTCCTCCTGGTTGAAGCTGCGGCCACCGCTGTCAGGAATGAGCTCTGCGCCGCCCGGCACCCAGCGCAACATGTCAGCCGCGGTGACTGCCTGGTACTTCGCAAAGTACTCGGCCTCGTAGGTCACCGTGCTGCCATCCGGCGAGGTCCAGACGGCAGCTGCCAGCGCTCGTTCTTCGGCGGCAGCATCGCGCATCGCCTCATCCACACTGTCCTGCGCCGCGTTGGCAGCTGCATTCAGTGTCGTCAATAAAGCCAGAAACAGAAACCTGTGCATTGTCGGGGATTGCTGAAACAAGTTGCACCTGCAGTTGCGGCCCGCACTCCCTTAATGACAGTTACGTGCACGGTTGTTTTTTATTGCTGCAAAATTCGGGCGGCAAGGCTCGCACAACTTATTCACTGAAAACAGTGTTTTATTTGAAAGCTTGTGACGAAGCTGCAGACAAATTCAGTATTGTCGACTGCAGTTTGCGGTGAGCCCGCTGCACGCCTGATAAGTAACGACTGCGTCTCGCGCCGTTTGTTCAAGTCCGGAAAACCTGCCGAAACTGCAACTTATGCCTGAATAATACGATTGTGCAATGCAATAAGAGCGCCGGCCCAGTGCGCGAAATGTTGTCTTTTTTTGCTGTTGCGCATGTACCACGTTCGAAATTCTGCTGACCTCCTGACGAGACTGATTGGCTTAAAACCGCCTCAGGGCGCGTAGTTGCCATTGTTGCCTGATTACCACAGCTGATTCCGGCTGAAACTAAAATAAAGCTTCATGGCAGCGGCAGATTGTTGTATTTTCCAATGCGAACTATACCGATAAGCACGGCCGCAACTAATGTCAGGCACGTGACACCTGCATCCCGCGCGGCCCACCGAAAGCTCTTTGTTGGGGGAGATTGCAATGCAGAAAGTACCTACCACCCTGCGCTGGCTTTTGTCTGCGTCTGCGATAGCACTTGCGGTGCCGGCATTAACGCCGGTCGCGCTGGCGCAGCAGAACCAGGCAGAAGAAATCGAGGAAATTATCACGACCGGTACCCGTCGCTCAGAACGAAGCGCGGCCGATTCCGCAGTACCTATTGACGTAGTCAGTGGTCAGGAATTCGAGAACATGGGTACGTCGGATCTGAACGACATGCTGCGAAACACAGTACCGTCGTACAACCTCACCCGTCAGGCGATTTCAGACGCCGCCACGCTGGTTCGTCCGGCAACGCTGCGCGGCCTGCCGCCTGATAACACCCTGGTACTCGTTAACGGCAAGCGCCGTCATCGTTCCGGCGTCATCGCAGAGCTGGGTGGATCACTCGCGGCCGGTTCACAGGGTGCTGACATCTCCGCTATCCCGGCACTCGCCATCAAGCAGACGGAAATTCTGCGTGACGGTGCTGCCGCTCAGTACGGTTCGGACGCCATCGCCGGCGTGATGAACTTCGTGTTGAACGATGCCAGCGACGGCTTCACCGCCGAAGTTAGCACCGGCGAATACTTCGAAGGCGACGGCAACCTGTTCCAGTTCGCTGCCAATGGTGGCTTCAGGCTGGGCAATGACGGTTTCGCGAACGTGACCTTCCAGTGGATGGAGCAGGACCCGACCAGCCGCTCGACACAGCGTACTGACGCGCAAACACTGATAAATGCCGGCAACACAGCCATTCGTCAGCCGTATGCGCAGATCTGGGGTGCTCCCGAATACCGCGATAACTTCAACGTATTCATCAACTCAGGCATCCAGCTGTCATCGACGCAGGAACTGTATGCATTCGGTAACGTCGGCGGACGTGAAACGGAAGGCGGCTTCTTCTACCGCAACCCGAATGACCGCAGTGGTGTTTACACAGCCGGCAATATCCGTGCCGTCGTTGATACGAACATCAACCAGGGTGACACCGGCATCACGTCGAACTGCCCGGCACTTACCAGTCCCGGCTCCGGTAGTAACGGCGTGCCGCTGAATCCGGCCGTCGTTGCAGCTGACAATCTCGCGTTGTCAAATCTTCCGGCAAACTGCTGGGTGATGAACCAGGTCGTTCCTGGCGGCTACACACCGCAGTTCGGTGGGCAGCTTGAAGACACCGGCATCGTCGGCGGTCTGCGTGGCGAACTTGGTAACGGCCTGCTGTACGACTTCAGCGCAAGCTTCGGTCGCAACGCTGTTGAGTTCTTCCTGAACAACACCTGGAACCCGTCGAACGGTCCGGACGGCATCATCAACGGCGCATTGCAGCGCGATTTCCGCCTGGGCGAGTACATCCAGACAGAAACGAACTTCAACGCTGACTTTGTGCTGCCGATTCCGGTCGAAGCTTTCGCATCGGACCTGAGCTTCGCGTTCGGTGCTGAGCGTCGCGATGAAGTCTTCAGCGTGCTGATTGGTGAAGAAGCGTCCTGGGAAGCCGGCCGCTTCGCCTTCCAGAGCGGCAATGGCACGAATACCTATTCAGATGGCACCACGGTGCTGCCTGACCTGAGTATCGGTGCGCACGGCTTCGCCGGCTTCAGCCCGAACCAGGCCGGCAAATTCGGTCGTTCCAACATCGCCGTTTACGGCGAGCTGGAAGCGGACATCGTCGATAACTTCACGATGGCCCTGGCTCTGCGCTATGAAGACTTCGAAGACTTTGGCGACACGACGAACGGCAAGATTGCGGCACGCTGGGCGATCAACGATAGCTTTGCAGTCCGTAGTTCCTGGAGCACGGGTTTCCGCGCACCGACGCCGGGTCAGTCGAACGTAACCAAGGTATCGACAACCACCATCGACGGTGTACTGCAACAGCGCGGACAGATTCCGCCGACCAACCCGATTTCCGTGTTCCTGGGTGGCCAGCAGCTGAAGCCCGAAGATGCGACCAACTTCACCATCGGCACCGTTTTTGACCTGACAGACTCGATCAACGTTACGCTCGATTACTTCAACATCGAAGTGAAAGATCGCATCACGCAGACGGGTTCGATCGTCATCGCTGGTCGGCCGGTTCCGCCGGGCGTTAACTGCCCGAACGCAGCCGCCAACCCGAACGGCAACCTCGCTCTCTGCCTGCAGGAGCTTGGCATTCCGGGTGCAGCTGACCTCAACTCGGTATCGTTCTACACGAACGACTTTTCCACCACGACTCAAGGTATCGACCTCGTCGCCACCTGGGATGTTGACATGGGTAATGCCGGTAACGGTTCGCCCACCGCAGCCTGGAACTGGACCGAGACCGACGTTGATTCAGCGGGTGAAGAAGTGTCACGTAACCGTATTGCGGATCTGGAGAACTTCAATCCGGAAACACGCGGTATCTTTACGTACAACCACTTCCTGAACGATTGGCGCTTCCTCGCTCGTGCGAGCTGGTACGGCGACTGGACCTCGGGCGACTACTCCGGTGATCCGAATTTTGTCGCACCTGGTGATGCAGGATGGGACCGCAACAATCCGCGGTACCAGATTGATTGCATGCTCTACAACGACCAGTGCTTCAGCGGCGAGTGGGTATTTGACGTAGAAGCTGCTTACACCTTCAACGAGAAATACACGATCGTTGCCGGTGCTCAGAATATTGGTGACAACTTCGGCCCGGTCGACCAGGACAACCTGGACGGCACCATCGGTTCCGGTAACACCTACAGCTCAAGCACACCGTTCGGTTACGACGGTGGCTTCTGGTACCTCCGCTTCCGCGCGGATTTTGACTAGACCCTGGCGAGAGCTAGCTGCGTTTCTTAATCAACGCAGTGCAGAAAGAGCAAGGCGCCTACCTGCGGGTAGGCGCCTTTTTTTTGGGGCCGAATTCTTAGAGTTGTCGCACATTGAGGCAAAGACTAGCCGCCATATCGCTTCGCAATACGGTCCTGTCACTCGAGGAATCGCAGGGTGTGCCGGACAGAAGATCTGAAGCGGCGTGGCTGGCCTACGCTGACCGTCCGCGCAGCGCCGCGGCGGCCCAGCGTTCGATGTCGTTCATCACATCGTTGCGATTGGTTTCGTTCAGGATTTCATGCCGCCCGCCGTCGTAGATTTTTAGCGCCACATTCTGATGATCGCTGCGCTGATAGGCATCGTAGAGACGCTGCATGCCGCGCCGTCCGCCGACAGGATCGTCACTGCCGCCGGTAATCAGGACAGGTAGAGACTGTGGAATCTGCCGCATGTTTCTTTTCTTGCCGATATGAATCAGCGCGCCGAGCAGGTCATGCCAGAGCCCCGCACTGGGGACGAAGCCACAGGCCGGATCATTCACGTACAGATCCACTTCCAGCGGATCACGTGACAACCAGTCGAACTTGGTACGCGCCGGCGCGAAGCGCTTGTTGAACGCGCCGAAGGCCTGCGCGTTGAGGGCCTCGCTGCGGTGCTGGCGACCGTGTCGCCATATTTCAACGCGCGCGGCGAAGCGGCCAAGGTAAAGCTGCAGCCGCGGTGCACCGGTCGAGCCGGATAGCACGAGTGCATCGCAGCCGTCTGGGTGCTGCATAACGAATGATTGCGCGATATACGAGCCCATGCTGTGGCCCAGCAGCAGCCTCGGAGCATCCGGATATTGCTGTGCTACGAACGCGTTAACACGTTGCACGTCGTCGAGCACTTTCTGCCAGCCGTCCTCATCCGCGAAGTGGCCGAGTTCGCTGGCATCGAGATGCAGGCCATGCCCGCGATGGTTGTGGGCAATGACTGCAAAGCCACGTGCGGTCAGAAACCGGGCGAAACTCTGATAGCGTTCGGCGTGTTCAGCGAGGCCGTGCAAAATCTGCACGGTACCTTTAAGACTGGCTTCCGATGTCCGCCAATGCAGGACTTCAATCCGATCCCCGTTACCACTGTCGAGAAGGGTGCTGTCGCAGTCGGTTCCTGCAGGTATGTCAGTCGTCATTAAAGTCCCAGATTTTTTGCATAAACAGGAACGTGTAGGACGCCGACCAGGTAATCAGCGTCAGGCCGGCGATAGCCTCGGTGCCCGTCATGAAACGAATCGGCCCCTTTGGAACGATATCGCCAAAACCCAATGTAGAGAAAACCGATGCGGAGTAATACACGCAGTCAAGCAGCGACATCGGGCCGCCGCCTTCCAGCGAGCCATTTTCGCTTCCCAGCAGCAGCAGGTAATAGCCGCCGCCGAACACCCATATCTCCGTGATGTGCAGCGCCAGCAGGCCAAGAATCAGCACAACGACACGTGCGCGATGATTGTGGCGGTGCACAGGCAGGCTCTTGCCCAACAGTCGCAAACCTTCGTAATGCAAAATCACGCAGGCGATGACAGCCGCTGCGGTGGCAGCAACGGTGACCCAGTAGTTCCAGGGCATGGCGTTACCCTTTGCCCGGCAAGCCGGCGCGTTTGATTGCGAAGTTCAAAGCATACTCAATTTTCGCTGGTGTATTGCGAATGCGCTCAGCGTGGGTCAGCCGCCGTAGCCAACAACGCAGTGCGTGCCCTTTTTTTCATGCGGCCTTGGTACCAAACCGCAGCGCGCGAAATCCGATGATCAGCAACAGCAGCAGTTTCGTGAGCTCCGCGAGGCCGTACAGCATGTGCGCCGGCGAATCGTTCGGCGTAATGCCCTGCGTGATTTCGAGGCTGCGCTGGCTGAGCTCCGGCAGCAGCCACACAGACTGCAGGATGAGTATCAACGCCAGCGCCGCCGTCGGCGCCCACAAACGGCGCGACAGGCCGGATGCCCGTACCAGCACCAAGGTCAGTATCAACGCTACGAGCTCCACTTTATTCAGCGCAGCAAACACGACGCGGCCAACGTCGAGCGCAATCACACGGGTAATCAGTGGCGCCGTAAATTTCACCGGTGCCTCCAGCAGCGAAATACCGGCCGTCATGCCAAACCACGCGAAGCACAGCCAGGCAGGGTTGCACATGAGGCGCAGATAAGGTTTCAGGGCATCGGTTTTTGAAGGCATAATCTTTACTCCTTACGGCAGCCGTGAACGGTGCCCGTTCGCACGGTAGCGCAAAACCTATGAGTTCAGCTAAAGAATCTCAAACAGCCGGGGCGGTATTGATGATCCGGCCGGTGTGTTTTCACAGCAATCCGCTAACGGCGGAGTCAAATCGCTTCCAGGGGCAGTCGACATTGTCGGCGGATGAGCAGCAGGCCGCCGCCGCACAGGAATTTGCCGGCCTCGTCGCGGCCTTGCAGGGCGCGGGCGTTGACGTGATCGCGATCGACGATACGGAAACGCCGCCAACCCCGGACGCGATATTTCCGAACAACTGGGTGACGTTTCATGCCGATGGCACGGTGGTGCTGTACCCGATGGAAGCGGCAAACCGGCGCACCGAGCGTCGCCAGGACGTCATTGACGCGCTGGCGTCGCAGCACGGTTTTCACGTGCGCCGCGTAGTTGATCTTTCCCATCACGAAAACCGCGGCCACTACCTCGAAGGGACCGGCAGCCTCGTACTTGATCGCGTCAATCGCATTGCGTACGCCTGTATCTCTACGCGGACGCATCTCGAAGCGCTTGGCGATTTTGCGCAGCAACTCGACTACGAGGTCGTGGCATTCGATGCAGTCGATCGCGCTGGCGTGCCGATTTACCACACCAACGTATTGATGAATGTCGGTACAACGCTGGCGGTGCTGTGCCCTGAGGCAATCGCGCAGGATGCACAACGCCAGGCGGTACTGGAAAGTCTCGGGCGCACGGGTCACACGATCATCAGTTTGAGTTTCGATCAGCTCGAGCACTTTGCGGGCAACATGCTGGAGCTGCGGGGTGCTGCGGGGCCGGTACTCGCCATGTCCGAACAGGCGCGCCGGTCTTTGTCGGCCGAGCAGCTCAAAAC
>JBATFU010000083.1:0-26489 GCA_049665065.1 Woeseia sp. | reverse complement strand
GGTTGGAATAGAAATCGATGCCTTCATCCTGGTAACGGTAATGCCATTTCCACTGGTAGCCGGTGACGACCACTGTGATATCAGGGTCGCGGCTGTCTTCGAGCTTGACGAGCGTTTCTGCCGAGGGCACTGCCATAACAAGCAAAATGACAATCGGGATTACAGTCCAGATCACTTCCGCTGACATGCTGTGGGTGAATTTTGCAGGTTCCGCACCGCGCGATTTGCGATGCGCAAACAATGAATAAATCATGACGCCAAAGACCACAACGCCGATGCCGACACACCACCAGAACACCATCATGTGCAGGTCGTAAGTTTCAGCGCTGAGTTCCGTCACGCCTTTCGGCATGTTCAGTTCCCATTCGGCGGCGGCATTGGCAGCGGCCAGCAACGTGAGCATGCCGAGGCACAGTTTTCGTATCATTGACAATTCACCCGGCGGCTAACTGAGGCCGCCCCTAAAACATTCTAAAAACGTCGTCGAAAAAACAGGTCGCGTCAGATAGTAACTGACGCCTGCAACTCTGCGGTTGAAGCTCGCTATTGCAAGCCCGGCCAGCTTCGGCGCCATCGTTTTGCTACTGCGATATCGCCCCTAAATTTCGGCCACGAGGCCAAAATTCCTGGTCAGTATCGGAGTGCGAGGCTGGCTACCTGATGTGCGCTTGTCAGCGACAGCGGTTTTCCAGCTTTTCTTGTCGGCGCCCGGCTTATCCGCATGCTGGCACCAAACTCGCCGCCAGCTGCTCAAAAAGTCAGCGAAGTTTACTCAAAGGCTTACAGCCATGCAAATTGTTGCGCCGCAATAGCCGGCGCAAAACCTATTTATTAACAGATAGTTATGTAATGGCGCTGGCGGACGGTCGAGGAATTTTGTAACTGCGATCAAGGTTGCCTGCGGCGGCCGCGGATTTCAGCGATACCAACCCGAAATTCGCCGTCCTGTCTGACAACATTTGCACCCCAGGCGTGGCCGTAGACGAGTTCCAGGGTCACCGCAAGCTGCTGATCCTGGAAGCGGGCCTGCAGCGCCTGATCCGCACGCTGAAAACGCTCTTTGCCAGTCAAGGTGCGGCGGCGTCCCGCCAGCGCGTTGCCGCCGCAGTGACGCAGGTCGCGATACAGGCTTGCCGTGTCACGGTAAGTCAGTTCGAGCCTGTCGACGTCGAGTACCGGGTCGCGGAGGCCCGCGCGGACCAGCGCATCGCCAACATCATGCATGTCCGCGAACACATTGACGTGCTCGTGGCCATCGGCAAAGGCCTCCCGCAGGTCGCCAAGGCTGTCAGGTCCCAGCGAAGCAAATGCGAAAAGACCCTCGGGTCGCAACACGCGCGCGATTTCTGCCAACGCGGCTGGCGATGGGCCGAGCCATGGCAGGAGCAGGTTGGCGATAACCACATCGACACTGTTATCGGGCAGCGGCAAGCGCGTCGCGCTCGCCTGAATTTCGCGAATCTTCGAGAACCAGGGGTGCTGCCGTCTCGCCCGGCGCAGCATATTGAGCGACAGGTCGGCGGACAGAACCTGGCAGCCGCGGAATTGCCGCGCGAGCTCGCGACTCAAGGTGCCTGTCGCCGAGCCCAGCTCCAGCACGCGCTGCGCCTCGAGCCGCATCGGCAGAAGCCGCTCGAGCAGGCCGTCGCCGGTCACCCGATGCACCATGTCCGCATCGTCAAAATGCGGCGCGGCACGATCAAAGTGGCGCCGCACGTCGGCCTCGAGCGGCTGGATTTTGCTGGGGTCATTCATTGCGCCGGCAAGCATACGAGCTATGCGGGCGTTCTGCGAGACAACGCGAAACGCTCGAAGCCGGCCAGTTTTGCCGGCGGCAATACCTGCGGATGTCACGCAAACTCACCCGCATGAATCCGCGTCACTGGCTCGACCGCTTCCTGCCCGATGTTTGCGCGTTCTGTCGGCTGCAGGTGGCGCGCGAGCGGATCTGCAGCGCCTGCAAGAACGATTTGCCGCGGCTTGGGTTCACTTGCCGGCGTTGCGCCGAACCGCTTACCGCTGCGCCATCAGACGAGCTGCTGTGCGCGCGTTGCCAGCGACAACCCCCGCCCTGGCAGTCCTGCCGCGCCGTTCTGCCCTACGCCTGGCCTGTCGATGTCGCGTTGCAGCGCCTGAAGTATTCACGCCAACTGGTATTTGCTGCGGCCTTTGGCGCATTGCTCGCGCAGGAGTCGGCCGAGGTGTTCGCGGGAGTTGATGCGCTGTGCCCTGTACCTCTGCACCGCTGGCGTCACCTGCAGCGCGGCTTTAACCAGGCGGAAGAACTGTGTCGCCCGGTGCGCCGCCGCACCGCCTTGCCGCTCCTCAGGAACGTGCGGCGCGTGCGGCACACCGCAGCACAAAGCGGTCTCGGCCAGAAAGCGCGACAACAAAATTTGCAGGATGCATTTCGGGTCAAAGGCACCTGCAACTTTCGGCATCCTTTGCTGATCGACGACATCATGACCACCGGCGAGACCTGCCGGCAGCTCGCGCAGCTGTTGCTGGAACACGGGGCGGAAAGCGTGAGTGTGCTGGTTGTTGCCCGCGCCGCAACCGGCGTTCAGGCGGGCGCGGTCGTAAACGTGTAGTGCAGCACGATGCCCACGAACACGGTCAGGCCAATAAAATGATTGTGCAGGAATGCTTTGAGACAGCCTGCGCGATCGCGCTTCCTGGCAAGCCACTGGTGCCAGGCCATCATCAGTGCGACAACCACCAAAGCTGCGAAGTACCACGGACCCAGTTCTGCCATATTGCCGACGAACACGAGAGCCATCAGCATCATGATCTGTAACGCGCCAATGACAAAAAGGTCCGCATCGCCAAACAGGATCGCCGTCGACTTCACGCCGATTTTCAGATCGTCCTCGCGATCAACCATCGCGTAGAACGTGTCGTAGATGGTTGCCCAGACCAGTGCGACGACGAAGATAAGCCACGCGAGTTGCGGGGTTTGGCCGGTCTGCGCGGCGAACGCCATCGGGACGGCCCAGCCAAAGGCAGCGCCAAGAAAAAATTGCGGGACCGACAGGAAGCGCTTGATAAAGGGATAAATGATCGTCAGTGCGGCAGCCACCGCTGCGAGTAGCTGCGCCTGGCCGTTCAGCATGGTCGCCAGCCCGATCGCAACAAGTCCGAGCGCGACAAAGAGCCCCAGCGCTTCTGCAGGAGCAACTGCGCCCGAGGGTATCGGCCGGTGGCGCGTTCTTTCGACGTACGGATCGATATTGCGATCCGCGAAATCGTTCAGCACGCAGCCGGCCGCGCGCATCACGATCACGCCAGCAACAAACACGATAAACAGGCCACCGTCAGGATGCCCCTGGCCGGCCAGCCACAGTGCCCACAGCGTCGGCCACAAAAGCAGCCAGATGCCGACAGGTTTGTCCATGCGCATCAACAGCAGGTAGTTGTAGAGCTGTCGGCGCAGTCCCTGCGACGGGGCCGGCGGAGTGTGGGGGCGAGGGTTGTTCATCACTGGGCGCACAGTTTACTGATCTCGAGAAGATAAGGGGACCGTTGTCGCGAGCTTCGGCCATTCAGACCTTGCCGTAGCGACCCGCATCGGTGATCCAGCGTCTTACCAGTGCCGCAACGAGTTCGGGTTCGCGAGCGATCTGCTCCGCTGCTTTTTGCACCTTCGGCATCAGGTGGCCATCGCGAGTGAGTTCGGCGATCCGGTATTGCGGCAGGCCGGTCTGGCGTGTGCCGAGCAGCTCCCCGGGTCCGCGCAGTTCCAGGTCACGCTGCGCAACGACGAAGCCGTCATTGGTTTCGCGCAGCACACTCAGACGGCTGCGGGCGAGCTGCCCGAGCGGCTGCCGGTACAGCAATACGCAATGACTTTGCGCACGGCCACGCCCGACACGCCCGCGCAGCTGGTGCAGCTGCGACAGGCCCATGCGCTCCGCGTTCTCAACAATCATCAGGCTCGCATTCGGCACGTCCACGCCCACTTCGACAACGGTCGTCGCGACCAGCACGTCAATGTCGCCGCGCTTGAATGCATCCATGACGTCATCGCGTTCGGCGGTTTTCAGCCGGCCGTGCACGAGACCGACGCGCAGCTCCGGCAACGTGCCGCTCAATTGCGCATAGCTTGCTTCGGCCGCCTGGAAATCAAGCTGTTCGGATTCCTCAATCAGCGGGCATACCCAGTACGCCTGCTGGCCGCCCGCACAGGCTTCGCGTACGCGTTCAATCACTTCGTCGCGCCGCGTCTCCGGCACAGCGACGGTGCCAACCGGCTGCCGCCCCGGCGGCAGCTCATCGATGATCGAGGTATCGAGATCAGCATAGGCGGCCATCGCGAGCGTGCGCGGAATCGGTGTTGCGGTCATCACCAGCTGGTGTGGCTGCCCCAGCCTCTCGCTGCCCTTGTCGCGCAGCGCCATGCGCTGATGAACACCGAAGCGATGCTGTTCATCGATAACAATGATAGCCAGGTGTTTGAACTCGACACTCTCCTGAAACAGGGCATGCGTGCCGACAATCAGTGATGCGGTGCCATCCGCGATAGCAGCCAGTGACTCGCGCTTCGGCGCCGCGCGTTGGCTGCCGGCTAACCAGTAAGGCTCGATGCCAAGCGGCTGGTACCAGTTTCTGAAACTGGCGAGGTGTTGTTCGGCCAATAGTTCAGTCGGCGCCATCACGGCGGCTTGCATGCCGCGCGATATCGCCTGCAGGCAGGCAATCGCGGCAACGACTGTTTTGCCGGAACCGACATCGCCCTGGATCAGGCGCATCATCGGGTGCGGCCGTGCGATGTCACCGAAGATTTCTCCGACCACGCGATTTTGCGCGCCGGTTAGTTTGAACGGCAGGCTCTTGATAAATCGCGCGACGAGCTCGGTGCTGGCACCCAGCGCAGGCGCTGCCTCCAGCGTCGCCAGGCGGCGCAGGTTGCGCAGACTGAGGTAGTGCGCGAGCAATTCTTCAAAGACCAGTCGCTGCTGGCAGGGATGGCGCCCCTCCGCAAGCTGCTGCTGGTCGGCATCGACGGGCGGCTGGTGCAGGTAGTGGAGTGCTTCCTGCAGCGTTGGCCAGGTCAGTTCCTTGCGCAATGCTGCCGGCAGCAGCTCCGCCGGCGGGTGCCGCTGCATCAGTTTGCGCGCCTGCCCTGCAAGATTGCGCAGGCGTCCTTGCGTGACGCCTTCGGTCATCGGGTAGATCGGCGTCAGCGTGTCGCTCGCGAGCGGGTTGTGACCGTCGCGCACGACGCGGTACTCGGGGTGCACCATTTCAATGCCGCTGCTGCCGCTGCGCGCTTCGCCGTAACAGCAAAGCTGCGTCCCGGCCTGCATCTGCGCCTGCTGCGCCGCCGAAAAATGAAAAAAGCGCAACGTCAGCTGGCCGCTGCCATCCGCGATTCTTACCAAGAGACTGCGACGACCGCGAAACACGGTTTCGGCGAGCAGGATCTCGCCGCACACGAGGCTTCTCACGCCGTGCTGCAGCTCACCCAGCCGCACAATGCGCGTGCGATCTTCATAGCGCAGCGGGAGCAGGAACAGCAGGTCTTCAACCACCGCGAGCCGCAGTCGTGTGAGCTTTTTGGCGAGCGCAGGGCCGACGCCGTTTAGAGCAGTGAGCGGTGCCGCAAGCGGATTGTCGGCAGTGTGGGGCACGATGCGGGACGGCGCGCGGACGGCGACGCCTCTATAACGCCATTATCGCTTCGGCTTCGACATCTGCGCCTTTGGGCAGCGCGGCAGCACCAACGGCGGCACGCGCCGGGTATGGCTTATCGAAATAGTCGGCCATGACGGCATTGACCGCCGCAAAGTTGCCAAGGTCAGTCAGGTAAATGGTCAGTTTGACGATGTCGTCCAGCGAACCGCCGGCGGCTTTTGCAACAGCGCGCAGGTTGTCAAAAACCTGCCGCGTGCGGGCATCGAAATCCCCGGCAACCATTTCCATGGTCTTTGGGTCGAGCGGTATCTGGCCCGACATGAACACCAGATTGCCGACTGCAATCGCTTGCGAGTAGGAGCCAATTGCGGCGGGCGCGTCGTCACTGTGTATGGCTTTTCTGGGCACACTGATCTCCGGGCTGTAGGTGAGCGCTACGCGCAGTCGCGCGAGACGCGCAGGACATTATGCATTTTACGCACACTGCGCATGATGTTCGCGAGGTGCGTGCGGTCTTTTACCTGGACCAGGAACGTGAGTTCCGAACTGTCCTCGTGACGGTCAGCAACAGAGACCTGTTCAATGTTTGAGCCGGCATCGGCGATGTTCGCCGCAACTTCCGCAAGTACTCCGGTGCGATTGATTGTGGCAACCCGGATTTGCGTAGCAAACTCGCGATCAAGTTTTTTCTGCCAGCTAACCGAGATCCATTTCTCGGGATGCTTGCGAAAGTTCGACAGGTTGCCGCAGGTGTTGCGATGAATAACGATGCCACGACCCGAGCTTAGATATCCCATGATCTCGTCGCCCGGAATCGGGTAACAACATTTCGCGTAGGTAACGACCAGCCCTTCTGTGCCTTCGATCGTCAGGCTGGCGGTTGGCGTATTCTCGAGTGTCGCATCGTGCAGGCCAAGCAGGAAGCGCGCGGTGAGTGGCGCCAGGCGTTCGCCGAGCCCGAGTTGTTCGAACAGGTTGTCCGGCGTCGCGATACTGAGTTCATCCAGCGCCTCGCGCATGCGCCGCTTGCCGACCTTGCGCAGCGACGAGCCGAGGTCTTTCAACGAGCGATCGAGCAGGCGCTTGCCAAGGTCGCGGGACTCGCTGGTCCGCATCTGCTTCATGTACTGGCGAATCGCCGCCCTCGCCTTCGCCGTTGTCACGAACGTTACCCAGTTCGGGTTCGGTTTCGCGTTGCGGTCCGTGATGATTTCGACGGTCTGGCTGTTCTCGAGCTGCGTCCGTAAAGGCACCAGGTTGCGATCAACTTTCGCTGCAACACAGCGATTACCGATGTCTGTGTGGACGGCGTAGGCAAAGTCGACCGTGGTCGCGCCTTTCGGCATTGGCAGGATTTCACCCTGCGGCGTGAAGACGTAGATCTTGTCCGGATACAGGTCGACCTTGACGTTTTCGAGGAATTCCTCGGAGCTGCCCTGCTGCTGGATTTCGACAAGCCTTGATAACCACTCGCGCGCCCGGCGCTGCGGGGTGCCGGCCGACTGGTCTTCGGCCTTGTACTGCCAGTGCGCCGCGACGCCCGACTCGGCCACGCGATCCATCTGCGTCGTGCGCACCTGCACTTCAAGCGGCAGGCCCTTCGGGCCAAACAGCGTGGTGTGTAAAGACTGGTAACCGTTCAGACGCGGAATCGCGATGTAGTCCTTGAAGCGGCCCGGCATCGGCTTGTAGAGGCTGTGCACGATGCCCAGCACGCGATAACAGTTGTCAACATCATCGACGACGATGCGAAAACCGTAAACGTCGACGATGTCATTCAAGGGCCGCTTTTTCTGCAGCATTTTTTTGTAAATGCTGTACAGATGTTTCTCGCGCCCGATGACGGCACCCTGGATTTCGTAATCCCGCAAGGCCTTCTCGAGACGCTCGGAAATCGTGCGCACGATCTGCCGCTGGTTGCCCTTGCTGCGACGCAAAGTGCGTTCGATGACGCGATAGCGATACGGGTGCAGGTAGCGAAAGCCTAAGTCCTCGAGATCAATCTTCATGCGATTGATGCCAAGCCGGTTCGCGATCGGCGCGTAAATCTCCAGTGTTTCGCGGGCGATGCGCGCCTGTTTTTCGCGCGGCATCGAATCCAGTGTGCGCATGTTGTGCAGGCGATCGGCAAGTTTCACGAGTATCACGCGGATGTCGCCGATCATCGCGAGCATCATCTTGCGGAAGCTTTCCGCCTGCGCCTCGGCGCGATTGGTGAAATGCATCTGGTCAAGCTTGCTGACGCCATCTACGAGCGCGGCAACTTCGGCACCAAACTCCTGCTCCAGATCTTTCAGTGCGGTTGGCGTGTCTTCGACAACGTCGTGCAGGATTGCGGCGGCAATCGCCTGGGCATCCATGCGCATGTCGGCAAGAATGCGGGCGACCGCAACGGGGTGGGATATATAGGCCTCGCCGCTGCGGCGTTTCTGGCCCTCGTGGGCGCGCGCGCCAAAGCGGTAGGCGTCAACGACCTGCTGCAGTTGCTCCGCTGGCAGGTAGGCGCGCAATTCTGCCAGCAACTGCCGCAGGCCATGGTCACCGCGTGCTGCGGCACCAGGGAGTCGGGACAGGATGGAGGCGGCGTAATCCATGATTCATGATAACGCCGGACGGGCGCGCCGCGTAGCGGCAGCCGCGATCAGTCGCCGATCGAAATGCCTCGCATCGGCATGGCTTCTTCGCTTTGTTCTGCTGCGATGAAGTCCTGCGCAGCCGGTTGTTCAATTTCGCTGAGAATGGATGGCGTGATATGGCCATCGGCGATCTCGCGCAGCGCGAGCACTGTGGGCTTGTCATTCTGGGCGTCGACGAGAATGTCGGCGCCGTGGGCAATACGACGAGCGCGCTTGGCCGCAACCAGCACCATCTCGAAAATATTATCGATGTTATCCAAGCAGTCTTCGACCGTGATTCTGGCCATACCGGGTCTTACTCCATAGCCGGCCGTAGCCGGTAAAATCGCAAAGACCGGCCAGTTTACAGTAGTTTTGCCCGGCTAGACCAGAATATTCTGGATGGCCTCCTGCATGGCCGGACGGGCACAGTCCTCGCCGCCGCCGGCCAGTATGGCCTCAAGCTGACCTACAGCCCGCGTCAGGTCGTCATTAATGATGCAGAAATCGAACTCATCCCAATGCGACATATCGGACAACGCATCCCGCAAGCGGCGCTCAATAACCGCATCGCTGTCGGTGCGGCGGCTGCGCAGGCGCCGTTCCAGCTCGGCCCGTGACGGCGGCAGGATAAATACCGTGATGCACTCAGGCATGGCCTGCCGCACCTGGCGGGCGCCCTGCCAGTCGATCTCGAGGATGACGTGATGGCCAGAGGCGATGTGACGCTCGACCTGTTCGCGGCTGGTGCCGTAGTGATTGTCGAAAACCAGCGCTGATTCCAAAAGCTCGCCATGCCGCTCGAGTTCGTGGAAGTCGGTGACGGTGACGAAAAAGTAATCGCGCCCGTCCTGCTCATTGTGGCGGCGTTGCCGCGTCGTATAGGAAATCGAGAAGCGCAGGTCAGGGTTACGCTCAACCAGCTTGCGTACAAGCGTGGTCTTGCCGGCGCCGGAGGGTGCTGCGATAACGAGCAGTTTGCCGTCGATTTCTTTGCGCGTGTTCATTCGACGTTCTGGATCTGCTCACGCAGCTGCTCGATCAGCACCTTCAGATCGACGGCGGCCTGCGTGGTCAGGGTGTCGGCGGATTTCGAGCCCAGCGTGTTGGCCTCGCGATTCAGCTCCTGCATCAGGAAATCGAGGCGTCGCCCGACCGGTTCGGTGCTGGCAAGATTCTGGCGAATTTCCACGACGTGACTTTCAAGTCGGTCAAGTTCCTCATCCACATCGAGCTTCTGGCTGATCAAGGCAAGCTCGGTTTCCAGTCGCGCGGGATCCGCGACAACATCGAGTTTGGCGATGCGTTCGAGTTGACGCTGGCGCACATGCGCCAGTACTTCCGGCATGCGCTCACGTACGCTGCTAGCAATCGTACTGATGTCGACGAGCCGGCTTTCCAGCATTGCCGCAATGCGTTCGCCTTCGCTCCGACGCATCTCGTTGAGCGCAACGAGGGTTGCCTCGATCAGCTCGCGACCGGCCGCATAGAGTGGTTCCACGTCAACCGGTGCTTCATCGATGACGCCCGGCCAGCGCAACACATCCAGCGGGTCGATGCCGCGCGCGTCCGGCACGAGTTGCGCAATCTCGGCGGCCCGTTCCGCAACACGGCTGACCAGCTCGCGGTTCAGTGCGAGCCCGCCTGCAGCGGTTGCCGAGCGTCGGAAATGCAGGTTGCACTCGACTTTGCCACGCTGCACGGCAGCACCGACGAGCTGCCGCAACTCGGCCTCTTTCGGCCGCAGCTCATCGGGCAGGCGGAACTGCAGGTCGAGGTAGCGATGGTTCACCGCGCGGATTTCGCAGGTCAGTGTGCCGTCGGGCGAGTCAGCGATCTGCCGGGCGAAGCCTGTCATGCTGTGCAACATTCAATAATTCCCTGGGTGCCGACGGGCGCTGGCTAAAATAGGCGGGTCGGTCACAGACTAATTTTTAATATTTCCGTCATACTACGGCAGATCGCGATAACACGGGGCCAAAAGCCCGCGCGACGCAATCGTGAACGAACGAATCATGGGCGCTCGCGAATTCTTCGGTATCAATGAAGGCGGTGTCAATGCGCGCCCCGCGCGCCGGCACAGGCAAAGTTCCATGGATGGAGCACAAGGATTGCTTTCGGCAAGACCAATGGACATCGAGTACGCAAAAATTTCCGCGGTCGGTGATCGTGACGATAACCAGGACCGGGGGGCGGTCATCGTGCATGAAAATGCCGCGATGATGCTGGTGTTTGACGGCATGGGCGGTCACTCCGATGGCGCGGCCGCTGCAGAAACCGCACTGCGAATCGTGCAGGAGCAATTCACCAGCCAGAAACTGCCGGTATTCGACCCGCAGGGATTTCTTTACAGCACGATGGCGCGCGCGCATGACGAAGTGGTCGCGCTCGGCAACACGGTCGCCGTGGACTTTCGCCCGCGCGCGACCTGTGCCGTCTGTCTCGTGCAGGAATCGGGTGTGTTCTTCTGCCACATCGGTGATAGCCGCATCTACCACATGCGCAACGGCCGCATGGTCAGCCGCACGCGCGATCACAGCCACGTTGAAGTGCTGATCCAGGAAGGCGCAATCACCGAAGAGGAGGCACTCGATCACCCGATGCGCAATTTCGTCGAATGTTGCCTCGGCGGCGACTCCCCGGTGCCCGACATGTCCGTAACCCGCATGGCAAGGCTCGAGCCCGGCGATGTTCTGCTCGCCTGCAGTGATGGCCTGTGGACCGGCACATCCGACGAGGACATGGCGCGCCTCGCGACGGTGCCCGACAAACCAATCGCCGAGAACCTGAAAGCGCTGAGCTTAAAGGCGCTGAACCAGAACGCGCCCTACAGCGACAACACCACCGGCACCATCCTGCGCTGGCGCGGACCCTGATTCACGCGCCCGATACCCGCACGTTCTGGCTACTCCTGATAGAGAGCGTTGCGCAGCAATAGTGGCGCGCGACGCGTAAACTCCGTTTCCCCGACACCCCCTTTTGCTCTTCCAAGGAGCCCGCAATGCGACCCAGTGGCCGCGCAGCCGACGAAATGCGAACGCTGCAGTTCATTACCGATTTCACCCGCCACGCCGAAGGCAGCGTACTCGCGGAATTTGGCGAAACCCGCGTGCTGTGCACGGCCAGCATCGAAGACCGCGTGCCGCCGTGGCTGCGCGGCAAAGGCAGCGGCTGGGTCACCGGTGAATACGGCATGCTGCCGCGCGCCACGCACACGCGCAGCGGTCGCGAAGCGGCACGCGGCAAACAAAGCGGGCGCACCCAGGAAATACAGCGCCTGATCGGCCGCAGTCTGCGCGCGGCGCTCGACCTTGACGCCCTCGGCGAGCGCACCATTACGCTCGATTGCGACGTGCTGCAGGCGGATGGCGGCACGCGCACCGCGGCTATAAGCGGCGCCTATGTCGCACTGAGCCTCGCGCTGTCGCGACTAAAGAAAAGTGGTGCTTTGAAACGCAACCCGCTGCACGGCCAGGTGGCTGCCGTTTCCGTCGGCATCTTTTCCGGCGTGCCGGTGCTTGATCTTGATTACGCAGAAGACTCGCAGGCGGAAACCGACATGAACGTTGTCATGAACGACGCAGGTCATTTCATTGAGGTTCAGGGCACGGCGGAAGGTCATGCGTTTTCCCGCGATGAGCTCAATAAGCTTCTGCAGCTTGCCGCGCAGGGTGTTGCGGAAATTATTGCGGCACAAAACCAGGCGCTTGCTGCGGCCTGACCGCGTCATGGATCCGCAGCCTGCCGCACATCGCGTCGTACTTGCCAGCAGCAATCGCGGCAAGCTTGCCGAGATTCGCGCGCTGCTCGAGCCGCTTGGCGTCGAGGTTTGTGCGCAGTCGGAGTTCGACGTGCCGGAGGCAATCGAAGACGGCAGCAGCTTTGTCGACAACGCGCTGATCAAGGCCCGGCATGCGGCGGCACTGACAGGCTTGCCCGCGATAGCCGACGACTCCGGTCTTGCCGTGGACGCACTCGGCGGTGCGCCTGGAGTGCGCTCCGCGCGGTACGCGGGCGAACACGCAAGTGACGCGGACAACATCAGTAAATTACTGGCTGCGATGCGGGGTCTGCCCGATGCGCAGCGCGGCGCGCAGTTTCACTGTGCTGCCGTGTTCGTTGCCAGCGCAGACGATGCTGCGCCGCTGATTGAAGAAGGCATCTGGCGCGGCTCTATCCTCGATGCGCGTCGCGGTCAGGGCGGCTTCGGCTATGACCCGGTTTTCTACGACGCTGCTACCCGGCTTGCTGCGGCAGAGATGTCTGCGAACCAGAAGAACGCGCTTAGCCATCGCGGCAAGGCGTTCCGCGCACTGTGTGCGGAACTCGCCGAACGCTGGGCATGATGCGGCCGGATCTGGCGCTTTACCTGCACCTGCCGTGGTGCGTGAAGAAGTGCCCGTATTGCGACTTCAACTCGCACACTGCCGGGCCGAAACCGCCGCGCGATCGCTATGTGGAAGCGCTGTGTCGCGACCTTGAGCGCCAGGCGAGTCGCGCGGACGGGCGGCCGCTCATCAGTGTTTTCCTGGGCGGCGGCACGCCCAGCCTGTTCAGTGGCGATGAGATCGGCGCAGTTCTTAACGCCGTGCGCGCCAATTACCAGCTGGCGCCGGACGTCGAAATAACCATGGAAGCCAATCCCGGAACCGTCGAGCGGCACAACCTCGCGGGTTACCGCGAGGCCGGCGTCAACCGGCTGTCGCTTGGCGCGCAGAGTTTCGATGCCACTACGCTGAAAGCCCTTGGCCGCATCCACGGGCCCGACGAAATTGTTGCGGCCGTGCACGATGCCCGCGCGGCTGGCTTCGCAAACTTCAATCTCGACCTGATGTTCGCCCTGCCGGGCCAGGATCTCGGTATGGCGGCCGCCGATCTCGACAAAGCGCTCGCGCTGCAACCCGCGCACCTGTCGCTCTACCAGTTAACGCTGGAGCCGAACACCGTGTTTTACCGCCAGCCGCCGGCGGGCCTGCCGGATGACGAGCTTGCCTGGGACATGCAGGAGCAGGCGTTCCAGCGCCTCGGCGCGGCCGGCTTTGCTCGCTACGAGATTTCGGCCTTCGCAGCGGACGGTGCAAGCTGTCGGCACAACCTCAACTACTGGACCTACGGCGATTACCTGGCGGCAGGGGCCGGCGCGCACGGCAAGCTGACCGACGCAGAGGGTCGCGTCTCGCGCTATCGCAAGATCGCCCACCCGCGTGCCTACATCGAACAGCAGCTTGGCGTTGCGCTGTCCGATACGCCGACAGAGTTCGTTGCTGAGGAGGATCGCCTGTTCGAGTTCATGCTGAATGCCCTGCGCCTGCCCGCGGGATTCAGCGAGTCGCTGTTCGAGGCCCGGACCGGTTTGTCTGCCGAGCGCTTGCGCCCGCGCCTCGCTGCGCTGGCGGATCGTGGCCTGCTGACCAGCGGCGAGGCAGGAAACTGGCGGCCCAGCGCCCTCGGACTGCGGTTTCTCAATGACTTGCAGGCGGCTTTTCTGCCGGCAGCAGCTGCGTCCGGGGAGGGCGCATCGGGCTGAACCGTGCGTTCCAGACCGGGGCGTTTATGCACAAGCGCAGGCCGACCACGGTAATATCAGTGTAATCCGTCGTGCTATTCAGTTTGCCTGTGTGAAATGGTATGTAAATAGTTGATTTATAAGGGTTTGTGAAATTGGGCAGAATTTAGACATTCTAGGAAGAAGGCATTAAAAATGCCCACTTAGCGCATTCACTCAAAATCCTTCCACATAGTTATCCACAGGTTTTGTGGATAAGATTCGGTCCCGGGCCGGCCGAAAAGCGGGGCTTGCAGCGCCACCGCCTTCCCATTATGCTACGCGCCCTTTTTGCCCCGCTCTGTACGCCGGAGACCGAAGACAATGAAAGCCAAGATCCACCCAAACTACAGCGAAACCAAGGTTACTTGCAGCTGCGGCAACGAGTTCACCACGCGTTCGACGCTGGGTGAGGACCTGGGCATCGAAGTCTGCTCTAGCTGCCACCCGTTCTACACGGGCAAGCAGAAGGTTATGGACACCGGTGGTCGCGTCGACAAGTTCCGTCGCAAGTACGGCATCAGTTAGACTTCCTCACTCGGGATATGCCGGGTCCGTGCCCCAAGCGGCACGACCAACAGAGTAAAGCCGCAGTACAAGCACCAGGCCCTGGCCTGACAGCCGACCCGTGTCTGCTTGCAGAACGCCAGGTTTAAAGCGACTCTGAGCTCGGACCATCCCCCTTGCTCGCTGCCCGCCACCAATCGGGCGCCGCATGGCGTGACCGGCATGTGCCTGGCCCTGACCGACGACTGACTAAGGAAGTTAAATGAGTAACGACGCATACAAGTTGGTGAGCCCCGACGGCAAGCGCACGACCGAACTGCCAGTTCACAAGGGCACGGTTGGGCCGAACGTTGTTGATATTGGTTCGCTCTATCAGCAGGAAGGCGTCTTTACTTACGACCCGGGCTTCGTCGCGACCGGTGCCTGCGAAAGCCAGATCACCTTTATTGACGGCAAGGAAGGCGTGCTGCTGTACCGCGGCTATCCCGTTGAGCAGCTCGCTGCAAAATCCAATTTTCTCGAAGTAGCGTACCTGCTTCTGTATGGCGATCTGCCGGACAAAGAGCAGATCAATGCGTTCGATCACTCAATCCGTACCCACACGATGCTGAACGAGGGCATGCTGCGTTTCTTCCGCGGCTTCCGCTACGACGCTCATCCGATGGCGATGCTGTCGGCGGTCGTTGGCTCGATGTCGGCGTATTACCACGACACGATGAACGTGAATGATGCCGACGCTCGCGAAATCTTTGCACACCGAATTCTGGCGAAAATGCCGACGATTGCGGCCGCCGCTTACAAGCACACGATCGGCCAGCCGTTTATTTATCCGCGCAACGATCTCAACTACTGTGAAAACATGCTGCGCATGTTCTTTGCCGTGCCGGCCGAGAATTACGAGATCGACTCGATTGCGGCGCAGGCGCTTGACCTGCTGTTTATCCTGCATGCGGATCATGAACAGAACTGTTCAACCTCAACGGTGCGCATGGCCGGCAGCTCCGGCACCAATCCTTATTCGGCCATTGCAGCGGGTATCTCGGCGCTGTGGGGCCCGGCGCATGGCGGCGCGAACGAAGCGGTGCTGCGCATGCTTGAAGAGATTGGCAGCGTCAAAAACATTCCGAAATACGTCGACAAGGCCAAGGACAAGTCAGACCCGTTCCGCCTGATGGGCTTCGGTCACCGCGTTTACAAGAACTTCGATCCGCGCGCCACGATCATTCGTGACATGTGCTACAAGGTTTTGAAGCAGATGGGCCGCGCCAACTCGCCATTGTTTGAACTCGCGCTGGAGCTTGAACAGGTTGCGCTGAAGGACGAGTACTTCATTGCGAAGAACCTGTACCCGAACGTGGATTTTTACTCCGGCATCATCTACCGGGCGCTTGGCATCCCGACCTCGATGTTTACCGTGATGTTCGCCATCGGCCGCACCGTCGGCTGGGTCGCGCACTGGCGGGAAATGATCACCGACCCGAAAGGCAAAATCAGCCGCCCGCGCCAGCTCTACACCGGCGCTGCAAATCGCGACTACGTGGCGATCGAAAAGCGGTAGAAATCGGGGTCCTTAAACTTCCATCAGCTTGCGCACCGCGCGCAAATCCGCGCGCTGCATCGGTTTGCCGTCGATCGGGCTGATCGGGGCCTGGCGGATGCCATCGAACGGAAACACCGTGGCCTCGATCGAGGCGTCCTCGTGATTGAATCGAAACGCAGCGAATCGGCTCGTCTGGTTGCGCCGGCTTTTATAGCGGCGTTCGAACGGGCGATAGGAGACGCGACTTTGATCGAGGGTCCAGGCCACCTGTTCCGGGCTGTCCGCGAAGACATGCAGATTGACGGCAGAGGTTTCGCCAGCGGTTCCGTTTAGTACCGGCCCGACGAGGCGCGGCGTGTATTCGGCGAGCAGGTCCATTGCCGAGATCGCTGCGCGACGCAGGTTCTGCAGCAGGGTGCTATGCGATTCGCGGCCGAACAGCGCCAGGTGTTCGTTGATGGCCTGTTCGATTTCGGGGTTGCCGGGGAGGGCGCCGTGCTCACTCAGGCCGAGCCGCTCGGCGGCTTTTACTTTCGCGAGGCGGTAGTCCTCGATGCCCTGTTCGCAAATGATGCGGGCCGCTTCCTGTGCGAGTAATTGCCTTGCGCGATCACTGCCGCTGACGCTGCGTCTGCTCATAGTCCCTATTAAGCTATGGCGGGCTCGCGACGAGTTTAGCCCGGCTCGTCGCGGTGGTGCCAGCTTTTTGCAGCGCTGCTCCTGGCCAGCGAAAGCCAGTCCCGCACGGCGTCCGGCCAAAATGGCGTTACTGCCGCCGCGCAGTCCCTCGTCGCCGAGTGACCGTTGCCTTTTCGCTCGAGCGGCGTCGGCGAGCCTGCCGCGCCGAATCAGCAGCGATTGCTTAGAAAATCACCTCAGGCTGCGCCGCCGGCTCGGCGTTATCGTCAAAGTCGAAGGCATCATCCTGGTTGAAAATATCATCCGGCGTATCCTGCAATGCGCAGGCCGGTACGTTGCCGAGTTTGAATACCTCGAACATGACGTCTTCAGGGGGCACGCTGGCGTCAGCCGGGCAACCTGTGCTCTTTGAGATGCGAACCGTGACTATGTCCTGCGGCATTGGCATCTGATTCTCCGGCGCGCCTTGCAAGGCACCTCGTGCGAACTGAATCCAGACTGGCAGTGCAGTGCGCGAACCCTCTTCGCCCGGGCCCAGCGGCCGGTAGTCGTCATAGCCAACCCACACGATGGCGGACATATCGCCATTGAATCCGGCAAACCAGGCATCGCGCCGGTCATTCGACGTCCCGGTTTTGCCGGACAAATCACTGCGCCCGAGGACGCGCGCGCGGCGACCCGTACCACGGCGAATGACATCGCGCATCATGTCCTGGATCAGGAATGCGTTCTGTGCAGAAATGACACGCGGCGCAAGGTTCACCCCGGCGAACAGGGCAGGCTCTTCGTCAGCATCCGGCCGGTAGTCTTCAGCAAACTCAGCCATCCGTTCCAGCAACGCCGGGTCCGGCGCAGGTTGAGCAACTACGGCCGCTGCTTCGGTCTCGTCTGTGTCGCCTGCTGCCGTTTCGTCGACATCATTTGCTTCTGTTATGACATCTTGTTGCCCGGAGCGTCGGCAGCGTTCGCAGGCCACAGCCGGATATGCACGATAAAGCTCGGTTTCGTCGGCCGCAAAGATGCTGTCGATCACGTACGGTTTGACCGAGTAGCCGCCGTTCGCAAAGATCGCGTAAGCCTGCGCCATGTCGAGCGGCGTCGCGTTACCACCACCCAGCGCCAGCGAACCGTTACGAATCAATGTGGCAGGACCGAAGCCAAACGGTTCCAGGTGCCGCACGGCATTGCCGATGCCGGTGTTGTTCAGCAACAGTCGCACTGAGGCAAGGTTCATCGAGCGCACCAGCGCTTCACGCATACGCTGCTCGCCATAAAAACGGCCGGTGTAATTGACCGGTCGCCAGACCGCTTCAAGTTCCGAGGAATTGATGACCACCGGTGCATCAAGCAGCAGCGTCGCGGGCGTATTGCCCTGCTCCAGCGCGGCGGAATAAATAAACGGCTTGAACGAAGAGCCCGGCTGCCGCGAGGCCTGCGTGGCCCGGTTGTACTTGCTGATCGAAAAATCGAAGCCGCCGGCGAGCGCGGTAATCGCGCCGTCCTTCGGATCGAGTGAGACCACGGCCGCCTGGGCGCGAGGTGCCTGCGCCAGCGCCCAGCCGCCGCCCTGCAATGGCATCACGTGAATAACATCACCCGGTGCCAGAATCTCGCCAACGGATTTTGGTTCGGGTCCGCGCGTCTCATCGTCTATGTAAGGGCGCGCCCACGACATGGCCCGCCAAGGCAGCGTGAAACGCGCGCCGTCGGTGAGCATGATCTGCGCACTGTTATCGACGCCGAGTTCGAGGACGAGTGCGACCTTAAGATCACCGGGCGCGGGCCAGCCGTCGAATGCTGCCCTGGCCTCGTCCGGCCAGCTCTCGAGTGGCTGGTTCAGCAATGCAGGATCGAGCGCCAGCCTGGTTATCGGCCCACGGTAGCCGCGTCGCCGGGTGAACTCGAGCAGTCCGTTGCGCAGCGCGTAATTGGCGCTTTGCTGCATCGTCGAATCGAGCGTAGTTACGACTTTGAAGCCGGCAGAGTAGGTGTCTTCGCCATAGCGCTTGAGCATTTCACGACGCACCATTTCCGCCACGTAGGGTGCCGACAGCTCGGTTGCCGTGCCATGCAGCTGCGACACTATCGGCTCGGCAAGTGCGGCCTCGAGCTCGTCCGCCGAGATAAAGTCGAGCTCCCGCATGCGGCCCAGAACATAGTTACGGCGCATGCGCGCATTCGCCGGGCTGCGCACCGGGTTGTAATTGGACGGTGCGGGCAGCACGCCGGCCAGCGTGGCCGCTTCCGCAACCGTGATGTTTGCAAGGGGCTTGCCGAAATAGACCTGCGCCGCCGCGGCAACGCCATAAGCGCGCTGCCCGAAAAACATCTTGTTCAGGAATAGCGCCATGATTTCCTGTTTGCTGAATTCCTGTTCGATCTTGTAGGCAAGAAACGCCTCGCGCAGCTTGCGGGTAAACAGGCGCTCGCGGGTCAGGAAGTAATCTCGTGCCAGCTGCTGCGTGATCGTGCTGCCGCCCTGGCCGCGCGAGCCGGATCGCAGGTAGCTCACCGCCGCGCGCAGGATGCCGATCGGGTCAACGCCGGGGTGGGTGAAAAACCGGCTGTCTTCAGCGGCAACAAACGCGTTGACGAGGTAGGGCTGCAATTCGTCGTAATTGATCAGGATGCGCCGCCGCTCGCCCACCTCTTCTATGAGACGGCCATCCCGGCTGTAGATGCGCAGCGGTATCTGTAGTGGAATCTCGCGGATCGTTTCGGCCGCCGGCAGGCCGGGTGCGACGTAATACCAGGCGCCGATGACCCCTGCCGCGAGCGCCACCGCGCCGCTTGCCATGAGTCCGAGGCCGAACAGCGCCCAGCGGACGCGTCGCCGCGGTCGATCAGGCTTCGATTGCGCGTCTTTGGAGTCTTCGCTTTGCATAAGTACCGCTATTCGACATATTTAGGAAAAAAGGGGGCGAATGAATCAGGCCGCTATAGGTATAATCGCGGACCAAGCAGGGTTGGTGAGCAAAAGCTAATTAGATGCGGCGCCTTTGAGGCGCGAATAATAGCCAGCAATGGCGGAAAGCTGCAACGGCACTCTTTTACAAGAGTTGTGCCGCGCAACAGTGCCCGGGGAGGCTGCGCAACCATTTTTGGGGGTGACAACAGAAGAATAGTGCGGCAGGGCAGCGTGAGCGGCAGCTGCTGTTGCGCTAACCAGTTCACGGAAACGACCCCGCAGACGGAAGTAGCATTGCGGATCGTGAGGCCGTGAACAAAGTCACGTTTTATTTAACATTTTGTTGATATATAGTTAAATCGCTTTGCTCAATTACAGCTCATATTTTGGTCGCAAGCTGCCGACTTAAAAGGAAAAACTAAGGTGCTCTTCCGGAAAAAATCCCAACCATTGCTGGGTCTGGACATCACGACCTCGTCGGTAAAGCTGATTGAGCTGTCACAGAGCGGCAAACGCTATCGTGTCGAGTCGTACTCGGCCGAGCCAACTCCACCCAGTTCCGTCAATGAAAAAGCCATTGTCGATGCCAAGGCGGTCGGCGATGCGATTCGACGTGCCGTGAAGCGCGCCGGCGCGCGCGCGACAGACGCTGCGATTGCAATCAGCGGCGACGCTGCGATTACCAAGGTAATCCAGATGCCAGCCAGCCTGTCAGAGCGCGATCTCGAAGGGCAGGTTGAAATCCAGGCCGACCAGTACATCCCGTTCCCGATGGAAGAAGTCAGTTTCGACTTCGAAGTCGTCGGCGCCAACGAAAACGATCCCGAGTTGATGGATGTGCTGCTTGTTGCGACGCGCACAGAAAACGTAGAGCAACGCCAGGCTGCCGTTGAGGCTGCCGGGCTGACGGCAAAAATTGTTGATGTCGAGGCTTTTGCTCTCGAGAACGCCTGTATGTTGATGGCGCACCAGATGCCGGATAACGGCATGGGGCAGGCGGTAGCCATCGTCGACATCGGCGCCAGCAGTACCACGTTCAGCGTGCTGCAGAATCTCAAGGTTGTTTACACGCGGGACTTCTCGTTCGGCGGTCAGCAGCTGACAGAAGAAATCATGCGCACCTATGGTTTGTCGATGGAAGACGCAGGTCGCGCCAAGAAGCAAGGTGGCCTGCCCAGCAATTACCAGCCGGAAGTGCTGGAGCCGTTTGTGGATGACATGACCCAGCAGGTCAGTCGTTCGCTGCAGTTCTATCTTGCCTCCGGCGGCGGCCGCGAGCAGCCTGACATGATCCTAGTCTGCGGCGGTTGTGCGAACATTCCCGGCATCGCGGACGTTATCTCGAGCCGGGTAGGCATCCCAACGGAAATTGGCGATCCTCTCGGCCAGATGAAGATCAGTTCGAAGGCGAAGTCGCAGGGTGTGCACAAGGATGCCACCGCCTTGCTGACGGCCTGCGGCCTAGCACTGAGGAGTTTCGACTAACATGCCAAGTATTAACCTCCTCCCGTGGCGCGAAGCGGAGCGCATCCGGCGACAACGCGAGTTCCTGATCGCGGTTGCCGCGGCCTTTGTGGCCGGCATCGCAGCGGTGGCACTCACCGTGTTCGTTTACGGCCAGCGCATTGATCACCAGCAGGAACGCAATGCGCGTCTCGAGGCCGAGATCGTTGAGCTTGAAAAAAGCATCTCCGAGATTGATGGCCTCGAACGCCAGAAAGAACGTTTGCTCGCGCGTATGGAAATCATCGAAAGGTTGCAGGGCAGCCGCCCCGAGATCGTTCACCTGTTTGATGAACTTACCCGGCAAATTCCGGAAGGCGTGTATCTGACAGGGTTAAAACAACAGGGCCTCGACGTGGAGCTGACCGGAGTCGCGCAATCATCAACGCGGGTTTCCGCATTGATGCGCCGCATCGATGCCTCTGAGTGGCTTTCTGACCCCAGCGTCGTGAAGGTCGAGACGACGGAGCTTGGGCCGGGCCGCCAGGCGCAGTTCGTTGTCACGTTCAAGCAGGTGGATATGAGTAAGGAAGATATGGAGGACGCCGGATGAACCTGGTCGAAGAACTCCAGAGTCTTGACGTCAACGATATTGGCCGCTGGCCGCTGGCATTTCGAATTGCCGTTATCGCCATTGTTTTCTTCGTTGTTGTCGGTTTCGGTTTCTACTGGATCATCGTGCAGGACAAGGCGCCGCAGCTGCAGCGCGCTATCGATGACGAGCAGAACCTCAGAATTTCCTTCGAGCAGAAGCAGCGCAAGGCAGCCAACTACGACGACTACCGCGCTCAGCTTACGCAGATGGAACAGTCTTTCGGCACCATGCTTCGGCAGTTACCCGGTGAGACGGAAATTCCCAGCCTGATTGTCGATATCTCACAAACAGGTTTGGCAGCTGGTTTACAGGAAAAACTGTTCCAGCCGCAGCCCGAAGTACCGAAAGACTTCTACGCTGAGAAGCCTATCAAGATCAGCCTGTCGGGCGGCTATCACGAGATTGCCAATTTCGTCAGCGGCATTGCGGCATTGCCGCGAATTGTCACGCTGCACGACATCAAGATTTCGCCCGACGCCAACGGCGAATTTGACCAGCTGACGATGGAAGTGACTGCCAAGACTTATCGCTACATAGAGGAGGCAGAGTAATAACAATGAAAGCCTCTCAACTGAAACACGTCCTGCTCATTGCCGTAATCGCTGTCCTCGGTGCCTGCGGCGGAGGCTCCGAGGACCTGGATCGTTATATCAACGAAGTCAAAGCGAAACCGGGCGGCCGTATCGAGCCACTGCCCGAGATCAAACCTTACGAAGTGTTTACTTACACTGCGGATGCAGAAGGCATGCGTTCACCGTTTGTACCCGATGCGCCGCAAGCGGCGGGTGGCGGTTCAGGCAACGATACGCGTCCCGACCCTGAGCGCAGTCGAGAATACCTCGAAAGTTTTCCGCTCGATTCGCTGCGCATGGTCGGCACGATGGAACTCGGTGGTGCGAATTACGGCCTGGTGCAAACAGCTGACGGGCTGATTCATCGCGTAATACCGGGTAATTACTTGGGGCAAAACGACGGACGCATTGTTCGTGTAACTGAATCTGAAATCGAATTGATCGAAATTATTTCAGACGGGATTGGTGGCTACCTCGAACGGGAAGCTGCTGTAAGTCTTTCAGACTGAAGCCTGAATGAAACTGGGAGTATTGGGAATGACGTTCAAAAACAAGCCGGCGAACGGCAACATATTCCGTCGTTCGGTGACGCGACTCACTGTGACGGTTCAGGCTGCTTTGCTGCTGATGCTCGGACTGAGTGCGAATGCACAGGAATCCGGCAACAGGTTGCAGGATATCCAGGTACAGAGCCTGCCGGGACAGCGCGTCGAACTCCGGCTGATCATGTCGGGCACTGCGCCCGAACCGCTCGCGTTTACGATCGACGATCCAGCGCGCATCGCCCTCGATCTGCCCGAAACCTCGCTGGCGCTGACCTCGCGTCGCCGCGACGTCAACATGGGTCCGCTTGATACGGTACTGACTGCTGAAGCCGGTGGCCGCACTCGCGTCGTCCTTAATCTCGACCAGATGGTTTCCTACGACACACGGCGCAGTGGCAACACAATCTTTGTAACGCTTGGCGCGAATGCCGGTGATGCCTCTGTCACAACCAGCTTTGATGGCCCGCCAGCCGCCGCAACCGAAGCACCGCGCTCTTACGCTGCCAGCGGTTCACGGCGTATCGATGGTGTCGACTTCCGCCGCACTCCCAGTGGTGGTGGTCGCGTCATGATTAGCCTGAGTGACCCGTCAACGCCTGTCGATATTCGTCAGGAAGGTGGCCGCGTTGTGGCTATTTTCAAGGACGCGTCACTGCCGGACGAGCTGATGCGACGCCTTGACGTTATGGACTTCGCAACGCCGGTTACGACCGTTGACGCACTGCGCACGAACAACGACACGCGAATTGTTATTTCTGCAGAAGGCAAGTACGAACAGCTTGCTTACCAGTCAGACAACGAGTTCGCGATCGAGATCAATCCAGCGGCCGAGTCTGAAGCCAGCGGCAGCCTGTTCTCCGAAAACAAGGAATACTCGGGCCAGCGCCTGACCCTGAACTTCCAGGACATCGAGACGCGCGCCGTGTTGCAGCTGCTCGCAGAAACCTCCGGACGCAACATCGTTGTGTCGGACACCGTGCAGGGCAACGTCACGTTGCGGTTGCGCAACGTTCCGTGGGACCAGGCTCTCGACATTGTCATGACCACCAAGGGTCTCGACATGCGCGAGAACGGCAACGTCATCATCGTTGCACCGGCTGAAGAGATCACCGCTCGCGAGACCGCTGACCTCGAAGCGCGCCAGGCAATCACGGAACTTGAGCCCCTGTATTCCGAGTTCCTGCAGGTCAACTACGCGAAAGCAGCGGACCTGGCTTCGCTGATCGGCAGTGGCAGTGACAACACCTTGTTGTCGAGTCGCGGCAGCGTCGCTATCGATGAACGCACCAACACGCTGCTGATTTACGACACAGCAGAACGTCTGCAGGACATCCGCCGCCTCGTGCGCACACTGGATATTCCGATCCGGCAGGTGCTGATTGAATCGCGCATCGTTGTCGTCAACGACGACTTCAGTCGCGATCTGGGCGTGCGTATGGGCTTTACCGGCGTGCGGTCAAATTCGAGCGACGGCATCATTTCGGTGACGGGCTCCGGTGAGGGCAGCGAGACGGTGGTCGCCTCCGCTCTGGATAATCTTGCCAATACCGGCCAGCCGTTCCCGGTCCTGGCACCCGAGCTGAACAATCGCTACGCAGTAAACGTGCCGATTGACAACCCCGCTGGTCGACTGGCACTGGCCGTTCTCGATTCTGACTACATCGTCGATCTCGAGCTGTCAGCACTGGAGGCAGAAGGTCGCGGTGAAATCATTTCTACGCCGCGCATCATCACGGCGAACCAGAAAGAAGCGCGCATCGAGCAGGGCGTGGAAATTCCTTACCAGGAATCTTCATCCTCGGGTGCCACCGCAACGCAGTTCAAGAAGGCGGTACTCAGCCTGACGGTAACTCCGCAGATCACCCCGGATGACAACATCATCATGGACCTGATCGTCAGCAAGGATAACGTTGGTGAGCTGGTTGCCAGCGCAACAGGCGGCTTCGTACCCAGTATCGATACACGCTCGGTAGAAACTCAGGTACTGGTCAGGGACGGCCAGACGGTGGTACTCGGCGGTATTTACGAAACAGAACGTCGCGAGACGATAAACAAGGTTCCACTGCTGGGTGACATCCCGGGCTTTGGTTACCTGTTCCGCTCGACACAGCGCGTGTCGAACAAGGCGGAACTGCTGATTTTCGTAACGCCAAGGATCCTCACCGAAGGGTCGAGCATTTACTAGTCGCGAACCACTACTTCGCAACGGGCCAAGAGTTTTAAGGAATAGGAAAGATGAGCAAATTGAAAAGCCTCACCACGCTGGCATTGATGCTGGTACTTGCGGCCTGCGGCGGCAGCGGATCCGGTTTCGCGACTGACCCGAACGTACCGACCGATCCGGGCACGCCACCGCCACCCGCAGTCTCTGGGGTAACCGTGCTGGCAAGCAGCCCCAGCCTGCCATCAGATAACAGCCAGTCGCTGTCGATCAGCGTGATTGTGACGGATGCCAATCGTGTAGCGATGGAAGGCGTCACGGTGGTGATGTCCACGGACTCGGGTTTCCTGACGATTGACAACGCGGTTACTGATGCCAGCGGTGTTGCTACGGCGACGCTCAACAATGGCGGTGATCCGACAAATCGGCCGATTACCGTAACCGCCGACGCGCGCGGCGTTACCGGCAGCGTGACGATCAATGTGATTGGCACCAGTCTGACACTTGGCGGTCCGATCGCATTGGCCCAGAACGACCAGGCTACCTACACAATGGTGCTGAGCGATGCCTCCGGCGCAGGTATCGCTGGTGAGACCATTACTGTCACTTCCGGTAACGGCAACACGCTGTCTGCAAGCTCGCTAACCACCGACGTAAGCGGCCAGGCCCAATTTCAATTGACAGCAACGGCAAGCGGCGACGACATTTTGACGGCATCTGCACTGGGTTTGCAGACGCAACGCAGCCTGAATGTCTCGGACGACAGTTTCTCTCTGACAGCACCAGCGGCCAGCACTGAAATTAACCTGAATACGCCGGCAACTGTAACCCTGAACTGGTCCATAGGCGGTACCCCGCAGGTTGGCCAGACCATTTCATTCAGCGCCACCCGTGGCACATTGAGCAGCTTTACCGCTACGACTGACGCAGCCGGAGATGCCAGCGTAACGATTCAGTCAACGAATGCCGGTGGCGCGGTTATTGAAGCTACTAATTCGGCGGGCACCAGTACGCAGGTAACAGTGGAGTTCGTCGCGACGACGCCAGCCAGCATCGACGCACAGGCGTCACCGTTTACGATCGGCCCGAACGAGCAGTCAGCTATCACCGCAATCGTTCGTGACTCAGCCAACAATCTCGTGAAGAACGCGGTCGTCGTTTTTGATCTTACTGATAACACTGGCGGCCAGTTATCCGTTGCCTCGGCAGCAACCGACAGCCAGGGACGCGCGCGCACCTTTTACAACTCGAGCTCAACGACTAGTGCGAACAATGGCGTGCAGATTCAGGCTTCGGTCCAGTCCAATACGACAATCAACGACACTGTTGCACTGACGGTTGCGCGTCGCGAGTTGTTCATCTCGCTCGGTACCGGCAACACGATCTTCGAACCGAATAGCGCGCAGTACCGCAAGGAATACATCGTGCAGGTTACGGATTCGCAGGGCAACGGCGTGGAAGGCGTAGACGTGCAAGTTGGTTTGCTGTCGGACGCGTACTACAAGGGGTTTTATACTTTCGTTGATCCGGTTTGGATCCCAACTTACACGCTTGACCCCGCTAATACGACGACGACACCCCCCGGCGGCTGTGCGGATGAAGATGTAAATCGGGACGGTGTTCTGGAACTTGCAGAAGATACAAATGGTAACGGCCGCATTGAGGCGGGTAATATCGCGTCCGTATCAGCACAGGGTGGATCATCAGGCGGCAACTTTGTCACCG
>JBATFU010000082.1:0-3107 GCA_049665065.1 Woeseia sp. | reverse complement strand
GCTGAAAGTGGTTTGGGACTTAAGGCTGCATGTCGGGGAGAGAGGGCAGTTTTCCGGTGAAAAAAAGCAACCAATAGAGGTCTGATGCCTCTTTTGTGTGCCCAGCGTCAGCGAACAGGCGTACCATGGTCGCGGCAAGGTACGCCGGACACAGTCACTTCAGGAGTAGAGATCATGGGCAGAGAACAAAAGAGCAACAAAGAGACCAAGAAAGAACCGGGCATGACGCCAAAAGAGAAAAAGGCCGCGAAGAAAGCGAAGAAGAATGACAGGGGCCGCATCGGCGAATGATTCGAAAGAGCGAGTCTGACTCGCCACTTTCGTCAAGCACGAAAAAAAGGTGTTGGGCGCGGTAAAAACACAAGAACCTGAGCGTCCGGTAGCGTTGTACCTGCTGCGGTGGCGGACCATTACCGTCGCTCGCGGTTTGGCGCCGATTCTCTCAATACTTGAGATTCAAGGCTTATCCTTCAGGCGGCAAATCAAAGCGCAGCTTCACACCTACGCGAACACTGCTGTCGCGCGGCTGAAAACGCCATTGCTTCACGGCGTTTACCGCACTTGAATTAAAAACGTTGTCGGGCGAAGCACCCATTACATCAATGGAATCCGTCGTGCCATCTGTGTTGACGTTGAATTCGACGTGGACGTAGCCTGTGACGTCCCTTCGGAGGGCGCGACGCGGAAACACTGGCTCAACGAACTTGGTGAACTCGACATCATTGATGCTCACCAGGCGCGATTCGGCCGATTCAGTTGGCTCCGCGATCTGCGCTGTTGAACCTGTTGCCGGCATTTCATTCGCAACGGCGTCGGCGGGCTCAGTATCAACTGGCGTTACTGATGCTGCGCTCGCCGCCGTGGCCACCAGGTTGTTCACCACAGCTGGTGTTGTTTCAACGTCCGATTTGCTGTCTGCCGCCGTCTTTAGCGCCTCTGCCTGTTTCTTTTCGAATGCGATTTCTGAAGCGAGCATCGCCGATCGGGCTCTCGCAACTTCTGCTGTAAGCACGCCGAGCGAATCAACGGAATCGAGCATTTCGGTTGCTTTTTCGAACTGCGCTGCGGCTGTAGCAAACGCGACGCGTGTCAGCAGCCGTTCGCCGAGGCGTTCCATCGATATCAGCAAGCGCGCATCGTCGGCATGCGACTCCCGCATGCGCGTCAACACTGCGTAGGCGTTATCAAGTCCCGGAGGCAGCAGTTTGCCTGCAGCGATATGTGCCTCCGCGAGTTCAAGACTGGCGAGCAGTTCCCCGTCACCTGCGTGTTGTGCGATCCTGAGTCGCATCGACTGAATCGCAGCCGGCTCGATATGCCGAAACTCGGCGGCGCGGGCCAGTTGCTCGGTCGCGGTCTCGATGTTGCCCGCCGTAGTTGCCAGGCTGGCAGCCGCGAGGGCACTGTTACCTTGCGCGACCATCAGTTGATCAGTGATCGCAATAGCCGGGTTACCAGCATCCGAATCTTTGGCGATCTCGATGGCAGCATACGCGCCAGCAATATCGCCATTAAAAAGCGCGTCGTTTGCCCGTTGCACATAGACGTCACTAATTGTCCTTAATCCACGCAAGGCCGCAGCGTTTTCGGGGTCCATCGCAATGGCGTACCTGAACAAGGTGCGTGCGTCGTCACCCGTGGAAGTGACAAATTGCCCTGCGGCTACAGCGTCTGCTGCTGCAGACACGAGCGCCTCAGCTGCGGACGGGGCCGCCGGCGTCGACGTCACCGTCGGAGTGATGCCTGCGGGAGGCAATGATTCCACGACATCGGTTTTTTGCTGCCACAGCCACCATGCACCCGCGACCAAAATAATCGCAATAGCAGCGGCAAATCCCTGCGGCTTCGTCGCGTAGGGCCAGCGTGCATCCGTTAGGTCTTTTGCGCCTGTCATCTCGTTCACGTCCGACCGGCGAACGGCTACGGCATAGGCGTCGATTGTTAATTCCCGGCTGGTCCCATCACGCAGGAACAGGTCCATGCTGTCCGGTCGATCCGCCAGCTCAAAAGCTAACGCCTGCTGCAATACGCGCCAATCAATGTCTGCAAGCCCATCAATTCGCTTCAGCGTGAAGTTCTTTTGCATAGCCGTGAGCGAGGGCATGCCGTCAAACGGGTGTTTTCCACACAAAAGGCGGAACGCGACACAACCCAGCGAAAAAACGTCGTCCGCGATGCCAGGCGTCGATCCCGACAAAACCTGCGGGCTAGCGTAAGTCGGCGTCGCCCATTCGAACTGGCCGTCATCCGGCGTGGTGGAGTCGCCGATGAATCGCGCGACACCGAAATCCAGTAGTTTCACGTCGCCCGAATCGGTTACGAAAATATTCGACGGATTAATATCCGCATGCACCACATTGTTTCGGTGTGAATGCTGTGCCGCTGCTGCCGCGCTTCTTATGAGGTCCCATGCAAAGGCTCTCGCTACCTGTTGCCCCTTCGTGCGACGCAAAAGAGAGTTGACAGATTCCCCCGTAAGCCATTCCATGACGAGGAAGAAACGGCCATTGTGATGGTCAAAATCGAAAATGTTGATGATGTTCGGATGCGACAGCCGCTGGGCCTTGGCAGCTTCGCGTTCCAGCGCAAGACCAGCGTCACGTTGTGAAGCGATTGAACGTCGCATCATCTTGATGGCGACGTGGATTTTTCCCGAACCGTCTACGTTCCGTAGATGATCAATTGCCTTGTATACGTGCCCCATCTCGCTGCTGTGCACGAGTTCCACAATCTCGAAACGATCTTTGAGAATATAGCCAATGTCGAGAGTGTCGCCTTCCGCGAGGTCGGCGCGCACTGAAAGCTGAGAGTTTATGACTCGGAGTTCGGCTGGATCACAAGTGACGTCGTCACTGAGCGCCCGTGATACCGCTTCCTTGGAAATTCTCGATGTGACCGCATCGTCGAGTTCGTCGGCGGTAGTAGTGGCATCCAGCTCTCGGCCGAACAGTTTGCTAGCCAATGTGTCGAATTCTCTCTGCGCCAAGGTTTAGTGGATTTTATAGTTATCGAGCTTACGTCATGTTTCTTTTAGATCTGGCGGCCTCGTCGAAGTGTGCCGGGATCGCGACGTGAGCGCTAATTGAAACATGACAGCAGCTTTAGTA
>JBATFU010000081.1:0-3514 GCA_049665065.1 Woeseia sp. | reverse complement strand
TAGTGCAGGCGTTCCGGTGAAGCAAGGCTGGCGACGGCAGGCTTGCTTAACATTTCAGCGAGCAACGCGCGCGTCTCGATGCCGGCTTCGTAACAATAGGAAGCAAGTTCGGCGCGGTCTGCCGCATTGCCATTGCCGAGGGCAAACAGGTAGGCGAGCGCCCAGCCGGTTTCCGGCATGCGGCGATACGGGCGATGCATAAATACATAGTCGAGCGAGCGCATGTAATCGATCGCGGTCAGATGCCGCTTCTCATACATGTCATTCAATGCGTGCAGCGTTTCGTCGATGTAACAGGTCGTCGAGTACTTGCCGTTAAAAACGGGAAAGTCCTGCACCTGGTGCGACTCACTGCGATCCTGGCCGCAGAAGCGCGCCATCGGCTTGCGAAAATCCATGATGCGGTAATCTGATGCGGAGCCGGAACGAATCAGGTCCACTTCAGCCAGCGTCGGGTTTTCTTCGAGCAGCATCGCGACCGCACCGGCGCCCTGCGTCGGTTCGCCGCTACTGCCGCGTGCGTACTCGGCGATGTCCGCGCACACGACGATCGCCTGACCACCGGCGCCATCGTGCGCAAGGTGGCGCAATGCGCCTTTCATGCCATACACACCGCCAAGACAGGCGTGCTTGAACTCGGGTACCTCGCAACTGCGCGAGATTGGCGGTTTGCCGGCGGCGATCAGCGCCTGATCGACCATGCCTTTGATAATAATCGCACCGGCCGAATTGTCAGTGCTCGACTCGGTGCCAAGACCTAAAAACTTAACCCGGGTCGGGTCGACGTCATACTGGTTAATAAGCCGCATGACGGCGGTCGCGGCCATCGTATAAACGCTCTGATTCGGCCCCCGCACCCGGAAACTGCGCCCCACAACCTCGCGAATCTTCGGCCACTGGTTGCCGGTCCACTCGCACCAATCTTCCAGCCAGACACGGTACGGCGGCAGGTAAGCGGATAAACCGCTGATTCCTATGCTCTTTTTATTCATATGTAGTCTGGACTGATGATTCCGGAAGGGCACGCACATAGCGTAGCCCACAAATTCTAGTTGGCCGCGTTACAGGGCTCAAGCGCCTTACTCAACCGTGATCTGAATTTTCTCTGACACGACCGGCGGCTGGTGCGGAATATGCAGGTAGTCGCCCAGCAGCAATTGCAGGCTGTGCTGGCCGGGCGTCAGCTCGATCGTTGTCGAGGTAGCGCCAGTACCAAAATGCACATGGTTTGCATCGGCAGGAATAGGCCGGTCGAACGCCGGCAATGGGGCATCGATAATCAGGTGGTGATGGCCACTGGCCGGCGCGTCCGTACCGGCCGGAACGACGGTCATACCGTCGAGACCAAAACTGACCTGCAACGGGCTGCTGACGACGGCGCCGTCGGCAAGTCCGACAAAATACAGCCGAGCATCCGCCGGTGCTGCTGTGCGCGGCATCGTCTGAACGATCGGCGCCGCTTTCGATGGTGCAGGATCCGTGACGGATGCCTGGTCTGGCTGTTGGCTGCAGGCGCCGGCCAGCAGCAGGAACGGGAGCACTAGACGCACGGTAGGGGCCACAACGCTCTCCTTGTTTGGTTAACGGGCAGGAATGATAAGGCGTTGGCGCGACGATTGCTGCAAAAAATGGCCGCCGTCCCCAACAAAATCCGGGCAGCGCCCCGCGCATCCAGGGCGCTGCACCCAAATTTAATCTGCGTCAGGCTTCTTTCTTGGCCGCAGTCTTGCGGCGTGCCGGCTTCTTCTTGCTGGCAGCGACCTGGCGCGGTTTGTGCCCGGAATCACTGTCCGCTGGTTCGGCAACCCGCATGAGGTCTGCCGGGGCAAAGTCGTCGACGCCCATCAGGCTTTGCACTTTTTCGTGGTAGTTGCGCAGCGATACTGCTTCTTCCGCAGTAATGATGCTGGCCTTCTCTGCCTCTTCGATCTGGTAGCCGAGGTAACCCGATTTCAAGTTGCCTTCCTTGTGCGCCTGGCGCAGCTTGCGTTCAAGCGGCGCAAGCTCTTCGGACAGGCGCAAGGCTTCTTCAAGGAGACCTAGCGGATTGCCTGGTTCCAGGGCTGTGTAGGCTTGCTCACACAGACGGTTGCGGGCTTCGCCTGTTTGCGTAATGAGATCGACAACCTGCATCGCGAGTTCATCCGAGGGCGCGGAATACGTGCGACCGCGGGGAAAAATAAAACAGCGCAGGAAAAACGCGATCGGTCGGTTCGGAAAATTACGCAGAAAGCTGTGCAGCTGTTCCTGTGCCTGGTACATCAGCGTACGCACAGACCATTCGACCAGTGGCAGGTCTACTGCACGGCGGCCCTGGTTCTCAAAATGCTTCAGGACGGCTGAGGCCAGATACATGGAACTCAGTACGTCACCGAGTCGCGCCGACAACAACTCCTTGATCTTCAGTTTGCCGCCGAGCGTCAGCATGGCGAAATCCGAGGCCAGCGCGAACGCGGCGCTGTAACGATTGATGTTCTGGTAATAGCGTCGCGTTGGTGTATTTAGCGGTACGCGACTGAACTTGGCGTGCGTCAACGCCAGGAAGAACGAACGCGCGAGGTTGCTGATTGCGTAGCCAACGTGGCCAAACAGTGCGCGGTCGAACTCCGCGAGGCCGCGCGCTTCGTCCGCGTCCTGCGCAGCCTGCAGCTCGCGCAACACAAACGGATGGCAGCGAATCGCACCCTGTCCGAAAATAATCAGGCTGCGCGTCAGGATGTTCGCGCCCTCGACCGTGATCGCAATCGGCGTCGCCATGTAACCGCGGGCGAGGTAATTCTTCGGCCCCATCATGACGGCTTTGCCACCGTGCACATCCATCGCGTCGTTTGCCACTTTGCGACCCAGTTCTGTGCAGTGGTATTTGAGGATGGCAGACGGTACCGCCGGCTTCTCGCCCTGCACGATGGCACCGGCGGTAACGGAGACCGCGGCGTTCATGATGTAAGTGTGCCCCGCGATACGGCTTAGCGCTTCGCCAACGCCGTCAAACTTCGCAACCGGCAAGCCGAACTGCTTGCGCAATTGCGTGTAGGCACCGCTGGCCCAGGCGCCGGCCTGTCCGCCACCGGTTGCGCTCGATGGCAGCGTGATGGCGCGGCCGACAGACAGCAACTCAACGAGCATTTTCCAGCCCTTGCCGGCCATGTCCTGGCCGCCAATGATGAAATCGAGCGGTAAGAACACGTCCGTGCCCGACGTCGGGCCGTTCTGGAACGGAATGGTCAGCGGATAGTGACGGCGGCCGATATCTATACCCGGCAGGTCGGTCGGGATCAGCGCTGCGGTAATGCCGTAGTCGTCCTGGTCGCCGATCAGGTGGTCCGGATCATAAAGTTTGAATGCGAGGCCGAGCACCGTCGCGATGGGGGCGAGCGTGATGTAACGCTTGTTCCAGTTAAGGCGAATGCCAACGATCTCTTCGCCTTCCCACTGGCCGCGACACACTATGCCGCTATCAATCAGTGCCGCAGCATCGGAGCCGGCCTGCGGCGAGGTTAACGCGAAACACGGC
>JBATFU010000080.1:0-1534 GCA_049665065.1 Woeseia sp. | reverse complement strand
TTGCTGTAGTCGCTGCTCGCAAATGCCGTATTGACGGCAGCGTCCGCAATCAGCAGCAGGCCGTTGTTGACCGCAGTGTTGCTGCGCCAGCCGGCCACCAGTGCGGAGATATCCCAGCTTACCCACTCGCCCGCCGCACCGGCGATATCGGCATGCGCGACGATAGCCGGGTCGAAATCACTGCCCTGCGTCGACCAGGGCTCGCCGCCGTCACGTTCCAGCCAGGAAGCGCCCGTGCCCGGAGCGCCGACCTGCGCGCCTTCGGCCCAGCCGTTGGTCAGGCGATGGACGTTGATCCGGCCGGTCACCGTGACCGAGAGGGTACGAAGTTCGAGCACGGCCGATACAACCTTGGCGTTCTTTGGAATGTCATCCAGGTCGAAGCGCAGCAGACTGCGCAGCTCGTCCGCACCACCCCTCACGCCCAGCTGCGGGAGTCCGCCAAAATTATTGTTCACCGCGGTTTCCGAAATTTGCGTATCCGCGAGCGCCGCCGCATCCGGCTGCAGCACGAGCTTCAGGGGTTCGTCGTAGACGCGGCGTGCCGGGGCAGTGAGCGAACGAGTTGCACCGGAGTCGAGCATGCCGGTTGCGGTGATCGTAACCGGCGAGCCGCCTGTGGGTGTAAAAGACGCGTTGTACCGGTGCGCGCCAAACGCCGTATCAGGCAGTTTGTAATCGCTGCAGGAGCTGCCATCAGCAAGCCACTGTGCGTGGCGCAGACCGGCTTCGGTTACGTAACGCAGTTCCTCGCGTTGCAGGTCGCCGGTGGCTTCGCGCGCGCCGAGTGACGACTCGTGGCCCAGCAGAAAGGCAATGGCCGCTACCAGGAAAGTAAACACGATGACGGTTACCAGCACGTAGCCGCGCTGCCCCGCGCGACCTGTCGCCACCGCGCACGTCGAGCGGCGACTCCGGGTTGGCACAGCCTTGCTCACAAGGCCGCCCCGACGCGTAACTGCGTGCGCAGTGTGACTGATTCGCCGCTCGCGTCGGTTAATTCAAGTTCGAGAGCGACGAGCTGCGCGCCGCTGAGGCTGCGCGGCAGGCGCTCGACGCGGAAGCGGGAAACGTTTTCCGCGATTGCGGTTTCGACAAAATCGAGGCCGTCAAGCTTGCCATCGGCATTTTCGTCCCAGGGTACGGGAAGACGTTGTATCAAGGTGTTGCCGGCGAGGAAAAATACCACCGGATCGTAGCCGTCCTCGTCCCTCAGCCCGTCTTCGTCGTCATCTCTCCTGTCTTCTTCATCAACAAGCAGGTCAAAATCGTCGTCGTAACCGGAGACACCCGAGGCATCGTCATCGTTCATGTCGTCCGGCAGGTCTTCGTCAATGGCACCGTCGCCGTCGTTGTCGATCCCGTCCAGCATGTCCTCGTTTACTTCGCCGTCTTCGTCGTTATCCTTGTCCGCGCTCAGACCGGCTGTTTCGTCGACTTCTCCATTGCCGTTGTCATCGATGCCGAAGATTCCCGGCGCATTGTCGTTGGTGGCATCGTCACCGAGGTCTTCATCGATACGCTCTTCCTCACC
>JBATFU010000079.1:0-2159 GCA_049665065.1 Woeseia sp. | reverse complement strand
ACGCTCCCGGTCGTGCGCCTCCTGAGTAACGATAACTCACAGGCGTCGTTCGAGGGTGACCTTAAGCATCTTGCCGCAGGTGTTTACTTTGCGCGGAACATGCCCTCGGAACCCGCCAACCTTGTTTATCCAGAGGTGTTCGTCGACAGAGCGAAGGAGTTGTTCAAAGGACTCGACAACGTCGATATCAAAGTGCTGGACGAGGAAGATCTGCAGCGGCTCGGCATGGGCGCGCATTGGGGGGTTGGCAAGGGCTCTGCACGCCCGCCCCGGCTATTAATCATTGAGTACATGGCCGGTGGTAACAGCCCGCCCGTCGTGCTCGCCGGCAAAGGGATTACTTTCGACACAGGTGGCATCTCGCTTAAGGGTAATGACGGCATGTGGGCGATGAAAGGTGATCTCGGCGGCGCGGGCGTTGTAACAGGTACTGTACTGGCTGCAGCCCGTCGTGGTGCAAAGGTGAATGTTGTCGCATTGGCTGCGCTTGCAGAAAATATGCCCTCGGGTACGGCGATCCGCCCTGGTGATGTCCTGACGTCGATGTCCGGCATTACGATCGAGATTATTTCTACCGATGCCGAAGGGCGACTGGTACTTGCCGACGCCGTGCACTACGGCCAGGTCACTTACAAGCCCAGCGTGTTGATTGACGTCGCAACGTTAACCGGGTCGGCAGGCCGGGCATTGGGTGATGACTATGCCGCAGTTTTCGGTCGTCACGACGAACTGATAGAACAACTTATCGAAGCGTCCAGGGTTGCAAACGAGGCGATTTGGCGACTACCGCTGGATGACTCGCACTTCAAGCAAATCGAATCCGAGTACGCCGATATCAAAAACAGCGGTGCGGGCAATCCCGGTGCCAGTGTCGGCGCGGCATTTATCGGTTCGTTTGTTGCCGAAGAGCAGGTCTGGGCTCACTTCGATATCGCAGGCGTAGACCTGCAGGAGGCGGACCGGCCGACCATACCGAAGGGTTATTCAGGCTGGAGTGTGCGAGCACTTGATGAGTACTTGCGTCGACATCATCAACGATAGGCGTCATTCAGACTCGCTCAAATGACGAGATGGCTCGCCGAATTCGCACAAGGCAAAGCTAGTATGGACCGAAGAGTCCGAGTTTCATGGTTCGCTAGCGTTAGAGTGGTACCTGATTTAAGTAATCGATTCTAACGATGCGCTGCACCCGTACTGAGAGTTAGGGTCGGACCGCCGCTTCCGTGTGACATGCTGAGGCAACTTCCCAGAAGTGAAATCGATGCTTACTACCGAGAAAGGCGACGCCCGCGGCGATTCGGCAAGCGCTAAGCTAAAGCAATGATTCGGAAGGACACGCCTTTGCTTGATCTCGCTGCCACGGTATCGAGTGCGCTGGAGGCGCGCGGTATCGTGGCAACATTGTCTGGCGGTGCGGTCGTATCCATTTACTCGCAGAACCGCTATCTGTCCGAAGATCTGGACTTCGTTACGTCTGCCCGGATCAAGGAGATCGGAGGCGCGCTCACGCCGCTTGGATTTCGGCATCGGGGCAGTCCGCGGCTCTCTGTGTTTGATCACCCGGACACGGACTGGTATCTCGAGTTTCCGCCGGCGCCGCTTATGTTTGGGTCGCGCTACGTTGATCCCACGGTATGCAGCACTGTCGAAACGGCCTTTTGGTTGCCTGAGACTCATTACACCCACCCACTCCATCATGGATCGCTTGATGGCGGCGGTAGCCTGGAAAGATCCGCAGTCCCAGGAGCAAGCGATAATGGTCGTACAGATGCAGGCCGAAAAGATCTGCTGGAGCGAGTTGGACGACTGGGTGCGGTCAGAAAGTATTGTCGCCGACAAGCCCGTTATAGAATTCTATCGGGCGGTTAATCGAGAGTTGCCTTAGGGGCAAAAGGTCGTGGTCGCAGCGAAACGTACTCTGACCCCGTTACTCGTGACCTCGTCACTCGTTGCGTCGGCGCGAGTATTTTGCCTGGGCGGAGCAGGTGGTGGCTGCGTGTCGGGGGGTGAATAGGGCGTTGGTTGAGTGGAATTGAGGCTCGACCGGTTCCTGCCAGGCATCCTTGCAAATGTTCTCAAAATAGCTACAATCGTAGCGATTCTGAGAACAAGTACCTCAAGTGCCAAGACTACTCATAGACCTCATTTTTAGCCCTTAC
>JBATFU010000078.1:0-4978 GCA_049665065.1 Woeseia sp. | reverse complement strand
CCAAAAGTGTTGCGCCATGGCTTGCTGCCCAAACGCAGCGCGCATCAGTTCCCTCGCAATAGAAAAGCGTCGTGCGTGTTCAGGTCCACGGCGCCATTGCGGCCACCGACCTGCCGCTCAAGTAATTGCGATTGTGGCCGATAAACGGGGAGATACCGGCCATTTTTCACAGTGACGCGACCATGTCAGACGCCCAGCCACGCAAGCTATCCACGCTTGAGAAAGCGCTCGAAATAAACCTCGATACCGGTCGCTACGGTACGTTTGCCGAAATCGGCGCAGGCCAGGAAGTGGTGCGCTGGTTCTTCCAGGCGGGCGGCGCGGCCGGCACGATCTCGAAGAGCATTTCTGCCTACGACATGCAGGTTAGTGACGCGATCTACGGCGCCTGCAACCGTTACGTCAGCCGCCAGCGACTCGAGGCGATGCTCGACTACGAACAGACGCTGACGCGCGAACGGCTGCGCGAGCGCCGTGGCAACGAGGCGTCTTTTTTTACGTTTGCGGATACCGTGTCGGCGCGAAATTATCACGGCACCAACGAATGTCATGGCTGGATGGGGATGCGCTTCCAGGCAGAGCCGAATGCGCCGGACAGCACGGTGATTGTTCACGTCCGCATGCTGGACGATAACAATGCCGCACAGCAGGAAGCGATCGGCGTTGTCGGCGTAAACCTGATTCACAGCGCTTACACCCAGCACGATAATCCCATGGGCTTACTCGGAAGCCTGACTGAAAATCTCTCGGCCGGACGCGTTGAGATAGACATGATCGACGTCTCCGGTCCCGCGTTTGCGAATGCAGACAATCGCGTGCTGACTTTGCGACTGGTGCAACTTGGGCTGACCGATGCCGCGATGTTTGCGGCCGACGGTCGTGTGCTGCAACCCTCGGAAGCGTTGCGCAAGCGCCCGCTACTGGTTCAGCGCGGTCGCTTCCGGCCGGTGACGCATGTGAATATGGACATGTTGCAGGCGTCGCTGCAAAAGTTTGCGGAAGTTAACAAGCTGTCGGCAGCGGACGTGCTGCCGATTCTTGAAATCTCGATGCAAAATCTGAAGGAAGACAGCGATGTTTGCCTGGAAGATTTCGTCAGCCGTGCCGAAGTTGCCGCGGCAACCGGCTGCACCGTGATGATCTCCGACTTTCGTCAGTATCACAGGCTCGCTGCCTACCTCGCACGCTACACGCGCGAGCCAATCGGCCTGCCGCTGGGGTTGACGACTTTGCGCAGCCTGTTCGATGAAAGTTACTACGACGATCTGGACGGCGGCATCCTGGAAGGCATTGGTCGCCTGTTTCGGCAGCAGCTGCGCCTGTTCATTTACCCGTGCAAAAACAACGAAAATGCCGTGATCGAGCACATCGATCACGTGCAGCTTGATGGCGCATTGCAGCATCTCTTCACCTACCTCCGCGAGCGCGGCTGCCTCGTGCCGCTGATGGATGTTGCCTACCACCATCTCGACATTCATTCGCCAAACGTCCTGAACATGATCGCTGCGGGTGATAAGGGCTGGACCGCGATGGTGCCCGAGGCGGTCGCCGAAAAAATCGTTGCCGGCAGCCTGTTTGGCTACGGCAGCTAAGTGCAAGTTGCGTGTGCCGCCGCGTGATCGCCGTGCGAGGCCGTCGAAACTGAGCAATCAAACGCCGGAACAAGCAGCAAATTGAATCGCGAACCCGACAAGGACCGGATCCGGCGCATCGCAACGTTGCTGCACCAGGCTTCGCGCTCGGTACGCATATTGACGCACATAGGCTGGCCCGCCGACACCAGGCAGGCGTTCTTTGCGTCCGGGGCCCAGACGCTGCCAAGCGTTGAATACGCAAAATTTGACCCTGCCGAGCCGCTCTCACTTGTCCAGAAAGCGCGCAGCGAACTCCGAGAATCGACTATCGACGCCTGGCTGGCGCGACAGGCTGCGTCGATCGAGGCCGGTGCGAACTTGCTCGCCAGCTGCGGGACGCCGGCATTCCTCGAACTGTCTGGCGAGGTGTACGGCACGCCTCGTGGCAAGCTGAGCGACCAACTCAATACCGCGCACGACCTGGCAGTCCAGTTCGACGAGATGATTGGCAGTTTTTCGCATATGGACCTCGGCGCGCCGGCCGCTGCCTGCCATCTTGCGCAGACCGTGGCGCAGGAGATGCAGAACGCGGCTTCCAGAATGTTCGGCGCTAACGCACCGGAAGTGCTGATTGTCGACGAGCTGTCGGCAAACGCGCTCGCGGGCCCGAAACGAATTCGTATTCGGCGGGCTGCCTGTTTCACGGACAAGGATATTCGCCAGCTGATAAATCACGAAGCGCATATTCACGTCGCGACATCATTGAATGGTCAGGCACAGGCCGACCTGAAAATTCTAGCGGCGGGGCATCCAGGTACCACGCGTACCCAGGAAGGGCTGGCGGTGTTTGCTGAATTTGTTACGGGCTCAATAGACCTTGATCGCATGCGGCGCCTGGCCGATCGCGTATTGGCAATCCAGATGGCAATCGATGGCGCGAATTTCATCGACATCTATCGCTATTTCCTGGAGCGCACGGCGAACGAGGAACAGGCATTCGAGAATGCGCGTCGCGTCTTTCGTGGCGGTGATGTACGGGGACGGGTGCCGTTTACCAAAGATGTGGTTTACCTGGACGGCCTGCTGCGCGTTCATAATTTTTTGCGGATCATCGCGACGACGGGTCGCGCCGACTGCCTGCGACTATTGTTTTGCGGAAAGCTCGATCTCGAAGATATACCGGCGCTTTACGAGCTGACCAAAATGGGTCTCTGCCAGCCGCCGAAATACCTGCCGCCCTGGGTAGCCGATATTCGTTTTCTTTTGTGCTACCTGACGTACTCGTCTTTTCTGAATCGTGTTGACCTGGCGCAGGTCAAGGCCCACTACGAGACCTTGCTGAAGGATGTGCCGCAATGGCAGGGTGCCGATAGCTACAACGCCTGAAATGCGCTGGCGATAGCGCCCAGTCAGCCAGTGTCGTGCGCATGCGGAATCTTGCGCGTCTTGCCCGCGGTCGTGAACAGGTAAACGTCGCGCAGGCCTGCGTCGCGCTCGGCCGGGTTGCTCGGCACCGGCGACGGCACGTGAATTCCCATGGAATGCGCAGGCTGCAATCGCTGCGTCAGCACAGCCCGGCCGCTCGTGGATAAAAATACCAGGCAGGTTGAAACGTCGAGTCGGGTTTACTGTTCGACGTTCAGGTCTTTCATCGCGTCTTTCTCAATGCGCGCGCCGACCTGCTGAATGACTCGCGTTGCGCACAGTGTGCCGGCCCGTGCACAGACATCGAGCGGTTTTTTGTCGGAGTAGGCATAGAGAAACCCGGCGGTGTAGGCATCCCCGGCGCCGGTGGTATCGACGATTTTCTCCACCGTCAGCGCGTCCTTCTGGATGGCATCGCCATTCAGAAAAATGACGGAGCCTTTTTCTGATCGGGTGACCGCATAAAGTGGCTTGCGCTTCGCCAGCGCGGCGGCAACGTCATCGAAGCCGTCGAGCTCATACAGTGCGATCACTTCATCTTCATCGGCGAACACCAGGTCGACATGCTGGTCAACGAAATCGGCGAACGCTTCGCGATGTCTTTGCACGCAAAACGAGTCTGACAGCGACAGCGCAACCTTGCCGCCCGCCTTTTTGACGATCTCAGCAGCCTTGGCGCACAGTGCCGGGCCTTCCGCGATGTCCCAGACGTAGCCCTCCAGCAAGACGATCGCCGGTTCGCCGACGGTCTCGCTGCTGATGTCACTGAGTTTCAGTTCCGTGCAGGCGCCCAGATAGGTCTGCATGGTGCGTTGGCCGTTCGGCGTGATCAGTACGTGGCTGCGTGCCGTCGGCGAACCCGCGGTTGCGGGTTTGAGTCGCACATCCACACCGAGAGACTGCATGTCGTGTACGAATATCTCGCCAAGCTGATCGTCGCGCACATTGCCAATGTAGGCAGCCGCGCCACCGAGATTGGCGAAACCGGCAACCGTGTTGGCAACCGAACCGCCAGACATTTCCGTGGCCGGGCCCATCATGTCGTAGATCTCGCGGGCGCGACCCTCGTCGATAAGCGTCATCGAGCCGGCCGGCGCGTCGATCTTTTGCAGAAACTCCTCTTCAACGTTCGCGAGGATGTCAACGATGGCATTCGATATTCCAAGTAGCTGTACGCTCATGCGCGGCCGATTCCCTGATCCAAAAAGGCGCCTAGGGTACCACCGAGCCAGCGCGCCGCGGTAGCAGCGCGCCCGGTAACGCTTTATTGCCGGTGGCGCTCAACGCAATGCGGCGGTATCGTTTGCCATCAGACGGACGCAAGTCCGCGTGCGGAGTACCGGTCCGCGTTTGGGGGATGCATGAGAAGGGTTGCCAGCTTTTTAATTCCAGCAGCGATCATCACGCTGTATTACCTGTTCTGGATGGGCCTGCTGGCGTTTTTCCTGTCGCGTTTTCCGGCGGCCCGCGAGTTTTTCCCGGTGGGTGGCCTCGGCGACCTGATTGGCGCCGAGACAGACAGCTTCGAGCCTGTCTATTCGCACGTCGAGGAAACCGTACTGGCACCCTATGGCCCACTGCGCCTCGCAATTGCCAGCGTCGGCGCCGCCATTCTCATCGTGCCGGTGTCGTGGGTCTATTTCATAACCAGTCGCGCAAAAGAAGTCGATCCGTCATTTGTGCAAACGATCATCATCATGCCGATCGTCGTCACGGGCATCTCGATGATCGTATTGAACAGCCTGGCACTGGCTTTCAGTCTCGCCGGCATCGTGGCTGCGGTACGCTTTCGGTTCTCGCTCGACCAGCCGTCGCATGCAATGTACATATTTGCGGCCATCAGTATTGGTCTTGGCGCAGGCATCGGCGCGCTCGGCGTCGCGATGGTCATTTCTATGGCGTTCGTCTATGCGATGCTGATCATCTGGAAACTGCAGTACGGCAAAATCCTCTCCGGCCCGTTCTTCTCACTCCTCACG
>JBATFU010000077.1:0-3473 GCA_049665065.1 Woeseia sp. | reverse complement strand
GTGCTCAGGAATGCTCTTACGGGTTACGAGACCCTGAATAACAGCAACTCCGCAGGCCGCGCCCGTTTTTCGGCGGTTCCGGCAGGCCCTGGCTACGCAGTCATCGTTGAAGGCATCGAGCTCGCGTCAGGCATACGCCTGCGCAGCAATGAAGCGCGCGCCGTGCCGGTGCGCATGATCGACAACATTACCGTGACGGCACGCCAGGCCGGGGTGTCCATTAATTCACTGGACGCGGAGGTCAGTGCGAGCCTCAATCGGCGGGAACTCGACGCCTTGCCGAGTGAGGCGCGCGACCTGACACGCGCCCTGATTCGCCTGCCAAACGTCGTGCCTTCAACAGGCTTTTTCCCGGAGGCACCGGGGGTATCCATCAACGGCGCGAACGGCTTGTTCGCCCAGTACCTGATCGACGGCATGGACAACAACGAGAATTTTCTCGGCGGCCCGAAATTCCCTATCTCGACCGGTGCCGCATCGGACGTCACGGTACTCGCGTCGTCCTACTCGGTTGCGTACGGCCGCACCGGCAACGGGGTTGTCAACGTCACCTCGCGATCGGGGAGCAACGAGTGGTACAGCGAGCTGTTCTACCTGGTGCGTCCCGGCGCTGCCGTTGATGCTTCTTCGCCGTATGCGCGTCGCGACCTGTCCGGCAATGCCGTGCGCGACGGGTTCCGTCGCGACCAGTACGGCTTCTCGCTCGGCGGTCCGATCAGTGAAGACCAGACGTTTTTTTTCGCCAACGTCGAGTACACGCGTGACGAAAAAGACAACGTGCTGTCCTCGCCCGCGCTCGGCGTCAGCGATACGGTGCGCGGCCAGAACGAATCGCTGCTGGCATCGCTGAAAATCGACCACCGCCTGAACGACGACTGGCGGCTGTCGTTTCGCTCTAACCTTGGCAACATCGAGATCGAACGCCAGGGCGGCGGTCTTGAAGGCGGCGTTACCTTTCCGTCCGCAGGCTCTGTGCAGCAACGCGAGTCGCGGCTGAGCGCAGTTTCTGCGGTTTACGATACGGAATCATTTACAGCCGAGACGAGCCTGCTCTACGGCAGTTTCGACTGGGACTACGCACGCCCGTTCGCCACCAACGATCCACAGGTCGTCGTCGAATCGCCGGACGGCCTGACCGCCGCGATCCTCGGCCATCCTGGCTACGAGTTTGACGACAGCGAGCTAACCGTGAAATTGCGGCAGAACTTTACCTGGCTTTCCGATGTCCACGCGTTCAAATTCGGCATCGACGTAATGCGCTCTGATTTCAAACTCACGGGCGGTGGCAATCCCCGTGGCAACTACCGCGTGCGACTGACGGACGCCGAACTTGCAGAAGTACAAAGCCTGAACCGCGGTACGGCGCTCGGCGTCAACGACATTCCTGCTACTGCCGAAGTCATCAACTACGCCGTTGAACTGCGACCCGCCAGTTTCGGCGATGTGCAGAACCAGGTAGCGCTGTATTTCGAAGACCAGCTCAGCCTGTCGCAGGACCTGACGCTGACCGCCGGCATTCGCTGGGATTACGACAGCCTGACCGAAGCGGGCTCAGGTTCGGCCGACCGCGACAACTTCGCGCCGCGCCTGTCTTTGAACTATCGCGCCAGCGAGCAGCTGTCGTTTCGTGGCGGCGCGGGCCTTTTCTACGAACGAATCCCTTACACAGTGTTGTCCGACGCGCTGCAGCAGAACACGACGTCGGCAGCATTCCGCCAGCAGCTGGCAGAGCTCGCCATTGCAGGACAGTTGCCCGCGAACATTGATCCAGCCAGCCTGACGTTCGATGGCAACCTCAGCGTCAACCCGGACTGCCCTAACGGCTACCTGCAGTGCCCGACCCCCGCGGACTCATCGAACCTGCGCGAGACGGCGGTATCGAACGAACGCCGCATCCTTAATCCCAACGGTCTCGCCAGCCCGTACACGGTGCAGCTTTCGGCCGGCGTGCAGTGGCAGATCAGCGATCGCTGGCTGGGTTCCGCTGACCTGTTGTTTTACCGCGGTCACAACCAGCTGCGCTTGCGCGACCTGAACGCCCCCACTCCGTTTTCACCGAATCTCGCAAACCTGACGGACGCGAACATCGCGACACTGCGGGCTTTGCCTTCCGACGCGGACCGGCGCACGCTGGCCGAGTCGCTTGGCCTCATCCGCAGCCAGGACAATGCGGACGCCACGCGGCCCGTGCAGCCTGGGCCGGGCGGCGCGCGGCAGATCGTCGTCTCGGAAACGGCCGGTGCCTCGCGTTACAAGGCGCTGAACCTGACGCTTGCGAAACCGGCAGAAGGCGACAGCTGGGGAATGCTGGTGACTTACACTTTGTCTGAGCTCAGAAACAATACCGATGACATCAATTTTCGCTCGGCAAATTCGAACAGCTTCGACGATGAATGGGGACCGTCGGTGAACGACCGGCGCCACGTAATTTCATCCGTCGTTTATTTTTATCCGCGCGACTCAGTCACTGTCTCGGTTGCCGGGCAGTTTGAATCGGGACAGCCGATCAATCTGATTCCTGATACCAGCATTTTCGGCACCACCGATCTCAACGGCGACGGCGCATCGTTCACGGATGCCTACCTCGGCAACTCGGATCGTGCGCCGGGCGTGTCGCGCAACGCGGATCGCCTGCCGTGGTCTGCCACGCTCGATCTCGGCCTGCGCTATGAGCCTCGCATTGGCGACGGGCGACTGCGCCTCTCTGCCGATGTATTCAACCTGCTGAATCGCGAGAACCTGTCCGGCTTCGCCAATTCGGCGACGCAGTCCAACCAGATCCAGGTATTCGGCCAGCCGTTCACGCGACGTAACGCCGCTGCACCACGGCAATTTCAGTTCGGTGTGAGCTACCTGTTCTGATGCCAATGCGCCGCCACGCACCACGCCACATATTCGCGCTGCTGGCGGCACTTTTGTTCGCATCGCTCGCCACTGCACAGGACTGGGACGCCCTCGTCGCGGAAGCGGCCGGCCAGACGGTTTACTTCAATGCCTGGGGCGGCGACCAGGCCATCAATCGCTACATTGAGTGGGCCGCAGAGCGCGTGCGCGAAGACTACGATATCGAACTACGTCATGTGCGCGTCACCGATATCGCCGAATCCGTCACGCGCATTTTGGCCGAGCGCGCCGCGGGCCGTAATGACGGCGGTTCCGCAGACCTGCTGTGGATCAACGGCGAAAACTTTGCGGCATTGAAACGCGCGGGCCTTTTGTACGGACCGTGGGCGATGCAGTTGCCAAACGCGGCAAACATCGACGGGGAAAATACCCCGACGACGGTAACCGACGGTTCGCTGGCAACCGAGGGTTATGACCTGCCGTGGGGCACTGCTGCGCTGACTTTCTTTTTTGACACCGCGAGACTGGCCAGCGCGCCGCGCACGCCCGATGAGCTGCTCGCCTGGATCGAACAACACCCGGGACGTTTCAGTTACCCGCAGCCGCCGGCATTCCTTGGCAGCGCGTTT
>JBATFU010000076.1:0-2455 GCA_049665065.1 Woeseia sp. | reverse complement strand
TGGCAGAGCAGGCAGCAACAGAGCGGCGCATCGCGATTCACAAGATCTACATCAAGGATTTTTCCTTTGAGTCGCCACGCGGCCCCGAAGTTTTTGCGGCCGGCGAGTGGAGCCCAAAAACCAATCTGAACCTGCGCAGCTCACACGCGCCGGCGCCAGCCGACATGCACGAGGTGGTGCTGACCATTACTGTTGAAGCAAAGCACGAAGACAAAACCCTGTTTCTGATCGAGCTTCACCAGGCCGGCCTGTTCCAGATAGTCGGTTACGACACGGAAGAATTTGAAGCCGTGGTCGGCAGTTTCTGCCCGGCCACCTTGTTTCCTTATGCTCGCGAGTCCATCGCCAGCATGGTCTCAAAAGGTGGCTTCCCCGAGTTCGTCCTGCAGCCCATCAACTTCGACATGCTGTTCGCCGAAAGCAGGAAGCAGGCCGCCGCAAAACTTGCCGCCGCCGGCAGCGGCGACGCAACCGTAAACTGATTGCGAATGACGGATTCGGGCGCACGAACAACAATCGCGGTCGTCGGGGCCGGCTCCTGGGGTACCGCGCTCGCGCTGCAGCTCGCCCGGCGCGGCAATAATGTGCGTTTGTGGGGACGCGATCGCAAGCAACTGTCGGCAATGGCAAAGGACGGCGAGAACAAGCGTTATCTGCCAGGCGCTGCATTTCCAGACACCCTGCGTCCCGTCGCCGAGCTTCATGAATGCCTGCAGGACGCCAAGATTGTGCTCATTTCGGTGCCGAGCCATGGCCTGCGTGACACGCTCAAACAGTTGAAACCACTTCTGAGCTCCGCTGTACATGTCTGCTGGGCCACAAAAGGCTTCGAATTGACGACCGGCAAACTGCCGCACCAGGTCGTCGAAGAAGTGCTCGGCAACAAGTATCCGCTTGCCGTCTTGTCAGGACCAACCTTTGCGCGCGAAGTCGGCGACGGTTTGCCCACGGCGATGACAATCGCGGCCAATGACGATGAGTTCGCGATAGAACTTGCCGCGGCGTTTTCGGACGAGACGTTTCGCGCCTACACCTCGACCGACATGATCGGTGTCGAAGTGGGCGGTGCCGTGAAAAACGTTCTCGCAATTGGCGCCGGCATTTCCGATGGCCTCGGCTTCGGTGCCAACACGCGCATTGCAATGATTAATCGCGGCCTGGTTGAGATGACGCGGCTCGGTGTCGCGCTCGGTGCGCGCCAGGAAACCTTTATGGGACTGGCCGGCATGGGCGACCTGGTGCTGACCTGCACGGACAACCTGTCACGCAACCGCCGCATGGGCCTGTTGCTTGCCGCCGGCAAATCCATCGATGAAGCACAGCAGGAAATCCAGCAGGTTGTCGAAGGCGTGCTCGCCGCCAAAGCGGTGAAGCAGGTGGCAGAAAAACTCGGCGTCGAAATGCCGATCTGCCAGCAGGTATACAGCGTGCTGCACGAAGGCCGGCCGGCCTCTGAAGCCGTGCGCGCGTTGATGGGGCGTTCGCTCAAGCCTGAGTGAGGGTTTTTCGTAATGACGCCCGGGGCGGCTTTAAGCCCTGTCCTTGTTGCCGGGATCACCGCCGAGCACCTGGCCTATTACGCCTCCCGCGGAACCTACCAGCACTGCCGTTATGAACGGGTCGAGTAACGTCGCCTGCAGGGACCAGAGGTTTGATGTTCCGTACTGGGCAAAGTCATAGCGGATAGCCATCAGGAAACCAAATATTGCGCCGGTGCCCGCGCCTTTCGTAAACGAGCGTGCACCGCGCCATGAGATAGGGTGTCGCAGAGGATGTGGTCCTGACACCGTTCCCATCATGCTCTAATTGTTAATGCCTTGCCCACAGCTCCTGGGTCGCCGATTACAGAGAGCATGAATTCGGCAGTGTCTGCGCGCGAAATGCTAGACAGCATGCCCCAGCGCAATTTTTCGCCCGCCTGAACCCGGCCCGTTGCGGGTCCGTTCGTCAGCCTTGCAGGCCGCACAATAGTCCAATCCGCAGCACTCTCGCGCAATGCGGCCTCTTGCTTTTCTTTGTCTTCCATAACGCGCTTTAAAACCGTGCGAACGAAAGTTGCCGCGCCGAAGCGGCCTGTTTGTCGACTCTCGCCTACGCTTATCGACGACTCGACGACAATCCTGCGTACCTTATGCTGCGACATTGCGGCAAGAATATTGATTGTCCCGACAGAACATACGGGTACATCGGGCTGCCGACGTACTTTGTCCGCCGGCGTCTCCGGCATTGTTCCCAGCGCGCATAGCACCGCGTCCTGCCCCGCCAGCGCCGGTTCAATCGTTGCAGCCTGCATAACATCACCGACGACGCAATTTAGCTGAGAGGCGGTTTGCAATAGCCGGCCGGGTTCTCGAACGAACGCAGTCACGCGATGCCCTTGCGCCAGCGCCATTTGAACGAGGTTCTGACCCGTCGCGCCGGTAGCGCCAAAAATAATCAGATTCATGCAACACCT
>JBATFU010000075.1:0-2474 GCA_049665065.1 Woeseia sp. | reverse complement strand
TTTCCTGACGAGCCGGTGTACGCCGGTCTCGGTGCGCAGCCAGCCATAGGCATACTCGCCCTCAACTCGTACCGTCGCACTCTTGATACCCGCAACCTCACCTTCGGAAGCTTCGATCACTTCAGTCTTGAAGCCGTGTGCTTCGGCCCAGCGGAGGTACATGCGCAGCAACATGTCGGCCCAGTCCTGCGCCTCGGTGCCGCCCGCGCCGGACTGAATATCAACGAACGCGCCCGCCTCGTCCATCTCGCCGCTGAACATCCGGCGAAACTCCAGCGCCGCAAGTTTGGCTTCAAAGCTGGCCAGATCCCGTTCGATTTCCTGAGCGGTCCCGGCGTCGTTTTCCTCAACCGCGAGATCGAGCAGCTCGGCCGCATCCGTCAGGCCCTTCTGTAATTCATTGAGCGTTTCAACAATGGTTTCGAGCGCCGCGCGTTCCTGCCCGAGAGCCTGTGCGATCTCGGGCTTGTTCCAGACATCCGGCTGCTCCAGTTCGCGCTGTACTTCTGTCAGCCGTTCGGCTTTGCCGTCGTAGTCAAAGATACCCCCTTAACGCGTTGCTGCGTTCCGTGAGGTCCGTGATTGTCAGGCGGAGCGGGTTCGTTTCCATGAGCTCTGCAGTCGGGGCTGAAAAACGCGGCATGTTAGCACGCTCATGCAGCCCGTACAGCGCGTTATGCGACGACGATTTGCTCGACCACGAGCTGCGGCGACTCGACACCGCGAAACACATTCACGTCGAGACGGTAGGCAAGCTGTACCGTGCCGCGCATGACAGTCTCCGCCTGATTGAAGGCGATCGCATCGAGCACCGGACCACCTGCGGCCGGCGTTACCCGCATCTTTAAATGCCGCTCACCGACGGTGCGCTGCTCCTGCACATTAAACGGGCCGTGGAACAAAGGCTCGGGAAAGCCGGCTCCCCAGGGCCCGGCGTCGCGCAGTGCCCGCGCGAAATCGAGTGTCAGTGACTCCTGCCCCAGCGCGCCATCCGTGAGCAATGTGCCGCGAAAATCCGCATCGGGATACAGGCGTGACAACTGCCGCGCGGCCGCCTTGCGAAACGCGTCAAGCTGCGCCTCGGCAAGGCTCAGGCCCGCCGCCATCGCGTGGCCGCCGAACTTGCCAATCATGCCGGGGTTGGCGCTGGACACCGCTTCCAGCAGATCGCGGATATGTACGCCAGGAATCGAGCGTGCGGAGCCTTTGAGCATCCCGTCGCTTTCGCGTGCGAATGCAACGACAGGCCGATGACAGCGCTCGCGCACGCGCGCCGCGACCAGGCCGACGACACCCTGGTGCCAGCGCGCATCGTAAACGCACACGCACGGTGGCAGGTTGCGAGCGTCCATCGCATCGACAAACTCGAACGCCTGATCGCGCATGTCGGATTCGATTTCGCGGCGCTCACGATTGATCTCGTCGAGCAGCTGCGCAATGCGTTGCGCCTCGGCAGCGTCGTCTGTTAACAGGCACTCAATGCCAACCGCCATGTCTTCAAGACGGCCCGCAGCGTTCAAGCGCGGACCCGCGGCAAAGCCGAGATCCGTGCTGCTGACCCTTGCGATATCCCGGCCCGCCACCGCCAGCAAGGCGCCGATTCCGGGAACGCCGTTACCGGCACGTATCCGTTCCAGGCCCTGCCGCACCAGAATGCGATTGTTGCGATCAAGTCGCACGACATCCGCCACGGTGCCCAGCGCAACGAGGTCCAGGTAGCGAGCGGGAATACGCGCCGCGTCTGCAGTGCCTTGATCCTGCAGGCGGCGGCCGAGCGCCGCCATCAGGTAGAACGCGACGCCAACGCCGGCCAGGTGTGGGCTCGAAAAATCACAGCCGGCCAGATTCGGATTCACCATTGCCGCCGCGGCCGGTAGTACCGAACCGGGCAAATGATGATCGGTTACCAGTACCTTGATGCCGAGTTCGTTGGCTCTGGCAACACCGTTGATGCTCGACACACCATTGTCGACCGTTAGCAGCAGCGCAGGAGATCGCTCCGCGGCGACAGCCACAATCTCAGGCGTCAGGCCGTAGCCAAAGGCAAATCGATTGGGAACCAGGTAGTCAACCGACGCAAATCCGAAATCGCGCAGGCATCGCAAAACGAGTGCGGTACTCGTCGCACCGTCTGCATCAAAGTCGCCGATAACTATGATGTGCCGGTCGCGGTGCGACAGTAACAGGTCAACTGCCGTGTCAATGCCGTCAAGCGAACTAACCGGCGCGAGGTTGCGGAGCGAATAGTCGAGATCGTCGGCCGAACGCACGCCGCGCGACGCGTACAGACGCGCCAGCACCGGGTGCACAGCGCTTAGGGCCGCAAGCGCTTCCGGTGCGACTTTTCTTGTATCCAGCGGCCGCGCACTATTGCTCATTGAGTATCTTTTCCAGTTCTTTACGAACCCCAAAATTAAACAGGCGGCGCCAGCTTCGTGTCAGGTCACAGGCGATGTCATCGAACAGAATCAGGA
>JBATFU010000074.1:0-8107 GCA_049665065.1 Woeseia sp. | reverse complement strand
CGACCATCCAGATTACTAGCAAAACAAGGGTTTTCTTCACGTCTTTCCCGGCAAAGTCGCACATTTTGCGACTGGGCTATGCCAACGCAATTGGCGACACTGATCGCCACGGATCAGGGCCAGTTGCGTCGATTTCATGCTGGCTTGAACTCTACGGGAATAAGCGCGCTCGCAAAAGGATTGAAACATGATTTTGTGAATCGGCTTCGAGTCGACGGCCGCATGCGGTTTTTGCAAGATTCATTGTTTGTGCCGGATGTCACATTTGTTCGATCACTGGCGGAGTCTGCGCCAATGTTTTGGTCATTGTGAATTCCGGATTCCGCTAAAAGTGACTTCGGTCGCAGCGTTGTTCTCAAGAAATTGCTATCCATACCGATAGTGTCAATAGCAGTCGAAAGCTTTCCCGGGCGGAAAGTAGCAGCGCTCTGTCCACTTGCTTTCACTGCAGCGCCAGTGAATGGGGAGGGGCTGTATGAAAATTGTAAGGTTACTGGCACTTGCCGCCACAGTGGGTGTTCTCGGTGGTTGTGCAGGAGCACTGTCAGATGTTGAAAGTTTTGCGCGTGAAGATGCCTACGTGCAAATGGTCGAAAGCTACACCAGCCGGGTACAGAGATGCCGCGAAAGACGCGGCGCTATGATTTCTGCCGGATCTTTTCGCCGCAATATCAGTGGCAGACTTAGCGCCGAACAGATGATCTCGGCACGCTGTGCAAGCGGCAGGTAGTTGACAGCAGGGCATCCTTACCTGTTCTTACACCGGCATGCGCATCAAGCGGCTTGCCGCCGACCCGATAAAGCCAGGCCGCTCGCGATGGCTACAGCGGCCATGGACCACACGATGATGGCGCCGGTCGGCAGGTCCAGGGTTGCCGACAATACGATGCCGATCAGATAAGAAAGCGCGCCTATCCCGTAGCCAATTGCAAGGCGGTTGCCGTGCCGCAACCGCGACGTGGCCAGCGCCGGGATGATCAGGCTGGCAAAGACCAGGTAAATTCCAACGATTTGTACCGATGCGGTTACGACGATGGCGAAGGTTATATAAAACCCGAGTACACCGAATCGCTTGCGCAACGAAAACCAGACCACCAGTACGGCGGCGTACAACAGCGCAACGGGCCATAGTGAATCAAACGTCGACCACAGAATCTGGCCGACCAGCAACTCCTTCAAATGTTCGCTGCCATGCGGATTGCCGGCGAGCAACAGGATGCCGCCGGTCGCGGCAAGAATAAACAGGCAGCCTATGAGCGGTTCCTGAATTTTTGGCCAGCGCTGCTCGGTCCAGTTGAGGCCGAAGGCCGCCAGCAACGCAGCGCTGACGGCGGCAATCTGCACCTCGAAGCCGTTCGGGTCCCAGCGCATGCTGTGTGCCGCGATCACACCTAATCCTGCAACCTGCGCAATCGCGAGATCGATAAAGATGATGCCGCGTTTCAGTACTTCCTGGCCCAGCGGCACGTGCGTGCTTAGCACGATCAGGCCAGCCGCCATCGCCGGGCCGACGATCATCCAGTCAATCGCATCCATCATTTGCGCAGTGCTCCGAGCAGGCGCTCGAGGATGTCATCAAACAGGGAAAACAGATCCTGCGCCTTGTCGGTTCCGCCGACGGTCAGCGGCAACATGACGGCCGGGATGCCGCTACGTTCGTGCAGCCACATCGAGGACTTGTCGTCCTGGTAGGTCGAGCGCACGATGAAATCGGCGCCACCGTTCTCGAATTTCGATGCCAGTTCGCTCAGATGAGAAACCGTTGGCGGCAAGCCGGGAATCGGTTCGAGATTTGCGACTTCTTGCAAACCGAGCCAGCGTTCGAGGTACACCCAGGATTTGTGGTGGGTAATCACGCGGCGCCCGCGCAGCGGCGCTGCCAGGATCTCCCAGCGTGCCAGCGCCGTCTGCCATTTGTCCGCAAAGCTTTGCAATCGCTCTGCGTACTGCTGCGCATTTTCCGGGTCGAGCTCTGCCATACGTTGCGCAAGCGCTTTCGCAATGATGGCGATATTGCGCGGATCGGTTTGCACGTGCGGATTGCCCTGCGGGTGTATGTCACCCTGCGAACGGTCCACGTTGCCGGTGGCTTCGAAACGTTCAACGTAGCTGCTCGCTTCCAGGTAGCCGTTGCTGCCCGGCATGACGGCGCGATTGTTGGCTTTTTGCAGCAACACGGGCAGCCAGCCGATCTCCAGTTGCGCGCCGCTGCAGATGACGAGGTCGGCGCGCCTGACTGCTGCGATCAGGCTGGGTCGCGCCTGGATGTAGTGGGGATCCTGGTACGCCGTCGTCGCGGCGGTGGTGGTCACGTGCTCGCCACCAATTTCTGACGCCAGTGACGCCCATTCCGGTTCGCAGGCAAACACGCGGAGATCCGCCTCTGCGATCAAGGGCAGCATCGCGAGCAAAAAGATTATTGCTGATTTATTCATGATGTGCGGATGTCCCTAGAACGAGTGCGCGCCATGCGCACCGATACTGTAAATGTATTGCAGGCCCCACTGATGGCCCCGCACAAGGCCAGCCTCATCGCGCATGTACTGCAGACGCAGGCGGCTGAATTCGCTGTTCGACCAGTCCGCCATCAGGCTGTAGCGCATTGGATCATCGTTCATGGGATCCAGTTCACTGCCGGCGAACGCGGCGCCGGGATTGTCTGCAGACAGGCCATCAACTCGTGCGCCGAATCGCCAGCGCGGGAAAGGCTGGTAAACCGATTGCAGGTACCAGCCGAACTGACCGCTGTCATACGCGAGCGGCGCGCCACCGGGCAAGGTGTAAAAACCATCCTCGTTGCGCCACATCAATTCCGACTGGATGACGAGGTTCTGTTGCTTCCAGTTGCCGTTCGGCGCCCATTTCCAGACGAAGTGTGCGCCGGTGACCGATGTGTCGCCTGAGAACAGTAGCGGATCGTCTTCATCCCCGGACGGCCGCTCGATGGCCGATGCGTCCAGATAGGAGATTCCGGCAAGCCAGCTACTGTCGGCGCTGACGTCGCCGCCCACATTGGCGAACAGGCTGTAGCTGCCGAAGCCGGAATTGTCAGCACCGCTTGCCGGGTAGCGGCCGCCGCGCAGCAGTTCCGAGCCCAGTTCAAGGTAGGTTGCCGTGGGTGCGATCCAGCGCATCTGCAGGCCGTCATCGAGGTATTGATCACCGAGGAACGCCTGGTAGGGCAAAGGCTGGTCTGCAAAATCCCAGCTGTGCAGGTGTTTGCTATTCAGATAGCCGATACCGGAGAAAAAGCGACCAAAGCGCAGCGAGAAACCTGCCGGCATTGCGGTCGTTTCGAGCCATGCTTCCTCAATCTCGACGGCGGCTTCGCCATCTTCGATGACAACCGGCAGCGTCAGCCAGGCCGTAAACTTGTCGTCCACGTTCGCGCTGATATCGATCTCTGTTTCTCCGAGCGCCAGTCCCTGGCTTATCGGGCCGGCTTCGCCGCCCAACGGGAAGCCGGCGATGTTGTTGCCCTCGGCTGCCCGACTGAAATCCCAGGCGGTGCCGCCAAAAATAATGCCTATGGCTGGATTGAACGCGGACTGGCTGACTGCGGCTGGCGCGGCCGACTGCGCAGCGACATTCGCCTGACGCGCGTTTTGTTCGGCGACCGCAAGGCGGCGTTCAAGCTCGCTTATGCGTGCCTCGTAATCCGCGCGCAGCGCAGTGACTGCCGCACGCAATTCTTCCATGTCTGCATCCTGGGCCAGCGTGTTCGTGGTCCAGCTTGTCGCGAGCATCAACAGGATGCCCCTTGCAAAGTCGATACGCATTGCATCGCCCCTCGTCTTTCAGATGAATATTGCGGGCGCCGGATGGCGCCCCGTAGCAAGCGGTGAAATCAGCTGCGGCGGGGTGGGGCGCGCGAGCGCCAGGCAGGTCGATCGAGTGAGTGAGCGGCAAGGATGATACCCGGTCGCTCGAGCGCCACGGCCAGTGGCGGCGGGTGCTGCGGCAGCATGGGTGGAATGGCGAAAGCCGGGTTGCCCTGCGTTGAGCACTGGTCGCAGGTTTGCAGGTCCATGGAGGCGTGCGTTGCGGCGTGAACGCCCGCAGCCCCAAAGCTGATCATTACGATGATCAGCACGAGCAAGGCGAATTGGCGGGTTGGCCTGGTCACGATTTGGAACGCTTTCCCTTCATACGAGCATGGATATTGTCACCGCAAGCAGGCACTTCGCAAGCTGGGGTTTGGCGTGACGACGCGCCCGGCCCATTGTGAACCGCGCCGGCCGGTCAGTATAACCCCGTGCAGGCTATTGCGAACGGCCTGGCGCCGGTCTAGATTGAGGCCCCGCCGGTTGCCGACCTCGCAATACCTCTCGGAGCTAAAACCATGAAATTCTACTACCACCCCGCGTCCACAACCTGCCGCATCGTTATGATGTTTGCGGAAGAAGAGAAGATCGAGCTCGAGCACAAGTTTGTCGACATCATGGCCGGTGAGCACCTTCAGGCTGCGTTCAAAAAGATCAACCCGAACTGCCTTGTTCCGGCATTGGACGACGATGGCTTCGTGCTGACCGAAAGTGCGGCAATTATTCGTTACCTTGCCAATAAGACGAAGTCAGCTGCCTATCCGCAGGAAGCAAAAGCACGTGGCCGGGTCGACGAGCGAATGGATTGGTTCTACAGCAACTTCAACAAGGACCTCTGCTACGGCATGGTGTATCCGCAGCTGTTCCCGCATCACCAGCGACCCGGTGACGCCGCACAGGAGGCAACGATTGCCTGGGGTAAAGACAAGGCACAGCACTGGCTGAGCATTCTCGATAAGAACATCATAGGGCCACAACAAAAATTCCTGTGCGGAGACAAAATTACGATTGCTGATTATGCCGGCGTTGAATTCGTCACCTTAGGCGAACTGATTAAATGCCAGTACGGCAAATACCCCAACGTGTGTCGCTGGATTGGCAACATGAAAGCACTCAAAAGCTGGCCGAAAGTGCACGAGGCATTCGACGGTTTTGCGGCATCACTGAAAGATAAACAATTCGTCGCTGTTGAGTAGCCCGGTTACCGGTGCCGAGATGCCACGATCAAGGGTGCATCTCTGATCGACGCCATTCGATGCGGCGCACAAAAAACGGCACCTGATGGTGCCGTTTTTTGTGCCAGTCAGTCTGGTGCCGACGATGCCGCGTCGCAAGCGAACTCCCTGAGGTTACTGGCATTCCTCCGCGCGCCAGATCAGTTCGACGCGGCGATTCCGCGCGCGTCCTTCCACTGTCTCATTGCTGGCGACAGGTTGCGTTTCGCCATAGCCCTGGGAGGCGACGCGACTTTGCGCAATGCCGGATGCCACCAGGTACTCTTCGACAGAGTTTGCACGCCGCTCTGAAAGTTCACGGTTGTATTCATCCGAGCCACGGCTGTCCGTGTGCGCATGCACCCGCACCGTGTTGCCCGGCGCCGCACGCATGTCTTCCGCGACGTTGTCGAGAATACGCCGTGCGTACAAGGTCAGCTCCGCCGAATTGGTTTCGAATGTCAGGCCATCAAGCGTTTTGACAATGTCTTCGCAGACGACTGGCGGAGGTGGCGGGGGCGGGGCCGGTTCGGGTTCCGGCGCGTCAACGGGCGCCGGGGCAGGCTCGGGTTCTGCTACGGGTTCCGGCAGCGGGGCCGGTGTGGGCAGGGGCCGTCCGGCGCCGCCGAAGTTGCCGCCGATGGAAAGACCGGCATAGCTGTGGTCACGATCGTAGAAATCGAGATCGCCCCGCAGGAACCAGCGTTCGTTGAACGTGTATTGCGCGCCAAGACTGCCGGCGAGCTGCAGGCTCGTTTGTTTCTCATACGGAATGCGCGAATCGCTGACGCTGTTGCTGATGGACGAGATGCCCAGCCGTATGAACGCGTTGAGCTCCTCGTCGCGTTCCTTCAACCAGCGGACGGCCATGACTGACGGCGTCCGGTAGTCGATCGTCGCATTCGGGATCAATGCGTCGAGCGCAGGATCGACATTGCCGAGGCCGGCTTCGCCACCGTTTGCGTATGTCAATTCGACGGACCAAAGCGGTTTGAACTGATAGCCGCCGTAGATCTTCCAGCCGCTGTCCTTGTCGTCGTTGGTTGACCAGCCGCGTGCCTGGCCTTCCGGTGCGACGTGCGTGAGACCAAGGCCAACGCCCGCGTACCAGCAGCCTTCGAAATCGCCACCTGAATAGCCGCAGACGTCGTCACCGGCAAGTGCATCGTTCGAAGCAACGAATGGCACGATCAGCATTGCCAGTGCAGCCGTCGCGACACCGCGCCGGGCGCGCAATACGGCAACGCCCATCACCAGCAACATGAAGAACAGCAACTCTGTCGCGCCAATCGCACCGCTGCCGCGAACCGCTGTTTCGAGGCGGCCTTCATCAGCGTCCAGCCGATCCGGAATGCCGTCGCCATCCTTGTCACCGCTGTCGAGGTTGTCGGGAATGCCGTCATTATCGCTGTCCGTGTCCAGGTAGTCAGGTATGCCATCGCCATCGGTATCGACCGGGTTAGCCGGATCAGCGCCCGCTTCAACCGAATCGGGGATGCCGTCATTGTCGCTGTCGGTGTCGCGGAAGTTGGGTACGCCATCGTTGTCGGCGTCGCCAGTGCCCTCGACATCGTCAGGGATACCGTCGCGATCCGCATCCGGAATTGTGCCGAAACCGTCGCGACGATCGATCACGTCGGCGATGCCGTCGCCGTCCGAATCCGTCGGATCGTCGATAACACCATTGTTGTCGGCGTCGAACGGTTCGAACTCCGTACCAACGATGTCGTTAATGCCGTCATTGTCGCTGTCGATCTCGCGATAGTCCGGAATCAGGTCACCGTCGGTATCCGTCGGGTTGGTCGTCGTGCCTTCGTTGTTGACCGGATCGTCGATGATTGCATCGCCGTTCGCATCAACACCGCCGGATTCGCTGACGTCCGTCAGGCTGTCGTTATCGCTGTCGAGATCGCGATAGTCCGGCACACCGTCGCCGTCCGTATCGGTCGGTGACACGTTGTCGTCGACGCCATTGCCATCGGCGTCCGTGCCCAGCGTCACGTCGACGTCGTAGACATCGTTGATGCCGTCGCCATCGCCGTCAGCGGCAGGCTCGAGATCCGCTTCGAGCGTATCCGGAATGCCATCGTTGTCGCTGTCGATGTCGGCCAGGTCGTTAGCGCCATCGCCGTCGGTGTCGCGTGGCGTCACGCCGTCATCAACACCGTCGTTGTTGGCATCAGCGCCGCCGGTAACGTCGACGTCGTAGTTGTCGTCGATACCGTCGTTGTCGCTGTCCTGGCCCGCAAGGTTTGAGGCTTCAACGGCATCCGGAATGCCGTCGTTGTCGGTGTCATCGTCCTGGTAGTTCAGCAGGCCATCGCCATCGAAATCGCCCGGTCCTTCAACGCTGTCGGGCACGCCGTCGTCGTCCGAATCCGGGTCGAGATAATCGGGCAGGCCGTCGTTATCGGTGTCGACCGGCATGCCGGGGTTGGCACCCGCTTCGACGCTGTCCGGCGTACCGTCATTGTCGGAGTCAACATCGAGTGCGTCGATCGTGCCGTCGCCATCGGTGTCACCCATTTCAGTGCCATCCGGAATGCCGTCGCCATCGCTGTCCGGGTCATTCGGATCCGTGCCGGCAGCGATTTCGTCGCCGTCGGTGATGCCGTCGTTGTCGGTATCGCACTGCGGGACCGTGTTGCTCGGCACACAGGGATCCGTGTCCGCGGCAACGTTCGGCTCAACAGGTACAGACGTTGTTGGCGTGCCGAAATCGGCAGCGCCGTCACCGTCAGTGTCGGCACAACCCATACCGGGGAAGTTCGGGTCACAGGCATCCGCCGGTGCCGGGTCAAGCGGGTCGGTAATGCCGTCGCCGTCCGTATCGATCTGGTCGTCGAGCGTGTTGTTCGGATCCGTGAAGTCCACGAGCACTTCCGTGCCGTCCATAACGCCGCCGTCGTCAGTATCGGTGTCGAGCGGCTCAGTGCTGCCGATGCCGGCAAGATCGCCGGTGGCATTCACTTCATTGCCATCGGACAGCAGATCGCCGTCGGTGTCCGGATTGTTCGGATCCGTTTCGCCGCTGCCTGCGGTACCGGTCGCGCCGATCGTGTTAACGAC
>JBATFU010000073.1:0-3447 GCA_049665065.1 Woeseia sp. | reverse complement strand
GTCCTCGATACCAAGCTCGGCAACAAACGATGCTTTTTGCCGCACGACCACGTCGATCGCAATACCGATGAGAATCTCCGGCATCACGTCGAACAGCTTGTTCATCACTGAACAAATCGAAGCCAGTACGATGCGTCGCCGGAAGCCTCGCGCGTAACGCAGCAAGCGCATTAGCGCAGCGAAGGACGTTTGAGCGGCGGTGGTCATGATTGGCAGGTTGCGGGCTCGTTTTTAGCGGATTATTTCAATGGGAATTTAATAGTGGCTAACGATAGCAGAAAGCGACTAAGCCCAAGTGCTTCGCCACCGCTATAGATTCTTTAGGGCCGTGTCGCCTGTTGGCAGGTGTAGATTGGCACCGGCCGGGGAAACTTTAAGGTCGTGCCAGTCTCGCCGAGTCAGTAAACTGTGGAGATTAGTCACTCACGAACAAGGGTGAACCAATGTCAGTCAGAAAACTGTGGCTAGCTTTGCTTGGCATGACCGGCTCAATGGCCTGTTCCGAGCAACCGCCGAAACTGCTAGGCGCCGGAGACCTTGCGAACTTCGACACCCCGCCTGCGGATGCGCGTATTTTCTACGGCGATGATCCATTGCAGTTTGGCGATCTGCGCTTGCCGCCCGGGGAAGGCCCCTACCCTGTTGTCGTTTTTTTACATGGAGGATGCTGGTACTCAGAGTACGACATCACGCACAGCAGCAAACTCACCGCCGCACTTGCACGCAATGGCGTTGCGACCTGGTCACTTGAATATCGCCGCATCGGCGATGCCGGTGGTGCGTGGCCGGGTACTTTTGAGGATGTGAGTCGCGGCGCGGATTATCTTCGCGCTATTGCCGACGAATACGAGCTTGATCTCAATCGTGTGATATTCGCCGGGCACTCGGCAGGCGGACATCTTGCGCTGTGGCTCGCCGCACGTTCACAACAACCGGCGGACGCGCCGGTGCGTTCAGAAAACCCGCTGGCAATTCGCGGCGTGCTTGCGCTGGCACCGGCAGCGGACTTCGGCTTGCTGCATCGTGAGGCAACCTGCGACAACGCCGTCGACAAATTGATGGGCGGTTCGCCGCAGCAGTTTCCTGATCGCTATCGCTGGGCCGACCCGATGCAGTTCAAAGCCACGAAACGTCCGCAGATCATTTTCGTTGGCCGACACGACGACACCTGGACCCCGCCCGCTACGAGCTATTTTCAGGCAGCACTGGCACGCGGCGACGATGTGCGGTTGCTGGTAGCGCCCGACTCCGGGCATTTCGAAATGATCGATCCGGATTCGAGTACCTGGCCGCTGGTGCTCGATGCGGTGCGCGAGCTGCTTGGGCAATAGCTGCTGGAATCAAAGACCCGGCCTGTTTCGCCCCGCCTTTTGTCCTATCGTATATGATCGTTTAGTGGCTTAAGCTGCTCATTAATATCGTTATTGATAGTTTTTTCGTTGCTATTCGTATCAAATATGATAGATTTACGGTGCATTTGGCTTTTTCCTATCATAAGTGATCTCATGAAAATCGATTCCCTGACACCCAATGACGAAATCCTCAACGAGCTGGGCCGGCGCCTGGCTCGCGTACGCAAGCAGCAGGGCTGGTCGCAGGACCGCCTGGCAGAGGAAGCCGGCCTCGGCGTCGCCACCCTGCGGCGCATTGAGAGCGGCCAGGATAGCCAACTCGAATCCTGGCTGAAGATCCTGAAGGCCCTGCGCATGAGCGCATCGATCGAGCAGCTGCTGCCCGAAAAATACGACTCGCCGATGGCGGAAGCGCTCGCGTCCAACAAGCGGCGGCAGGCCAGAGTTGCCGACAGTGCACCCGGCATCGCGTGGGGCGATGAGAACTGATGACGACCGCCACCGTCCGGCTCTGGGGCAGCACCGTTGGCTACGTCTCGATGGCCGCCGGCGAGCGCTTCGCGCGTTTCGAATACGACCCCCGGTTCGTCGAACTCGGCGTTGAACTCGCGCCACTAACGATGCCGGCTGTGGCGCGCCGCATTTACCAGTTTCCCGATCTGCACCCGCGCAGCTTTCACGGCCTGCCCGGCTTGCTGTCTGACAGCCTCCCCGACAAGTACGGCAACCGCCTGATCGACGTGTGGCTGGCCCGCACCGGCCGCAAACCGGAGGACTTCAACGCGGTTGACCGTCTTTGCTACACCGGCGTGCGCGGCATGGGTGCGCTCGAATATGAACCGGCCATCGACATCGAAGTGAACAAAGACAGGCAACTGGAAATGCAGTCGCTCGTCGAACTCGCATCGCTCGCGTTTGCAGACAAGCAGGCGCTCGACACGCGGCTCGGCGACAACGACGCGATTCTCGATATCCTGAGTGTCGGCACTTCTGCAGGCGGCGCGCGCGCGAAAGCAGTCATCGCATTCAACCCGAAGACGCAACAGGTGCGATCGGGGCAGCTCGATCTCCCGCCAGGCTACGAACATTGGCTAATCAAATTCGACGGCGTCGAATTCAGTGGCGACTGGGGCGTCGCCGACCCGGCAGGCTACGGCTTGCTGGAATACAGTTACTACGAAATGGCGTTGGCCTGCGGCATCAATATGACGGAAAGCCGCATCTTCGCGGAGAACGGCCGGCATCATTTCATGACGCGCCGATTCGATCGCGGGCAAGACGGCAAGAAACGCTTCATGCAAACATTAGGCGCAATCGCCCACTATGACTACTGGGAAAGCGGCGCGTATTCTTACGAGCAGGTGTTCATGGCGATGAAAGAACTCGGCATTTCAAAAGCATCTATTGAAGAACAGTTTCGGCGCACCGTTTTCAATGTCGTTGGCTGCAACCAGGACGATCACGTCAAGAACATCGCCTTCCTGATGAACCGCCAGGGCCAGTGGGATCTGTCGCCTGCTTACGATCTGTGCCATGCCGAAGGTTCGGATTTCACGCGCTTTCACCAGCTCAGCATTAACGGCAAGACGTCGTCGTTTGAACTGGAAGATCTTAAACAGCTGGCAGCCTACGCCGGCCTGCCGCGCGGTCGTTACAAGCAGATTCTTGAGCAGACCGTGGACGCGTTTTCGGACTGGCCGAATTTAGCGAACGAGCTTGGGATTCCGAAGCCATTGCATGAGCATGTAATGCGGACAGTGCGGCTGACCTGGAATTAGATGCGGGAGGTCAGGAATAGCCGCCCAGTGCTGGAGTCATCACCGGGCAGCTTTTGCGTAAACAAATAAACCAGACACATTTGGCCTTCACCGGGTTGCCTACTGACCCGGGAATAAGTCTGACGTACTCCCGGGCGTGACAGAGACCCAAAAAATCAACCTCACACATTTAGCCTGGACACACTTTGCCTCATTTAGCCTTCACCGGGTTGCCTACCGACCCGGGAATAAGTCTGACGTACTCCCGGGCGTGACAGAGACCCAAAAAATCAACCTCACACATTTAGCCTGGACACACTTTGCCTCATTTAGCCTTC
>JBATFU010000072.1:0-2393 GCA_049665065.1 Woeseia sp. | reverse complement strand
ACCGGGATGTGCCGCAACACGTAGTACTCATCTGTCGTTTCGACGAGTTCGTGTTCGTCGTCTGATGGACGCCGACCGGAGACGTCTTCATAAAAGTAGTGCGCGCCGACGAAGCTCGTGCGCTTGTCGCCGGCCGAGATGCGCTTGACCAGATCGAGCCCCGGCAGGTACAGCCAGCGGTCGTCATCGCGTTCGACGTGCTTCTCAACGCGGAACACCGTATTGCGCACGTCCGACGGCCGACTGAACACGACCAGGAACTGCTGATCGCCGCCTTCCTCGACGTCGCGTCGCAGCACCGTGAACTGGCGGCGCTGCTGGCGATCCTGCGCGTCGGTGATCAGCATGCGCACTTCGGCGCGGCCATCGCCGCCCGCGTAGTACGACGCGAGATTGGCGCGCGCCACGATCTCATCAGGATCGGTCAGCGTTTCGCCAGACGCTGCGCCGGCCAGCAGCAGCGTGGCAAGCAGTGTGAAAATATATTTGGTCATTATTGGGCTCCGTAAATTCAGGAATGAGCAGCTTGTGCAGTGTCGGCGGGCATGCGGTTCAGGGTCTGGCGAAACAGCCACGGTCCGAGCCACGCAATCAGCGCCGGCATCAGTACCAGCGTGGTCACGCCGGACAGCACCATGATCGCGGCCATGAACGCACCGACCGTGATGTAGGGCACGAGCGGTGCGAAGAACAGCGGTGTAAAGCCGATCGCGATGACGATCGCGTTGCGGGCGATGGCGCGCGCAGGCTCCTCGAAAATCAGTTCGCCGGCGCGCTGCAGGCTGCCGCTTTCACGCAGCAGCGCACGCATGCGTTCGATAAAGTGGATCGCAAAATCGACCGACAGGCCGAGCGTTAGCGATGACAGCACCGCGATCGGCATGTCGTAATCCTTGCCGATCCAGCCGATCAGGCCGTAGACGCCCAGTATCGTTACCGTCAGCGGCACCATGGCGAGCAGTCCCAGCTTCACGCTGCGAAACAGCAGGACCATCATCAGGAACACGGTGGCAAACGCGCCGATGAGGCTCATCAACATGCCGTTCACCATCGCGTTCTGCCAGACGACATTGATGTAGGTCTTGCCGGCCCAGTGTGCCTCGACGTTCGGCGGCAGCGGGTTCGCCGCGAGCCAGGTATCGAAGCTGTCGATGACCCGCGACATGTCCTGGTTGTCGCCGCTTGAGAGCTGCAGCCAGATCGCCGTCGATGAAAAATCCGGCGTGACCATGTGCCACAGGTCCTGCGGCCGGTGTGACGACTGGTATTGCAGCAGGGTTTGCGCAACCGCAGCCGTGCTGTTCGGAACAACGTAATCTGCCGGGTCGCCGCCGCGCAGTTCGCGGTTCACGACTTTGACGATATCCGGTAACGCATTCGTCTTGCCAACGGTGCCGCTGTCCTCGAGTGTCGCCTGCATAGCGCCGATCAGCGCGAGCGCATCGGGTCGCTGAAAGTACTTCGCACTGACCTGTGCGTCTTCAGCCAGGGTCATCAGTCTCTCGAGGGTATCTGCCGTCGCCGGGCCCGCGGCATCGAACAGCAGGTCATCCACTGCGGAGATCAGGCTGCCGTAAAACTCGCCGGCATCCTCCGTGTCCCTGGCGAGTAACGGCCTCAGCTCATCTGCCAGCGGTGTGTCGAGCGTGTCAATGAGCGCTCCCGCTTGTTCGCGAAACTCGGCAACCGCCGCGCGGTTGTCATGGCTCAATACGACAAACGCATCGTAGGTGCCGGCGAAGTGATCGTTCAGGACCTTGTCAGCGATGCGGATCGGGTGGCTGGCCTTGAACCAGCGCACCGGGTTGTCGTTGATCTCGATGCGCAAAATGCCGGCAACGCTGATGCCGACCAGCAGCACGGCGATGCCAGTGATGAGCTTGGCGCGGTGCGTAGCGAACCTGCCGGTGCGGCGCAAGAGGCGCGCCAGCGGCGTGTCGGTGTGCGGCGTGCTGGAGCGGCTCGCGAGTTTCGCAAGCGATGCCGGTTTCATGCGCACGACGTACGCCGGGATCAGCACGATCGTCAGCAGGAACGCGAGCAGGATACCGAAGGCGACAAACGCGCCGAAGATCTGCACCGGCGGAATCGGTGTCAGCATCAGCGACAGGAAACCGACGGCGGACGTCAGCGATGTGAACAACATCGGCGTGAAAAGGTGCTCAACCGTGTTCGAGATAACGTCTTTCGGGTCTTTCCCCGATCGAAAGTTATCCGCGAACTCTGACATGATGTGTACCGAGTCGACGACCGCAATCGGCATCAGGAAAATCGGGATCATCGAGCTCATGATGTGCACCGTGAACCCGCTCGCGATCAGCGCCCCCATCGTGATGATGACCGTGGTCATCGCGACGATCATCGGCGACAAGACCAACGCGAACGAACGGAAG
>JBATFU010000071.1:0-4119 GCA_049665065.1 Woeseia sp. | reverse complement strand
GGCTGATGCCTAGCGCGCGGCGGGCACCGCGGGCTCACCAGCACGATCAGCAGCCGCTTCGTCTACGCGCGTTACTTTCGCGAGCAGGCCGAACTTCGGGTGATCGTAATAGCGCAGGTCGCCATTTTTCATGATGCGATCCTCGTTTATGCGCAGGTGTATCGGTGCTCCCTGCTGCACGCTGCGGCCAGCCGATGCCGCTCTCGAGTCCCGCTCGGTCAAGGTCAGATCGACAACCAGGTGCAGGAAGCGATTGAGATACAGCTTTACGGTTCCATCGAAGTCAGCCGGGGCATTGCCGAGGCGCCGTAGCGGAATGGCCGGAGACACGTCGCGCTCGACGGCATCCTGCGTCCAGCCGGTCCACATTACGGGTTCGTAGGCGTCCAGCAACTTTAGCTTGTCATAGGTCGCGCCAAGGCGGAGCCGGGCCCGCGGCGTAATTGCAACGCCGACATTCACCGTCGGCAGGTCGAGCTCGGCGAGTTCCTCGGTTTCATTGCGAGGTGGCCGGCTTGTCGGCGTTTGATCGCTGAACACGGGAATGTTGAGGTCGCCTTGCGCATCTGCAGACATGGTGCTGTCGTCTTGCTGCGCATCCGGCAAAAACTGTTCGTTGCCCGTTACCGTGCCGGGGCCATAGCGAAAAAGTATGATCTCAACATCGTAACGACGGATTTCCGGTGCAAGGTTCTCGTCCTGCGCGCTGGCAGGCAGCGCCGCCAGCAGCGCTGCCAGCAGCCATCCTGCCAGGATGTTTCTTAATACGTGTTGCTGCATTGTCACTCGGGCTCCTGTAGCCAGGCGCATCACGCCGATGCGGCGCGTTTCGCGTCGGGCTGCGGTGCAAGTTTTGTCAGCAGTTTTTCAAGACTGCGAAAGCGCATGTCGATGTCGTCCATCGGCTGGCGAAACTGTAGCCGATCTGCGCCCTGCATACGATAGTTCTGGCTATTGCTTTGCACCATTTGCACGAGCTGCAGTGGGTCGACATCGGCCTGCTTGCCAAACTGCAGGTAGCCACCGGTCGGGCCGGCATCGATTTTTTCAATACCAAGCGTCACTGCCTGCGCGCGCAGGGCGGCGATGCGCATCAGGTTTTTTGCAGGCGTCGGTAACAGGCCGAAGCGATCGATCAGTTCAACCTGCAGTTCGCGTAGTTCGGATTCGCTGCGCGTGCTGCTGATGCGCTTGTAAAGAATCAGTCGCAGGTGCACGTCCGGCACGTAGTCATCCGGCAGCAGCGCCGGGATATGCAGGTTTACTTCGACGCCGGCATTCAGCGGTGTGTCGAGATCCGCTTCCTTGCCTGCGCGCAGCGCGGTAACGGCACGCGTCAGCAGTTCCGTGTACAGGGAGAATCCGATCTCCTGAATCTGGCCGCTCTGGGTATCGCCAAGCAGCTCACCCGCGCCGCGGATTTCGAGATCATGGGTTGCCAGCGTGAAGCCGGCACCCAGGTCTTCCAGCGAGTCGATCGCTTCCAGGCGCTTGACGGCATCCGCGGTCATTGCCTTCTTCGGCGGCGCGATCATGTAGGCATACGCGCGATGATGCGATCGCCCGACGCGGCCGCGCAGCTGGTGCAACTGCGCACGGCCGAAACGGTCGGCGCGGTTGATGATGATCGTGTTCGCCGTTGGGACGTCGATACCGGACTCAACAATTGTCGTGCACAGCAGCAGGTTGAAACGGCGGTGATAGAAATCCAGCATGACCTGCTCGAGTTCGCGTTCCGGCATCTGGCCATGGCCGACACGAATCTTGGCCTCCGGCACCAGCTTTGCGAGTCGTTCGCCGATGCGGGCGATGTCTTCTACCTTGTTGTGAATAAAGAAGACCTGGCCACCGCGTTTGATCTCGCGCAGGCAGGCCTCACGGATAACGACGTCGTTCCACTCACTGACAAAAGTCTTTACGGCCAGGCGGTCCACTGGCGGTGTCGTGATCAATGAAAGCTCGCGCAGGCCACCCAGCGCCATGTTCAATGTGCGCGGGATCGGCGTCGCGGTGAGCGTCAGCACGTCAACTTCCGCACGCAGCGATTTCATCTGTTCCTTGTGGCGCACACCGAAACGATGTTCTTCATCAATAATGACGAGGCCAATGTCCTTGAAATCTTTCGTATGCTGCAGCAGGCGATGCGTACCAATAACGATATCGACACGCCCGTCCCGCATCGCACTGACGACGCCCTGCATATCCTTCGTGGAGCGAAACCGCGAGAGGATCTCGACGCGCACGGGCCAGTCGGCGAAGCGGTCCCGAAACGTCTGGCCGTGCTGCTGTGCCAACAGCGTAGTCGGCACGAGGAGGGCAACCTGCTTGCCGCCGTTCACTGCCGCAAACGCAGCGCGCAGCGCGACCTCGGTTTTGCCAAAACCGACATCACCGCAAACCACGCGATCCATCGGCTGTGAAGACGCCATATCCTTGAGCACGTCTTCAATCGTCTGCTGCTGATCCTGTGTCGGTTCGAACGGGAAAGCGCTTTCAAATGCACGGTAGTCGCTTGCCGGCCATTTGAACGCGTGTCCTGGCCTTGCAGCACGACGGGCATACACGTCAAGCAGTTCTGCAGCCACATCGCGAATCTTGCTGATCGCACGTTTCTTGGCTTTCGCCCACTGGTCGCTGCCGAGTCGGTGCAGCGGCGCGTTCTCCGGCGATGCGCCGGTATAACGCGAAATCAGGTCGAGTGACTGCACGGGTACGTACAGCTTGTCGCCGCCGGCGTATTCGAGGTGCAGGAATTCGCCGACGGTGCCGCCGGCCTCGAGCGTGACGAGGCCAAGGTAGCGGCCAACGCCATGCTCCGCATGCACAACCGGCGCGCCGGCTACCAGGTCGTTCAACTGTCGAATGATCGTTTCGGGGTCGCGCTCCGCGCGGCGGCGCCTATTCTTCTGGCGGACGCGATCACCGAACAGCTGCTGTTCGCTGATGATTGCGATACCGGCGGCAGGCAATAGCACCCCGTCTTCCAGCGGCGCGATGGCGACGCCAATGTGGACGTCGCCCTCAGCAAAGTCGTCCCAGCTATCGCAGCGCGTCACCTCGAGCTCGCGCCCGCGCAGGAAGTCACTGACGCTTTCGCGACGACCCGCGGAGTCGGCGGTAAACAGTACGCGGCCTTTGTGCGTGGTCAGGAATGTCATCAGCGAGCGCGCCGCGTCTTCGTAGCGGGCTTCGATTTTGACGGCAGGCGGCAGGCGTGTTTGCACGTTAATGGTGCCGCTGCCTTCCGGCAGGCCAGTGCCGCTCGCGCGGAGCTGGCGCAAATTGCCGAGGGCCGCCTGCACCTCTGGCGGTGCGATGAAGGTTTCTTCCGGTGAGAGGATCGGCCGCTCCGGATCGAGCCGACACAACTCGTAACGTTCGACGACGTCGTCCCAGGTGCCCTGCAGCATGCTGTCAAAATCGGCCGGGGCAAGGACGACAGTATTGGCCGGCAGGTAGTCGATCAGTGTTGCAGTCGAGTCGAAGAACAGCGGCAGGTAATACTCGATACCCCCGTGCGCAATGCCCTCGGAGATATCGCGATAGACCCGCGACTGAGACGGCTGGCCTTCGAAGCGCTCGCGATAGTGCAAGCGAAACCGCTTTACAGCGTCGGCATCGAGAGGCACTTCGCGCGCAGGCAGAATATTAATTTCAGCAAGCTTTTCGCCGGACATCTGGGTGTCCGGATCGAAGCAGCGCAGCGTGTCGATTTCGTCGTCGAAAAAATCGATACGCAGCGGCTGCGTCGAGCCCATCGGGTAGACATCGAGCAGTGCGCCGCGCACCGCGAACTCGCCGTGTTCTTCGACCTGCGGCACCCGCAGGTAGCCGGATTCGCTCAATGAGTGGATGAACGCCTCGCGGTCCAGCGTGTCGCCAACCCGCAGATGCAACGTGCGCGCCGTGACGAATCCAACCGGCGGCAGGCGCTGCAACAGGACCGCGACCGTGACGATCAGGATGCCGCGGGTTTTGCCCGGCAGCAGGCCAAGCACCGACAGGCGCTGCGACACGATGTCCTGGTGCGGCGAGAAACTGTCCCACGGGAGGGTTTCCCACTCAACGAAGTGCTCGACCGGCAGGTCACCGGCAAACCAGCGAATCTCGGCTTCGAGG
>JBATFU010000070.1:0-11284 GCA_049665065.1 Woeseia sp. | reverse complement strand
CGACAGGGCTTCGTCGAAGTCGGTGGTACGCATCACTGAAGTCGACGAAAACACTGCAACCGGATAGATAAGAGTAAATAGACACATGGCCGATCCGAAAGTAAAAAAGAAGGTTAAAAAGCACGTGGTGGACGCGATAGCGCACATCAATGCTTCCTTCAACAACACGATCATCACGATCACCGACCGCCAGGGCAACGCATTGTCCTGGGCCACGGCCGGCGGTTGCGGTTTCCGTGGTTCCCGTAAATCAACGCCGTTTGCGGCGCAGGTCGCTTCTGAGAAAGCCGGCCGCGCAGCGCTTGAGTTCGGCGTCAAAAACGTCGACGTACGTGTTTGCGGGCCCGGCCCGGGTCGCGAGTCAGCAGTGCGTGCTTTGAACGCGCTGGGTTTCAAGATCGCAAATATCGAAGACGTAACCCCAATTCCGCATAACGGCTGTCGTCCGCCGAAAAAACGCCGCGTATAGAGGCAATGTAATGGCAAGATATCTCGGACCAAAATGTAAACTGTCGCGCCGTGAAGGCACCGACCTGTTTTTGAAGAGTGGCGTAAGGCCGCTCGAATCGAAGTGCAAGCTGGATGTCCCTCCAGGTGGTGCTGCGCAACGTCGCCCGCGCCTGTCGGATTACGGCATGCAGCTTCGAGAGAAGCAGAAACTGCGTCGCATGTACGGTGTACTTGAGCGCCAGTTCCGCAACTACTACAAAAAGGCTGCCCAGCTGAAAGGCTCAACGGGTGAAAACCTGCTGCGCCTCCTTGAAGGCCGTCTTGATAATGTCGTTTACCGCATGGGCTACGCGTCCACGCGCGCCGAAGCCCGGCAGCTCGTCAGCCACAAGGGCATCGTCGTGAACGGCCAGGTGGTAAACATTCCTTCGCTGCAGTTGAACGCGGGTGACACCGTGGCAATTCGCGACAAGGCCAAAAAGCAACTTCGTATCCAGAACGCGATTGAAATCGCCGGCCAGGTCGGTTTGCCCGACTGGGTTCAGGTGGATGCGAAAAAGATGACGGGCTTACTGAAGTCGTTGCCTGACAGGGAAGACATCCTGCCGGACATCAACGAAAACCTGGTCGTCGAGCTGTACTCGAAATAATCTGGAGTGTGAACCCATGCAGGGATCTGTAAACGAATTTCTGAAGCCGCGCGTCGTTAAAGTTACGCCGGTCGACAATCTGCACGCCAAGGTGACGATCGAACCGTTTGAACGCGGTTATGGCCACACGCTTGGTAACGCGCTGCGCCGCATCCTGCTCTCGTCTATGCCGGGTGCTGCCATTGTCGAAGCCGAAATTGAAGGCGTGCTCCACGAATACACCAGCATCGAGGGCGTTCAGGAGGACGTTGTCGACATTCTGCTGAACCTGAAGCAGGTCGCTGTGCAGATGCACAACCGCGATCATGCTGAATTGCGCGTGTCGAAGAAGGGCCCCGGTCCTGTCACGGCAGCCGACATTCAGCTCGACCACGACGTCGAGATCATGAATCCGGACCTGCTTATCGCGAACCTGACCAAAGCCGGCCAGCTGAACATGGTGCTGAAAGTCGAGCGTGGCCGCGGTTATCGCCCGGCAACCCAGCGGCCGAACTTCGAAGAGCAAACGGGGCCGATTGGCCGCCTGATGCTCGACGCCTCGTTCAGCCCGGTTCACCGCGTGACCTACGACGTCGAAGCGGCCCGTGTCGAACAGCGCACCGACCTCGACAAGCTGATTATCGATATCGAGACCAACGGCACGATTGATCCTGAAGAAGCTATCCGGCGCGCCGGCAGCATCCTGAAAGATCAGCTTTCCGTCTTCGTTGACCTGCAGGGTCAGGAAGAGGGCGCCGGCAAGGCGGCTGAACGCCAGGTCGATCCGATCCTGCTGCGTCCGGTTGACGAACTCGAACTTACCGTTCGTTCCGCCAACTGCCTCAAAGCAGAGAACATCATGTACATCGGCGATCTCGTGCAACGCACTGAAGTCGAGTTGCTTCGCACGCCGAACCTGGGCAAGAAGTCGCTCACCGAGATCAAGGAAGTTCTCGAAGACCACGGCCTTGGCCTTGGCATGCGCCTCGAAAACTGGCCGCCGCCAAGCCTGCGTCCGGAACACTCGATCGCTGTATAAAACCGACGGCTGCTTTTGCAGCTAACGATAAACGAAAGGCAATAAGACCATGCGTCACAGAAAATCCGGCCGCAAACTTGGCCGCAACAGCTCACACCGCAAAGCCATGTTCCGTAACATGGCCGCGTCGCTGCTGCACCACGAGCAGATCAAAACCACGGTGCCGAAAGCCAAGGAACTGCGCCGCGTGGTTGAACCGCTCATCACGCTTGCCAAGGTTGATGGTGTTGCCAATCGCCGGCTCGCCTTCGATCGCCTGCGTGACAAGGTTGCCGTTGGCAAACTGTTCACCGATCTCGGTCCGCGCTTCAAGGCACGGCCGGGTGGCTACATGCGTATCCTGAAAATCGGGCCGCGTCCGGGTGATGCTGCGCCGATGTGTATCGTCCAGCTCGTTGACAAGCCGGTGCCGGCTGCTGCCAGCGACGAATAGATTTAGCGCTTTCGCTTTACCACTGAGCCGGGCAAGCGCCCGGCTTTTTTGTGCGCGACGTATTCGGTGCAGCGTAAGTATCTGTTTATATTAGAATATTCCTGAAGGCAGCTGACGGGCTTTGGAGGTTTCCGTGACGCAGGCGCGGCCGCTGTGTCGCAATCGATTGCGCTGTTTCTAAAGGCATTTCCGCGCTGGCCGATAACCCGGTTAACCCCCGGAGGCCAGCTCGACGATGTATCAGCATCCTGCCGCACCGGCGTCACACGCAGCACGCGTCGCAGGCGTCCCGTTCACTCGCTGGCAGCGGGCACGGCATCGCGCCTATGAGCTTCTCGAACGTGCCGGTTCCGGCGACCGCGGCAGTTTTTACGTTGACGCCGTGCTGATACTTCTTATTACGCTCAGCGTCACTGCCGTCATACTCGAATCCGTCGACAGTCTCGAAGTGCGGTTTCACAGGTACTTCTTCTGGTTTGAAATCTTTACCGTGACCGTATTTACAGCCGAGTACGTGCTGCGTATCTGGTGTTCGGTTGAGGCTCCGGACCTTTCGGAAGATCAGTCGGGCCTGCACTTTCCGCGCCTGCGGTACATCGTTTCACCCTCGGCGATTATCGACCTGCTCGCCATCCTGCCTTTCTACCTGTTGGCAGCAGGTTTGCTCGGCGGCGGTGACATGCGCTTCCTGCGTGCGGTCCGCCTGCTGCGGGTCTTGAAGCTCACTCGTTACTCCGCCGCCTTCGATACCCTGATCAAAGCGTTCAGTGAAAATGCACGATCCTTTGTTGCCGCACTCTTCATTCTGGTTATTGTCATGCTGCTGGCGGCAACCGGCATGTATTACTTTGAGCGCGAGGCGCAGCCTGAGGAATTCGCAAGTATCCCCGCCGCCATGTGGTGGGCCTTCGCAACGCTCACCACCGTGGGTTATGGCGATGTCACGCCGATTACGGTTGGCGGGAAAATATTCGGCGCGATGATTACGGTGATCGGTGTCGGCATGGTCGCACTGCCAACGGGTATTCTCGCGTCCGCCTACACTGAACAGCTTCGGGTCCGCAGTGACGAATACCGTGCCGAATCCAAGCGTGCCTGGGAGGACGGGGTTATTGACGAGACGGAGGCCAGCGATCTCGAGCGGCTTCGCAAGAATCTTGGCCTGGGTCGCAACACGGCCAGCCAGATTCTCAATTCTGAAATGGTAATGGCGGCGTTAAAGAGCGAGCAGGAGCATGCCTGTCCGCACTGCGGCCAGGCGGCAAAGTAGCCGTCACCGCGCGCTTTTACATAAGAGGCCGAGATGCTTTTGCTGTGAGTTCACGCACAGCAATCTGGAACAGAAGTCGATAGATTCGTAACTACGGTATCTGCAGGGAGCAGGGTCATTAGCCGCGAAACGGATTTTTCAACTTGCGTCGTGTTAGGTCAGGGCGCATTCGACCCGGATGCCGTATTTCTTTGACGACATCGTAGATGACGATGTCCTGCCCAACCCCACGCTCGCCGTCGACGGCCTCTCAGATGCCGTCGACGTGCGGCGCGGCTTGCTGGACCTTGGTGCCGAGACTGTGGCTGCGAACGAAACGATACCCGGGCCAACTGTCATTCCTGAAGCCGTCTACGATCCTGAGCAGCTCGAGGTTTACGGTTGGGAGTCGTCCTTTTTCATGAAGATCAAGGGTTACTTCGGCTTCTGATCCAGCGATTCGCCGCTGGCTTTCCCCCAGTACCGTCCCCCGGCTCTTGCGCACACACGGCGAGTTTTCCGTTAGACTTCGCGGGTGGAAAATTCCGAACACTTTAAAGGCAAGACCGTCATCATCACAGGCGGCTCTGAAGGCGTGGGGGCCGCTACCGCACGGCGCTTTGCCAAAGCGGGTGCCAATCTTGTGCTCGTGGCCCGCGGCAAAAAAAATCTCGAGGTAATTGCCGAGGAACTGCGACCTTTAACCCAGGTCCAGATCTGTGCGATGGATGTCTGTGACGAAGACGCCTGTGTCAATGTCTTCAAGAAAGCCGTCTTCAATTTCGAAAAAATTCACTACCTGATAAATAACGCCGGCTTCCACGCGCGTGGCCCGGTTGCGAACCAATCGCCTGACGATCTCGGCCGCATGGTTGACGTCAATCTGAAAGCGCCAATCCTGTTGAGTCGCATCGCTATTTCTTACATTCAGGAAGCGGGCGGCGGTGCCATCATCAATGTTGCATCGCTTGCGGGCCGGACACCCGTGCCCAATGCCGCGACCTATTCTGCGACCAAGTTTGGCCTGCGCGCGTTCACGTTCGCGCTGGCCGAGGAAATGGCGGGTAGCAATATCAAGATCGCCGCCGTATCGCCGGGACCGGTCGACACCGGCTTCATCATGGACAACATTGACAGGGTTGCTGACATTACGTTCTCGCAGCCACTCAGTACCGCTGACGAAGTGGCGGACGTCATCATGCAACTTTGCCTAAACGACAAACGCGAGCGATCAATGCCGCGAATCAGCGGTTTGCTGACAACACTTTCCTATCTTTTTCCCTGGCTCGGACGCATCTTGCAGCCGGCGCTCATTCGGCGCGGCCGTCGCGTGAAGCGGGAGCTGCGGGAAAAAATGCGCGCCGCGGCAGATCGAGACTAAGGCGCTGCCTGCGCTGCGGCTGGACGGGCACCGTGCGCCCGGTATGCGACTGAAGACAGGTGGCGGTGCAAGATGTCGCCGCAACGGAACTAAGCTTTCAATCTCCGCAAAAACCTTGCAGGTATTTGCTGTCATCGTCAGGAGACAACACGATGGTCGATAAAATTGACGCAAACACGGTCACGCGGCGTCTCGGTGATTTGCCTGGCTGGGCGCTTGAGGACGAAAAGCTGACTCGCGAGTTTCAGTTTGCGAACTTTGTTGAAGCGTTTGGCTTCATGACGCGTGCGGCAATCGAAGCGGAGAAAGCCGACCATCATCCTGAGTGGTTTAACGTCTACAAGAAGGTCAAGGTCCAGCTAACTACTCACGAGTGCGGTGGGATCAGCGAGCGGGATTTCAAGCTTGCCAAGGTCATGAACAAGCTCGTGTCAAACTAGGTCGCCAAGCTGCAGACCAGGGACTTGCGATTCTAGAATAATCGCGTCTGTTGTTCGTTGGGCTGGTCCCGGTCGGAGCGATGCTTACGCCAAAGCTGCAAACGCGTCGCGCGTCATGTTCTCCGCGCCATTGGCAGTGACGTGCACATCGTCTTCAATACGGATCCCGCCGAACGCCTGCAGCCAGGCAACTCGGTCGCGGTTGACCATCTTGTGCGCGGGTGTGCCTTCCAGGTTTTTCTGCAGCATGTCGATCGCGTACAGGCCCGGCTCGATCGTGACAACGTGGTCTTCTTCGAGGGTGCGGGTTAGTCGCAGGAACGGGTGGCCACTCGGCCGGTCAATCGTGCCGCCCGTTTCATCTTCCATAAAGCCGCCAACATCGTGGACCTGCAGGCCAAGGAAGTGGCCAAGCCCGTGCGGATAAAAGGCAGCCGTTACGCCGTTATCGATGAGCGCATCTGCGCTGCCTTTTGCAAAGTTGTACTCGTTGAGTATCGCAGCGATCTGCCGGTGCGTTTCGATATGCAGCTCTGCAAAATCGACTCCTGGACGCACGTTGCCGACGAGTCCGCGCTGCATTTCGTCCATGCGTTCAATCAACGCAGCAAATTCCTCGTCTGCGTAGCTATAGGTGCGGGTGATATCCGAGGCATACCCGTGCACTGCGGCGCCGGCATCGATCAGGAACGAGCGACGGTCCGCGGGTACATCGCGGGACAGGTGCTGGTAATGCAGGATAGCGCCATGCTCATTTAACGCAATGATGTTGCCGTACGGCAGTTCCTTCTCCGTGTGATCGACTGCGCGACAGTAATCCAGATGAATTTCGTACTCTGATTTTCCATTGCGGAAGGCCTGCTCGGCGGCGCGGTGGCCGCGCACGCCGCGGCGTGACGATGCGCGCATGCAATCCAGCTCATAGGCGGTTTTTTTCGCACGCGCATAATGCAGCGAGTTAATAGCAGAGGTTGGATTGACGCGCTCAATACCAAAGGCCTGCGCGTCATCATCAATCTCGCCGATGAGTATGCATTTGTCGCGCTCATTCGGCAGGTGCTGACGAATCTCGTCCAGATTGTGAACTACACGCACGTCAAAGTGCTGAGCCCAGTAGCCTTCCGGCGCGGCGGGCGGTGCATGCCAGTAGTCCTTCTCCTGGAAGTACACGAGCACCGGCGTCTCGCCCGGCGTGTGCACGAGATAGCAGTGCGGATTGCTGATCAGCGGCAACCAGCTCGCGAAATGCGGGTTTGCCTTGAACGGGTAATAGTAATCGTCCAGGAAGTGCAGCTTCGGTGCACCTGAAAATATGACCACGTGGCTCGCACCAGCGATGCTGAGCGCGTGATCGTGCCGCGCTTTCAGTTGATCGATGTGGGCGGGGTAATGTGCGCCAAGCGAGGCGGGTATTTGATTGTTCATGGGGGCATGATACCTGTTGTAAGTCTGTGCCGGCGAGCGCTGCGGCGTTCGCGGACGGCCCGTAAGCAGGCGGGCTGGCCTTGACGTTGTACCGGGCCCCCGTTTCCGCTGCCAGAGGGGGTGGAAGCGCCCGTCGGGCCGAGTTTCAATCGGGGCCCAATCTAGGCATCATTCGTGGCTCGCTCGATTCGGTATCACGCAAGGACGGCCACGCGGCCAGTTACGCAACTATGAAACAGGACATTTACCTCACCGGCATCACGACGACCGGCACGCCTCACATCGGCAACTACGTCGGCGCGATCCGCCCGGGCATTGCAGCGAGCCAGGACAAGTCGAAGCAGAACTATTACTTCCTCGCCGACTTCCACGCGCTGGCCAAGAACGAAGACCCGGCGAAGATAGCGCGCTCGACACTGGAGATCGCCGCTTCGTGGCTTGCGCTCGGGCTCGATACGTCGAACGCCGTGTTCTACCGGCAGTCCGACATCCCGGAGATCCCCGAACTGACCTGGGTGCTGACGAGCATGACGGCAAAGGGCCTGATGAACCGGGCGCATTCTTACAAGGCGATGGTGCAGGCGAACGAGGAGGGCGGCAGCAAGGACCCTGACAAGGGGGTGACGATGGCGCTCTATAGCTATCCGATTCTTATGGCTGCCGACATCCTGATGTTCAAGTCGACCATGGTGCCAGTGGGTCGCGACCAGAAACAGCATGTGGAAATGGCGCGGGACATCGCAGGCCGCTTCAATCATCACTATGGCGACATCCTGGTGCTGCCCGAGCCGGTCATCGACGGCAACACCGCGGTGCTGACGGGTCTCGACGGCCGCAAAATGTCGAAGAGTTACAACAACACGATTCCGCTGTTTGCCGATGAGAAAAAACTGCGCAAGCTGATCATGAAGATCAAGACGAACAGCCTGGAGCCAGGCGAGCCGAAAGAAACGGAAGGCTCGACGCTATATGACATCTACAAAGCCTTCGCGACCGCATCGGAAGTACAGGAGATCGAGAAACGCTACGCCGAGGGTATCGCCTGGGGCGAAATGAAGCAGGTGCTGTTCGAGTACATCAACGATCACATCAAACCGGCGCGCGATGAATACAGGCGCCTGATCGATGATCCTGCAATCGTCGAGCAGGAGTTGCAGAAGGGCGCGAAAAGGGCGCGGGAAGTGTCAGCGCCGTTTATGGCAAAGATTCGTCATGCGATAGGGATTCGGAAACTGGGTTAGGCCAAGGTAGGCGCCGCAGCTCACAGGCATTTGCGGTCAAAAGATTTAACAAGCCTGTCTTCGTCCTCGGCCGCGGCGAAAAAACCCTCCAGATACTTGAGCCTCGAAGCTTTGTCTTTCTGTGTGAGAAGCGGCAAGCTACGAATTACATTGAGAATTTCCTCTTTGCGTGCCTTGATGGCAATGACAGCCTCTTTTAATACGCCCGTATCGATGCAGTAGCCGCGATAGCGACGCTGCGTAACGCTCGAGATTCGCAGCGTCGGGTCCGGTTTTGCGTACCGCGCATTGACGAGACCAACCAGGTCAAAGTCATACGGTACCAAGTAGATCTCATCGCCAGCAGCAAAGAGATCGCCGTTATGACAACACTTGTCATCTTCGTTAGCCATAACGAGTGACCAGTCGGTGTTGCCTACAAGATATTGAAAGACATAAACAGTGGCGGCTTGCTGCGGATTCAGTTTGCTCAACACCACACCTTGAGCATCGACTTTGGTTGCCGATATTCGAGCGGCGAGCGCGGAGGAAGGCTCTACGACGAAGCCATAGCGAGTAAAGCTGGCTTCCTTAAGGCGAGCGTCGGTGTCAGTGTAGGTGACGTGCAGTAATCGTACTTTGTAGCTTGCATCTGACAACACAGCGAATATCTTGTAGACCCCGTACTCTTCTATCGCATTAATCTGCGACGCCTCATCATCACTGCAGTGGGATACGAATTTCAGTTTGCTCAGATCGGCGAAAGCCGTTCCTTCCATTGCATCCGTGGGAAAATCAAACCGAAGTGGCGTGAAATCGCACACGCGCTTGCGGCTTTTGCCGCGAACACGGACCTGAATCGGTTGCTCAGTGGCGCCGGCCTGCAGGATGAAGGGAAATTCCCTGGTGTCGTCATTGGCATCAAGCAGCGTGGCCAGGGGTCCGGTCAGACTGACATCCAGGGTGGAGTCTTCTTCGAACAGCGGTGAGGCATCGGCGGTTAAAGCCGCTACCAAGATCAGAAGCGAATAGAATCGGACTGGAATCGAAAGCACGTTTCAATTGTCCTCTTAGCGCAAACTTGCGATTTATTCTAGTGGAACTCGGCGCGGATGTCCGCATTTTCATGGGCTTAATTACCTAGGCTGGCCTACTTGCCGGCAAAGGCAGCAGCAAATCCACCGGGCTCTTCACCGCGCGCCCACCACGTTTCAACACGTGGGTGTACACCATCGTTGTTTTAACATCCGAGTGCCCGAGCAGTTCCTGCACGGTGCGAATGTCGTAACCCATCTCGATAAGATGCGTGGCGAAGGAATGACGAAAGGTGTGGCAGCTAATGCGCTTTATGATGTTGGCTTGCTTCACCGCGATCTTAACGGCGCGCGTGAGCACTGAGGGGTGCAGGTGATGACGCCGGTTACCATCGTTATCGCGAATGAAAGCGTAGCGGCTGGCGGGAAACAGGTACTGCCATTTCCATTCACGCGCGGCATTGACGTATTTGCGGTCGATTGCCCAGGGCAATGAGACGCCGGGCAAATTACGGTCCAAATCGTGCTGGTGCACGGTGCGCACCCATTCGAGATGGCGATGAACATGCGGGACGAGCGACTGCGGCAGCATCGTGCGCCGATCCTTGCCGCCCTTGCCATCGCGAACTGTAAGCTGCAGGTATTCGAAGTCGATGTCCTGCACGCGCAGCCGCAGGCACTCGGTAAGGCGCAGGCCGCTGCCATACAGAAGGCTCGCCATTAGCCAGTGTGTTCCCTGCATCGCGTTCAGAACGAGTGCTACCTCATCCTGATTCATCACAACGGGCACGCGCACAGGTCGTTTCGCCCGCACAATGTCATCCATCCAAGGCAGGTCGATCTGCAACACCTTGCGGTACAGAAACAGGATCGCGCTCAATGCCTGGTTCTGGGTAGATGCAGCTACGCGGCCGTCAACCGCGAGGGAACTCAGAAATGCCTGAATCTCCGGCGCGCCCATCTCGCGGGGATGGCGCTTGTTGTTGAACCGAATAAACCGTTGAATCCACGCGATGTAGGTCTGCTCGGTTCTATAGCTGTAATGGTGGAGCCGAAAGGTCTCCCGCACTGCTTCGAACAGCATCCTTGCCATCGCAATTTCTTCATCCGCAATATTTGCAAACTATCAATCCCTGAGAGTAAGCTAATCAGCAACTTGCCTCGTCCAGCAACCCGTTAAATTGAGTTTTTCATGCAGTTACTACCCACATTTTTACTGGCTACATTTAGTTAGGCCGCAGCAGACGCATTGCCGGCGCCGGGAGCAATGAATGTATTCCAGAGGTTCTAGTTGCTATCTACGTCATACCCAGTCAGGCCGCCTTTTCGCGGCGTTTCTAGTCCTTCTCTTGGCAGGCTGTACCACTGAAGAGTATTGTAATTCGCAATTGCGATCGGAGTGGGCCGAATTGACGGTTGGCCGGTTCGATGACAACGATGCCCCAACAAGACCCACCGCTAGGGAAGAAAAGTCGCTTAGGAGGCTTATCCTAAGCTGTAAGGACGTATTGCCGGTGTTCGTCATTGACGATCGGACAAGTGCGATAGTCGGCGATGCAGTGGAGGAACTGAATATTCTGCTGCTGGCGATTGAATTGGATGATCCCGAGATATTAGATCAGTTGGTATCAGAGGGACTTTCATTCGATGGGTTGCCGAATTCGTACGGGGTTTCGTCTCTCTACATGGCGACGTATCGGCAAGCGCCAAACTCATTTGCTTGGGCAGTTAATAGGGGGGTGGATCCTAATCTGGCGGACGCCGGAGGTCTTACGCCACTGGCTATCGCAAGCATGCAGCCGCCAGGAGAGTTTGACGGCATTCGAAGATTATTGGCAGCAGGAGCTGTGACTGACATAGTTTCTGCGGATGGTATGACTCCTCTTGCTATTGCGATATGGTCGGGAAACTTGACGAATGCAATGTCGCTTGTGGAAGCGGGAGCCAATGTAGCTGTCGCTCGAGATCTTGTTCGAAAGAGGTC
>JBATFU010000069.1:0-8554 GCA_049665065.1 Woeseia sp. | reverse complement strand
CCAGGCGATCGACCTCGCGCATCAGCGAGACCCGCATTGCGCGCTGGCATTCGTCGACCATCTTGGTGGCGTCGACATCGCCCTGTTGCTTCATGCGGGAAAAGGCACGAAAACCCGATTCGAAGATGCTCGCCATGCCGATGTTTGAATCGTTGCGCGCCGTGTTCTGGTACAGCGTCTGCAAATCGCCGCCGGACCAGAATCGCGACTCGAACTCATCGCAGGCCACCGTGGTGCGACTGATCAGCCGGCGCTTCGTGAAAATAATGCTCCATGACACGAGCGATGCGATGAGCAGCAGCAGCATGACGATTTGCACCGCGATGCTTGCGCCCATCACCAGGCTAATTAGGGACATGTCAGTCGTCATGATTTACTTCCTTCAAAAAGGTTTTTCGGTAGTCGGGCCGGTTTAAGGGTGTCGGCATTCAGGCAGGCCGCGCGCGTTTTACCGCGGATCAGGAGCTCGCCGTTTTTGCGTGTAATCAGTTGTTCCAGTTCAAAACTTGCGCGCGCCTGATTCAGGAGGCTGGCGCTTACCAGGAGCTCGTCGTTAAATTTCGCCGGCAGCAAAAACTCCGCCCGGGTTTCGACCACAACAAACAGCCGACGTTCATCGCGCATCAGCTGGTCCTGTTCTATCCCCAGCGCCCGCAGCCATTCGGTTCTTGCACGCTCCATGAAGCGAAAGTAGTTCGCGTAATACACAAGTCCCTGGGCGTCGGTGTCCTCGTAGTAAACGCGTACCGGCCAGCTGAAGGTCTGGTTTTGCATCGACAGGGTCATGGCAGCCGCTTAGGTCTGATCGAACAGAGGGAGTTCCGGTGCCGCATCGCGCATTGGCGGCGCCAGGCCGAAATGCAGGTAGGCGTTGCGGGTTGCGACGCGACCCCGGGCCGTGCGCATCATGAAGCCCTGCTGGATCAGGTACGGCTCCAGCACGTCTTCAATTGTGCCGCGCTCTTCACCCAGCGCGGCCGACAGGCTCTCGACACCGACCGGCCCGCCATCGAACTTTTCAATGATTGTCAGCAGCAGTCGCCGGTCGCTGGAATCGAAGCCGTGCGGATCAACCTCCAGCAGGTCCATTGCGCTGCGCGCGATGTCTGCGGTCACGATGCCGTCGCCTTCTACTTCCGCAAAGTCGCGTACGCGACGCAGCAGGCGGTTCGCGATGCGCGGCGTGCCGCGTGCCCGGCTCGCAATCTCGTGCGCGCCGCTATCTTCGATCGACAGGTTCAAGATGCCCGCGGAGCGTTTTGCGATGGATTCCAGCTCCGGCGTCGAATAAAACTCCAGGCGCTGCACGATACCGAAGCGGTCGCGCAGCGGCGAGGTCAGCAGGCCGGCGCGCGTCGTCGCGCCGACCAGCGTAAACGGTGGCAGGTCGAGCTTGATAGACCGCGCAGCCGGGCCCTCGCCAATCATGATGTCGAGCTGGAAATCCTCCATGGCCGGATACAGCACCTCCTCGACGACCGGGCTCAGCCTGTGAATCTCGTCCACAAACAGCACGTCGTTAGGCTCGAGGTTGGTCAGGATCGCGGCCAGGTCGCCGGGCCGTTCCAGCACCGGACCGGAAGTCTGGCGCATGTTGACGTTCATTTCATTGGCAATGATGTGTGCAAGTGTGGTCTTGCCGAGCCCGGGCGGGCCGAAGATCAGGACATGATCCAGCGCTTCTTCGCGATTGCGTGCCGCCGTAATAAAAAGCTGCATCTGCTGCCGCACGTTGGCCTGACCGACGTACTCGGCCAGCGTTCGCGGCCGAATGGCGCGATCAAAATTGCGATCTTCAGCGCGCTGCGTGGAGCTCGTGAGGCGATCGTGCTCAATAGCTGACATGGTTTCTTCGATATCCTAGTCGGCGGCCTGGCGCAGCGCCTGGCGAATAATGTCTTCCGAACTCATGCCCTTGGTTTCCATGCTGCTCAGCAGGCGCTTGATCTCGACCGGTTTATAACCGAGCGAAGCCAGCGCGTCGAAGGCTTCCGTGCGTGAGTCGTTAATGGCATCAGGCCTCGTCACAGCGGGCAGGCCTTCGGCGGCTTTCTCGAGTCGATCGCGCATTTCGATGATCAGGCGCTCGGCGGTTTTCTTGCCGACGCCGGGAATCTTGACGAGGCGAGCCGTGTCTTCGTGTTGCACACAGCGCGCAAAATCGTTCACGGTCATGGCCGAGAGTATCGACAGCGCCATTTTTGCGCCAACGCCCGATACCTTCAGCAAGGTGCGAAACAGCAACTTCTCATGCTCACTTGAGAAGCCGTACAAAATCTGCGCGTCTTCGCGGACCAGGAGATGCGTGAACAGGCGCACGTCCTTGCCGAGCCCCGGTAAATCGAGAAACGTCGACAGCGGTGTTTCCACCTCGTAGCCTACGCCGTTGCAGTCAACAATTATCTGCGGTGGCTGTTTGTGGACGAGCTTGCCGTGCAGCATGCCGATCATCGATCACCTGCAATCGCGACCATGCCGGCGAGCCGCAGTTTCATGCGCCGGTGTTGCGCATGGCAGATAGCGGTAGCCAGCGCATCGGCCGCGTCAGACGACGGTGTACCGTCCAGTTCGAGCAGCGAGGTAACCATGTGCTGCACCTGCTCCTTCGTTGCGGCGCCAGACCCGACCAGTGCAAGCTTGATCTCGCGCGGTGCGTATTCGTGCACCGTGGCGTTCGCTGAAAACGTTGCGCACATTGCCGCGGCCCGCGCCTGCCCGAGTTTCAGGGCACTGCCGGCATTGCGGTGCATGAATACGCTCTCAATCGCGACGGTGTGTGGCTTGTACTCGGCAACGATCTCGCTGATAGAGCGATAGATCAGCTGCAGCCGCTCCGGCAGGCTGCCATCGGCGCACTGCACAGCGCCGCTCGCGACGTAATGGGTTGACGTCTGACACACATCGATAATGCCGAAGCCGGTCACGCGCGAGCCCGGGTCGATACCCAGGATGCGTTCCGTCATTGGCATCGCTGCGCTCATAGTTGCGCCAGCACCTCATCCGGGATATCCGCATTGCTGTAAACGTTTTGCACATCGTCGAGGTCTTCGAGAATCTCCAGCAGCTTGATCATTGTGCTCGCCTCATCAATACCAAGCTCGGCGGACGTGGTCGCGCGCATCGTCAGCTCGGCGCTCTCCGGTTCGAAGCCGGCAGCAATCAGTGCGTCACGTACTGATTCGAACTCTGCAGGGTCAGTAATGATTTCCGCGGAATGATCGCTGTCGACAAGAACGTCTTCGGCACCGGCTTCGATCGCTGCTTCCATGATGGCATCCTCATCCTGGCCTGCTGCGAACGTCAGCAAGCCAACATGGTTAAAGAGGTAGCCGACGGAACCGTCGGCACCCAGATTGCCGCCGTGTTTGGAAAAAGCGTGGCGTACTTCGGCAACGGTGCGGTTGCGGTTGTCCGTCATGCAATCAACCATTACGGCTGTGCCACCCGGGCCGTAACCTTCGTAGCGAATCTCCTGGTAGTCGTCACCGTCCATGTCGCCGGCACCGCGCTTGATCGCACGATCGATGTTGTCCTTCGGCATGCTCTGCGCTTTCGCCTTGTCAACGGCGAGACGCAGGCGCGGATTGGAATTCAGGTCGCCGCCGCCCATGCGTGCCGCAACGGTGATCTCCCGAATCAGTTTCGTAAACAGTTTGCCGCGTTTCTTGTCCTGGGCGCCCTTGCGGTGCTGGATGTTCGCCCATTTACTGTGTCCTGCCATTATCGCCTTGCTAACCTTGTGGTCCGTCCAGTGTTTTGAGAGACCGGTGTGCGATGGCAACTGCAAACGCCCTTTACGCGTGTCTGACAGCGGCAACAAACCGGCTTTCCCAAGCTGCGCGTATGATAGCGGTTATGGAATGCGGGCACACCCTGGAAAATAGCGAAAGCAATGACGAATGAGCAGGAAGATCGTCGAATGAGTGAGAAACAGGATGACATCGTCGCAAAAGCGCGACGCCTCGTTGGCGAACTCGCACCGGCGCCTCTGCAGGACGCCTGCCGCGCCGAGGGCGAGGCGCTGCTCGCTATCCTCGCGCCGTTCGACCTGGCGCAGAAAGTACAGGCGGCCATTCTGCTCTACCCGCTGCTGCAGCGGACCAACATCGAGCTGGATCCAGCGGTTGATCCCGAAGTCATCACGCTGACAGCCGGTCTCACGCAGCTTGGCCGGTTTGAGCTGCCTGCCGACTGGCGACCCGGCGAGGCACTGGCAACCTCGCAATCGGACGCGCTGCGCAAGATGCTGCTGGCCATTGTGTCCGATGTGCGGCTGGTGCTCGTACGCATTGCCGAACAGTTGTTCAGGTTGCGCACCGCCAAACAGGAACCGCCGGCAGAGCAACAACGACTGGCGATTGAAACCCGCGAGATTTATGCGCCACTTGCGAGTCGCCTCGGCATCTGGCAATTGAAGTGGGAGCTCGAGGATCTCGCGTTTCGCTATCTCGAACCACAGCGCTACATGGATATTGCGAAAGGTTTGCAGGAGCGCCGCAGCGAGCGCGAGCAGTTCATCGAAACGGTTATTGAATCGTTGCGCGAGGCATTGCAGGACAACGGCATACAAGCGGAGATCAGCGGTCGCCCAAAACATATCTACAGCATCTGGCGCAAGATGCAGCGGAAGAACCTGCCGATCAGCCAGATTTTCGACATGCGCGCGGTCCGTATCTTCGTCGCCGACGTTGGCGCGTGTTACGCGGCGCTCGGCGTGGTGCATAACCTGTGGCCGTACCTGCCGGGAGAATTTGACGACTACATCGCAAACCCAAAGGAAAACAGCTACCGCTCGCTACATACCGCCGTCATCGGCCCGGGCGGCAGGACGCTGGAGGTCCAGATTCGAACGCACGACATGCATCGGCATGCGGAGCTCGGTGTCGCGGCGCACTGGCGCTACAAGGAAGGCGGTGGCGTCGAGGGCGCGTTCGACCAGAAAATCCGTTTTCTGCGCAAGCTGCTCGATCCGGAAGACGCGGACAGCGACCTGCTCGACCAGATTCGCGATGACGTCTTCGAAGATCGTGTTTATGCCGTAAGCCCGAAAGGCGACGTGGTTGAGATGGTGGCTGGCGCCACGCCGCTCGACTTCGCGTACCACGTGCATACGCAGGTCGGACATCGCTGCCGCGGTGCCAAAATCAACGGCCGCATCGTCCAGCTTACCTACAAAATAAAGAACGGCGACCAGGTCGAGATCATTACCGGCAGTGCGCCGCAGCCGAGTCGCGACTGGGTCAATCCACAGCTCGGCTACCTCGCCAGTTCGCGCAGTCGCAACAAGGTTAGAAACTGGTTCAGGCAACAGGACAAGGACCAGAATGCGCGCCAGGGTCGCGACATTCTTGACCGCGAACTGTCGCGACTGAATGTGCGTGATCTGCAGCATGAGCAGATTGCAAAGCACATGAAATTTGCCGACGTTGAATCATTGTGCGTGGCGCTCGGTGCGGGCGACATCACCTCGTCGGCCATCGCGAGTGCGGTCCAGAACCTGCGCGGGCGCGATACCGGCGACACCTTGCGCACACGTCGCGGCGGTGCGACGAAAGAGGCCGGCACGGAACAGGTCGCTGTCAGTGGCGTGGGTGACCTGCTTTGCAATTACGCGCGTTGCTGCCGACCGGTACCGCCGGAACTGATCGTTGGTTACATCACGCAGGCACGCGGTGTGAGTATTCATCGGCAGGACTGTCGCAATTTCCTGAGCCTGAACGCGAAGAGTCCGGAGCGCGTCATTGCCGTCGACTGGGGCCAGCCTGACAACGCGATGTACCCTGCAGACCTGACCATACGAGCCTTCGATCGACAGGGCCTGCTGCGCGATATCAGCAGCATCTTTGCCGATGAGAAAGTCAGCGTGAATAACGTGCAGACTGGCGCGGACCCGCGGCACCAGCAGGTCGTGATGGACGTGCGACTGTCAGTGCCGGATCTGCCTACCTTGAGCCGCACGATCAGCAGGCTGGAGCAGCTGCAGAACGTTACTGCCGTGCAGCGCGCTAATCGCTAGCAAGCCGCGCTAACCAGTTTTCGCGGCGGGCGCCTAGCGGTTGATGTAATTCAGCGCGCGCTTGTCAACCGACAGTGATGCCTCGTGCATGGCCTCTGCCAGGCTCGGGTGTGCGTGTACCGTGCGTTGAATGTCTTCCGTACTGGCCGAGAATTCCATTGCAAGCACGGCTTCTGAAATCAGCTCGCCCGCCATCGGCCCGACGATATGCACACCGAGGACTTCGTCGTCATCGACGGCTGAAATAATTTTTACCATTCCGGCCGTCTGCTCCATCGCCTTGGCGCGACCGCTCGCCGCGAACGGGAACGAGCCGGTCTTGTACTTGCGGCCGCTGTCTTTTACTTCCTGCTCGGTCTTGCCGACCCAGGCTATCTCCGGGGCTGTGTAAATAACGGACGGGATAACGGCATAGTTAACTTCAGCCACTTCACCGGCAATCAGGTCCGCAGCCATAACGCCCTCTTCGGAACCCTTGTGCGCCAGCATCGGGCCGCGAACGCAATCACCAACCGCGTAAACGCCGGGTACCTTCGTCCGGCATTCGTCGTCGACGACAATAAAACCGCGCTCGTCGAGCTGCACGCCGCTGTCGTCGGCCAAAAGACCGTCGGTAAACGGGCGACGACCGACAGCGACTACCAGCTTGTCGACATCCAGGGAATGTTTGCCATCCTTTGTCTCGTAATCGACCTTGACGCCTTTGCTGTCCGCTTTCGCCGCTGTCATCCTGGCACCGAGCTTGATGTCGAGACCCTGCTTCTTGAACTGCTTTGCCGCTTCCCTGGCAACGTCACGATCCGCCATGAACAGGAAGTCGTCCATTGCTTCGAGGATCGTGACTTCGGCGCCGAGACGCTTCCAGACGCTGCCGAGCTCTAGACCGATGACGCCAGCCCCGATCACCCCCAGCTTTTTCGGAACCGCGTCAAACTCAAGCGCGCCCCATGAATCAACGATCTTGTCGGAATCAAACCTGGCAACCTTGAGCTCGATGGGCGTGGAGCCACTGGCGAGAATGACATGCTTCGCCTGCAGTGTTTCCGTGTCGCCCTTGACCGGCGTGAACTCGACTTTCTTGCCAGCAAGCAGTTTGCCGTGCCCGACCAGGCCCTCGATCTTGTTTGCTTTGAACAGGCCCGCGATACCTCCCGTAAGCTGCTTCACGATGCCGGCTTTGCGTTTTTGCATTGTTTCGAGATCGAGTTTTGGCGTTGATACCTTGATGCCATGCGTCGCGAATTCATGCCCGGCCCGATGAAACAGCTCGGACGACTCAAGCATCGCTTTTGAAGGGATACAGCCGGCGTTCAGGCAGGTGCCGCCGAAGGCATTGCTGCCGTCATAATTCTCCCAGCCGTCGATACAGGCGACCTTCATGCCGTGCTGGGCCGCGCGAATTGCAGCTACATAGCCGGCGGGTCCGGCACCAATCACGATGACGTCAAAACTTCTGCTCATAGAACTCTCTTCAAATAACCTGGGTGCCCGCCAGTACGGCAGGCGACGAATTAATCAGACGCGCAGCAACAGTCGACCCGGGTCTTCCAGCGACTGCTTGATGCTGACGAGGAACTGCACCGCTTCCTTGCCATCGATAATGCGATGATCGTAAGTCAGCGCCAGGTACATCATCGGCCGGATTTTAATCTCACCGTCGAGGGCCATCGGACGCTGCATGATCGAGTGCATGCCAAGAATGGCACTTTGCGGCGGGTTCAGGATCGGCGTAGACAGCATCGAGCCAAAGATGCCGCCATTCGTAATGGTGAACGTGCCGCCGGTCAGGTCTTCCATGCTCATGCTGCCGTCGCGTGCCTTGCGGCCGAGTTCTGCAATCGCGCTTTCCACGTCCGCAAAACTCATGTGATCGACGTCACGCACAATGGGCACCATCAAGCCGCGATCCGACGACACGGCAATGCCGATGTCGTAGTAGTTGTGATAGATGATGTCCGTACCTTCTACCGACGCATTGACCGCCGGGAATTTTTTCAGCGCCTCAACAGACGCCTTGGCGAAGAAAGACATGAAGCCAAGCTTGACGCCATGCTCTTTCTCGAACTGCTCCTTGTACCTGCTGCGCAATGCCATGACTTCAGTCAGGTCAACCTCGTTGAACGTGGTCAGCATTGCTGCCGTTTGCTGCGCGTTCACGAGACGTTCCGCGATACGGGCGCGCAGCCGCGTCATTGGCACGCGCTGCTCGCTGCGGTTGGCTGCCGGGGCACTGGCCGCTGCAGGAACCGTGTCGCCCTGATCCGCTGACCCTGATTCGTCGCCATGCGACTTAAGGTATTTCATGACGTCTGACTTTGTGACCCGGCCATCCTTGCCGCTGCCAGAGATCGCACTGGCTTCAAGGTCGTGTTCTTCGAGCATGCGACGCACAGAGGGGCTCAGCTTGTGCGCACTGCCGCCACCACCGCCTGCGTCGTCTGCGCTGTCGTCCTCGTCCGCTTCGCTCTCCTCCGCTGCTGCAGGAGCCGCGTCTTTGCTGCCGCCCTTGCTCTCGCTGGCGGATTCACCGCCCTCACC
>JBATFU010000068.1:0-2576 GCA_049665065.1 Woeseia sp. | reverse complement strand
GCGCAGCCTCACCCATTCCACGGCCGTCCTTCGGTCGTCATCGGGTGTTGTGGTGCGGTGATTGACTCCAGTGGCGCACACCGCCACCCCCTCGGCCTCGCAATGAGGACACACACGCTGTGACCGCCAGCCAAACGCGGTTCATCACTCAACAGCTACAGGAAACCGAAGGAGTACGGAATGAGGATGAAGACAACAGGACGCCGTAATTTTGGTTACGGCAAACAGATGGACTGGGCAGGCAAGCAGGCACTGAGAGAAAGCTTCGGCAACGGGCGTTACGCGACCGTCGCCGGACACACCGAGCGCTGGCGACAATTTGTCGCGTGGTGTCGAAGTGAGCACGGCATGCGCGACGCACGAAAGGTCGATCGAAGTACGGTGAACGCATACGGAAGGTGTTTGGCGAACAAGGTGACCGAGAACTCCATGTCCGTGTCGTACGCACAAAACCTACTTTCAAGTGTCAACGTGGTGCTGGAGTCACTCCGTGGCGATCGACGCATTCGGGTTGCGCCAGCCGCCCTCGTTGGTAAACGGAATCACGTACGAGTCGAACCTCCGGCCGGTCTCGACCGGCAGGCCGTGCGCCAGTGTGCAGATCAACTACGTATGAACGGCCACGAGCGCATTGCGTCAGTGGTCGAAATCGCTCGTGCGCTGGGCCTTCGTCTTCGCGAGGCGTCCATGCTTGATGCCAGGGCGGCGTTGCGTCAGGCGACGAAAAATAGTGCCGTCAATATCACCGCCGGCACCAAGGGCGGTCGGGGTCATCGCGTGGATCGCTGGGTGCCTGTCTCGAAAATTGGCATGGGTTGCCTGGTACGAGCCGCGAAAGCGCAAGGCACCGGCCGGAACCTGATTCCCACCGAGCTGTCCTGGCGGCAGTGGAATACGCAAGTGCATCATGTCTGGGCCCGGGCTCGGGACGACTACAACTTGAAGAAGCTGCACGATCTTCGCGCCGCTTACGCTTGCGAGCGATACCGCATGCTCACCGGATCCGCTGCGCCGGTGATTGCCGGTCGAAGGATCGCGGGTCGCGATGCAGATCGAGCCGCACGGCAAACCATCGCCCAGGAACTGGGCCACGCACGCAGCGATGTCGTCGCGGCCTACGTTGGCGGTGTCCGATGAACCGCGCGGCCAATCAATGGGCAGCGGCGCGGCAGGCCAAAGCGCTGTTGGCCAAACGTTTGCCTGGGTCAAGACGCGGCACAGTCCGACATCATCTGGTGCGTGCCGGGCACATTGCCACAACCATCTGGCAGCGCTGGCACGTTGCTCCTGACCAATGGCAGCTGAAGCATCTGCGCTGGTATCTGGCAGAGCGCACCGGGCAATTCTCAACCCCCACGCGCTACCGACATTGGCTGACGGTGCGCCTCCTGATCATGAGCCTGGAACACGACGGCTGGATCGAACGACTCGATGGACCGTGGGTTCGGCCAAACGGCATACGCGGCACACTCAAAGCCGGGCGACCCGTTCTCGAACCGGCTCCGAAAATGGTTTAAGGACCGCGACCGTGTTGATTCCGTTCAAAGAGCTGGCAAAAATAGCGAATCGCACCAAGCCGTCCGCCGTAAAGCGCTGGTGCCAGAAGCGCGGTATACCCTGGATGCCGGACGCGGACGGACGTCCTACAACTTCCGAATTTGCCTATAATGAAGCACTAATGCGGGACAGACCTACGAGGCCAAATTACCAATGAAAAAGTTGCCGAAGAACGTCTATCCAAAAGGTCCGTCCCTGTATTACGTTAGCAAGAACAAGTGGATACGCCTTTGTCGAATCGATGCGCCGGAAGAAGAACTGCACCGGGAGTTGTGGAAGATACTTTCGAAGGGCGCCGGTACGCTCGCAGGCGTGATGGATGACTTCATCGCCAATCGACTTCCGAAAAAAGCGATGGCCACGCAGCGCGATTACGCGAACATTATCAAGCGCCAGCTTCGCCCTACTTTTGGACACATGCGGCCGGATGATGTCACGTCGCAAGACATAGCCGTTTACCTTGAGCTGCGGGAAAACAAAGGCCATGGGCCATCCGGCAACCGCGAAATAGCCTGCTTGTCCAGCGTCTTCAATCACGGCATGCGGATTCGCGCGTGCACCGTAAATCCTTGCTATGGCGTCCGGCGAAACACCGAAAAACCGAGGACGCGGGCTGTAACCGACAAGGAACTCCGGCAAGCGCTGCGCAGTGCCCACGTATCTCTTCGACGGTTACTGTGGGCCGCCTACCTGACCGGGTTCCGGCAAAAAGACCTTCGGTCGATCAGGCGCGATCAGATAACGGTAGACGGCATCAAAGTATGGCAATCGAAGGACGGCAAGCACGAGATCCGCCAATGGACGGACAGCCTACGGAGGCTGGTGCGGAAAGAACTTGAGCGGTCGAAATCCGACTGGGTATTTACCAATCGCAGCGGCAAACCCTGGAGCATGACTGCGATCCAGTCCGCGATGCGAAGGCTCGAGGTCTCCTGGACGTTCCATGACCTGCGAGCGAAGGCCGATTCCGACCACGAAACCGGCCTCGGCCTCATGCGCCGTTACAACCGCGCCCGCCG
>JBATFU010000067.1:0-5047 GCA_049665065.1 Woeseia sp. | reverse complement strand
GCGCCAGTGCGCTTGACGGCGCAACTTTCTACTTTGCAAACAATGCCGAGCTGGCGTCCGAGTCTGTGGTGCGACTCGCAACGTTTGGCGAAAACCTGCGTCAGCTCGCGGCCGACGCACATGATTTCGGCGCTACCCTGCAAGTGCAGATCACCGGTCATACTGACGGTATTGGCAGCCGATCTTTCAATGATCGTCTTGCGAATGATCGCGCAGCTGTCGTCTTTGGCGCGTTACGCAATGCGGGTGTGGAGCCATCACTGCTGGCAACCGGCACCAGTATTCCGCGCAGCACTGATGCAGACGCTGACCCGCAGCAGCGCCGTTCGATCGTCAAGATTGCGCTGACGCCACCCGGGCCATGACGGCACTAACGGCCAAGATTTGTGTCATCGGCGACTTTGCCGTCGGCAAGACCAGCACGATCGAGCGTTTCGTTTCTAATCATTTCTCGGAGAAATACCTGACGACGATCGGCGTCAAGATTGATACCAAGGAAATTTCGCTTGTGGATTCGGCTGTCGATCTCAAGCTGGTGATCTGGGATGTCGCTGGCACCGAGCGCTTCGGCACGCTGGAGCTCGCCTACCTGCGCGGCGCAGCAGGCTGCATCTTGGTAGCCGACGGGACCCGCGCCCGCACCGTGCGCGCAGCACTCGCGCTGCGCGCACAGGTTATCGAAAAGCATGGCGACCTGCCGTTCGTGTTTCTCGCAAACAAGACTGACCTGCGGTCAAGCTGGGAGATCGATGCGAGAAAACTCGCAGAAATTCGCGAGGTCTGCCCTGAGCTTTACGAAACCAGCGCCAAGACAGGTGACAACGTCGAACTCGCTATACGGAAACTCGCTGAACGTATCGTGCGTCGTGAGTTATCTGCCTGACGCATGGGGCTGGCAGATGACATTACAACGTATCTTAAGGATGCGTTTTTTGAGAAGCACAAGCCTTTCTGCTTTTGCGTCGACGCCAGATACCGACTGACCGATTGGTCGGGCGACGCCGGACGCTACGGCTTTATCGATCTGCAGCGCGGCGACGACATGCTGCAGGCGGCACCGTTCCTGTTCAACATGCTGGGTAACGAGACGGTCGTGATCCCGCTGATGACGCTGCCCCGTATCGGGCCCGTCGAAATTCACATCATCGCGCGGGCAGAAGACCATGCGGTACTTTTGCTGGGCAGCGCCGAAGACCATGCAGAAACGCAGGTGCGCCAGCAATCGTTAAACGAGAATAAGTTGCTGCACGTGCAGCAGCAGAAAATGATCAGGCGACAGCGTGATCTGATCTCGGAACTGGTAGAGGCACGCTCGCAGCTGGAACGGCAGCGCCAGAAAGCCCAGCGCGCCAACGAAGCAAAAGGCCGCTTCATCGCGATAATGTCGCATGAATTTCGCACGCCCCTGTCTTCGATCATCAGCTATGCCGAGCGCCTCAATGAATCGGCAGGCGATGCGTCAGTTGCGAAGCAATGTGGGGCCGCCATCGCGCGCGCCTCGAAACATCTGAAGGATCTTGTCAATTCAGTACTGGACGAAGCACGCCTCGACGCCGGGCGTCACAGCCTGACGCTGCGTGCGACAGATATGCGTTCACTGGTTGATGACCTTGCGGCCATCATTGCACCACTTGCTGGAGAGAAAGCGTTGTCATTTTCGGCGGAGCTCGCCGCAAACGTTCCCTCGCACCTGGAACTCGACGATGGCTGCCTGCGCCAGGTCTTGCTGAACCTGCTTGGCAATGCGGTCAAGTACACGGACGTCGGCAGGATTCGTTTCTCGCTCGACTGGCGCGAGCAGCAGTTGATCGCCGTTGTTGCCGATGAGGGTCCGGGCATCGCGCCCGCTGACCAGGACCGCATGTTCCAGGCGTTCGAGCGCGGTACCGAGAAATCCAGTTCGGTAAAGGGCACCGGGCTCGGCCTGTCAATCAGCCTTCGACTTGTGACGCTGATGAACGGCACACTGACGATGGACTCCGATGTCGGCAAGGGCTGCCGCATTACAGTGTCTGTTCCCGGCAAGGTGCTGCAGGCCCCGGCTGCGGGCGATGTGCTCACAACACCGACGGACACGCTCAAGGCCGGCAAGCCCGCGCTCATCCTGATTTGCGACGACGATCAGGACATGCGTGCGATTCATGAGTATTACCTCACCCGGGCAGGCTACGAGCTGTTACTTGTTGGCGACGGCAAGGTCGCGCTCGATACCGCACTCGAGCGGCGGCCCGACCTGGCCATCCTCGACATCAATACACCCGGAATGAGCGGCATAGACGTCGCGCGACAGCTGCGCGCGCAGGGTTTCGATGCGCCCTTGGTTGCGCTGACTGCCTCTGACGCGAGTCGACTGGATCCGGGCCTTTTTAATGAACGGTTACGGAAACCGCTGCAAATGCAGATTTTGCTCGAAACTCTCAAATCCCTGCTGGACACCTAGCCGGGAAGTAAGAGGCTTAATTGTCAAAGTTTGTTGCAAATGAGGGGGCGAATATTGCCCTCGCTACAATGTGCTCAGTAAGGGTCTCGACTCGCTGTGCCATACCAAAAATCGCCGCTAAAAACGGCACCAACCTGCCCAGCAATGGGCCTTCGAAAAACCCAAGGGGAAAACAATGCTCAGTGAATTTAAGAAATTTGCAATGCGCGGCAATGTCGTCGACATGGCAGTCGGTATCATCATCGGCGGCGCATTCGGCAAGATTGTTGCATCACTGGTTAACGACGTCATCATGCCGCCGATCGGTCTCATGATGGGCAACGTTGATTTCAGCCAGCTGTTCATCAACCTGACCGACACACCTTATGACTCTCTGGCTGCAGCCCAGGAAGCCGGTGCCGCGACCATCAATTACGGCATGTTCATCAATGCAACGGTCAATTTCGTCATCGTTGCCTTCGCCATCTTCATGATGATCAAAGGCATGAACTCGATGAAGAAAAAGGAAGAAGAGAAGCCGGCGGAACCAGCGAAGCCGTCTGACGAAGTCGTTCTTCTGCAGGAAATTCGCGACGCTCTGAAGCAGCGTTAAACGATTCTGGCGTCTAGATCCGACGCATTTGCCCCGTCCTTGTGGCGGGGCTTTTTTTTGCGGGTACTTGGTCCGGTCAGAGTTGGTCAGCAGATATTGGCTGTTGTCCGGACCGCTATCCGGTCAATCTACATATCCGGCGAACGGTAGATGCGACCGGCGCCAGTAGACCCCAGCGGCGTATCGGCAAACATGCGCCGGATACGCTGCGTATCGGCGACGCCCGCCCGCGGATCGACGACGTGCACCTGGTTGCGCCCCGCATTTTTTGCGGCGTAGCAGGCGGCGTCGGCAAGACGGAACAGTGAGCCCATGTCCTGCACGGCACTCGTTGGCGCAACACCAACGCTGATACCGACGGAATAATATTCACGTCCCCAGGCGAGGCGATAGCCCGATACGCTGTTGCGAATGTTCTCAGCAATACGGCGTGCGGCTTCCATCGTGCAGTCCGGCAGGAATACGCAGAATTCATCACCACCCAGGCGCCCGACCACCGCGCCCTTGCCACTGCACTCCTGGATGATTCTGGCCACATCCGCCAGCAGTTTGTCACCTGCAGCATGTCCGGCACTGTCATTGACCAGCTTGAACAGGTCGAGATCGCAGAACAGCAGGGAATGCCCATCGTGACGCTTGTCGATAACGCGCTCGACGCTCATCTCGGTTTCGGCACGATTCAGGAGACCTGTCAGCACATCGACGCTGGCCTGCACACGAAGCTGGTCCTTGGCGCGTTGCAGGGAATTCAACAGGGCACCGACATACGGGGGAATCAGTGCCAGCAGGATCAGGATATTGGCGCTCAGTGTGCCGTTGGCCCGCCAGTAATCACTGAGGATTGACACGGCTGCGAACGCCACAAAACTCATGAACGCACAGCCATAGAGGTAAGCGTTGCCGTAGCGAAAACCGTTGCCGAGCGTGACCCAGAGATAAATTGCGGCAACGCCGGCGGCGCTGCTCTCGCCGAGGTACATGGCGACGGAGATTGCCGTGACATCGTGAACCATGCCTGCAATGCGGCGAAGTACGGACGGACCGGGCTGCAGGATCAGGGCAACTGCAAGCAGCACTGTTACGACACAGGCACCGGCGGAGGCCCAGCGGGCGTATGGGACATACTGCTGGTTAACAGCGCCGCTGGCGAAGGAATCCGAAAAGAAATAGATCGTGGCGGCGCCGACGATGAGCAGTCGTATGCCGTTCTGCACATGCTCCTCGTCCGACCGGTTGCTGAGCTGGTCGCGAACGTATTTGATCGTCTGGCGTATCACCGAATTCCCTTTTGGGCGGCACAGGCCAATGCAATCGCACTGCCCTGTTGAATTGCCGCTAAACTGCGTATTCCTGTCCTGTGGTCTTTTAAATCTGGTTGCCCGATAGTACTCACAGCAGCTAACGGTGACAGGGCATGGCGCACAGTTTCATTAAAGCCCCGGCAGGATGATCATAAGTTATTGTTTTTTATATTTTTCAACAGGTGTTTATATACGCCCAAATAGCGCCAAAACGGACCTCAAACGGGACCGCTGGCGCGCGTAAAATCCGCATATGGTTCAACCCGGCCGGCTTGAGGGCCGGCCTAAAGAGGCATGCATGAGTAATTCCCCCCTGAAGTTTCTGTTCGTCTCCATCGATGCATTGATCAGCGACATCGCCTGGCAGGTTGCGCGCGAGGGTCACGAGGTCCGCTACTACATCGCCAACGAGGGCGAGCGCAGTATCGGCGATGGCTTTGTCCCAAAAGTTGATGAATGGGAGCCGCATGTCGACTGGGCCGATGTCATCGTGTTCGACGACGTCCTCGGCCAGGGCGACATCGCCGAACGCCTGCGCGCCGAAGGTCACAATGTTATCGGCGGCACCGCCTACACCGACAGGCTCGAAGATGATCGGTCTTTTGGCCAGGAAGAACTCAAGAAGCACGGCGTATCAATTATCCCGTTCCAGGACTTCACTGATTTCGATTCAGCGATCGCGCATGTCGAGAAAAATCCGGCACCGTACGTGAT
>JBATFU010000066.1:0-3637 GCA_049665065.1 Woeseia sp. | reverse complement strand
TGCCGGTTCGAACGCGATGCCGCCCCAGTTGATGCCGCCGGCATAGCCCGGCAGTTGCAGCGTGCCTTCGACCTTGAGAACGGTGCACTACTTTGGCAGGCGCGCCTGCCGGTCGGTGGCCAGGCGACACCGATGACCTACCGGGTCGGGAACACGGGCAAGCAGTACGTCGTGATTGCGGCGGGTGGGCACCCGAACATGAGTGATGAACTCGGTGACTATGTAATCGCCTTCGCGCTGCCAGACTAGCGCAAGCGCAAGCCTTCGGCACAAGTAAGATAGCGGACGGAGTCGTTATTGCGCGGGTGCGTGTTCCGCAGCATTTTCCGCTGGCACCGGCGACTCGAACCAGTCGGGCTTGACGACAATCAGATCGGAAGGCAGGCGATTCAATGTCCGCTCGGCCGTTGAACCAATAAAGACTCGCTTCACGCTATTCCGCGCTATTGCACCCATGATCACGGCAGTTGCATTTAATCGCGTTGCAAGCCTTGGCAACTCTTCATCAGTCAGGCCTGTGACCAGATGCTGTCGATCTTCCGGTATGTCATGAGAATCCAGGATCTGCGCAAACCTCAACGTGTGCTGCTCGCGCATTTGTTCCTCGATATCACTGAGCGGCAGTGATACAGGGATATACACGTTGTTCACAGCAGTCGACGTCGCGATTCGCGGATCGAAGGAATGAAATGCATGCACCGCAACGCCACTCGCCGCAGCCAAGGTTTTGCCTAGTTCCAGAATGGCGTCGTCGAGCTCGGCTGGCTTGTCATTTTTGTGCAGTGGATCCAGCGCTGCAATAAAATGCGTTTCGGCAGGCAACTCAGGCCGTTTTACGATCCATAGCGGCTGAGAACAACCGAGAATGAGCTGCCAATCCTGATTGGACATGACCGTCATGCGCAACTCATCATCATAAGCTGCATCCTTCATCAGAATATCCACATCGCCTGCGTTGGCGTAGCGTATGACACCTTCGTGTAAGGGGTTGTCCCAAACGACATTGGCGCAAGCCGACACCTTGAAGTCGCGCTGTATCCTGTCCGCGATCAAAGCGAGCTGACCGCGTAGATCGTGCAGCACTTTGGAACGTACGCCGTCGAGAAGCGCTCGATCCTGCAGGGCTTGCGAGTGCGCGAGATCCGCATAGACCACTGCAAGCAACTCGAGGTCTGCGCCCATTGTCTTAGCAAGCCAGACCGCGCGGCGGACCGCGGGCGAATCCATTTTCGCGGGATCCACCACGCAAAGAATTTTACGGATAGTACGCACCCTCGACCTCCATTAGCTGCGCGTCACAGCCAGCAATCGGCATTGACCAGTGATATTCGAAAGACATTGCGTGACAAAAATTACTGGCGTGTCCGTGGTCTGCCCTCGCTCTTGCCGCGTGAGGTTGTTGGAAATCGCCGAGGTCAATTCGGTACATGCGGATACCGCCCTCATTGTCTGCGCTTCCTCATGTGCAGACATTCAAATCGTCCCAACCACGCCACGCAACCACGCGCCTATGCCGTACGCCAGCGCGGCAGCCGCACCACCGGATAGCATCGTGGTCAAGCCTTGCTTCCAGGGGCGATTGCGCATCAGTCGTCCTTTCAGAAACCCGATTGCAAAAAAAGCCAGTAACGAAAGGCTTACGCTCAGCGGCAAGATTGCGCGCGACTCAAGTCCGTTCGCTAACAGCGGCAGAAGCGGCACAGAACCGACGACCACGAATGCGGTGAAGGTACTTAAGGCTGATTTCCACGGTTGTATTACCGTCAGGGACAGGCCGTGTTCCTCGACGAGCATCGTGTCCACCCAGCGTTTCGGATCGGCGGTGATGACCGCAACAATATTCTCCAGGTCATTACCGCTGAAGCCCTTAAGCGCGAAAATTTGGCGGACTTCTTCGATTTCGCCTTCGGGTACCTGGCGGACGTGATGCTGCTCATCGCGTCGCGTGCGTTCCAGCAGGTCGTCGCGCGTTTTAACACTTTGATAATTGCTGACCGCCATACTGAATCCGTCGGCGAGCAAATTGGCAACACCGAGCACGATCGCAATTGCTGCAGGAAACTGCGCACCAATAGCCCCGGCAACGATAACGAGCGTCGTGACACAGCCATCGATGCCGCCCAGCACGGCATCGGCCAGGTAACTGGGTTGCGGTGGCTGCGCCAAACGCTGGCGTATCCTGTCTGGAACATGATCCTGCCGCAGCGCTTCCATATTCCGGTCCGGCACGGAGAACATCCAAGCGGGCGTGAGCCAGCTAGGCCCCGACCGGCGGGCGAAGTATCAACAGGTCGCAGGGCACATGATCAAGCACCGCCTCCGCTGTACCGCCGATACGATTCAAGGCTTTGTCATTCGATGCAGCTGCGCCGATGACCAGCAGTGACGCCTCCAGTTGAGTCGCCATTCCGGGCAAGGTATCGGTGACGGGGCCGGCTTCCAGCAAGCGGTATTCAGCAGAAATGCCGTGGCGGCCCGCCAGCGCGTCGAGTGCCTCGGCGCGGCTCAGGCGTAGCTCGCTGCGCAACTTTTCGAGCGGCAGCCGCTCCGGCTTGATCGCCCAGGTCGCTGCATCGCCGAGCATCGGCAATAAATCGAAGGCGTGAAAAACATACAGCCGCCCGCGCAGAACTCGCGTGATCTCGCGCCCTGCCAGCAGCAGAAACCCATCCATACTCAGGGCATTTTTTCGTTCCTCACCAAGATCAAGGGCGGCAATGACGACCGGGTTGGCGGGAAACTCCTGGTCCTTTTTGACGAGCCACAGCGGAACTGTGCTTTCGCGAATCAGGCTCCAGTCGGTATTGGTAAACAGAGCGCGGGATATTGCAGTGTGATAGTGAGTGTCTTTGACGATCAGATCAGCGCCAAACTGACCGGCGGCTGCGAGTATGCTGCCGTGACGCGATCGATCCCATTCTGCCTGACAGCTAATCGATACTCCCGCTGACCGAACGCTCTCCGCGAGTTGTTCGAGGCGATCCTTGACGGTTGTTAAGGTGGTTTCACTAAACGACTGCGCCGCGGGTCCGTAGTCAGCGGCAATATCTGTCAGATACGAGTAATAGCATGAGGCGAAGAGTCTCAGGTCTGCGCCGTACAGTTTGGCCAGCGCTGCTGCGCGCCCTAACGCTCCCTGGCTCTCACGAGTGGGGTCGATCACAGCGAGAATGCGTCGAAAAGGCTTCATGCGTAGCTCCGGCAACAGGCTTCTCGTCGCATCGCCGGTCGCCTAACCGTGCATCATCAACACGGGCATTGAGCTTTTCGACAAGAAATGCTCGGTCATGCCGCCAAACAGGCGTTCGCGAAACCGATGACGGCTGTAGCTGCCCATGACCAGCAAATCGGCATCGACTTTTTTCAGGTGCGCTTCGAGATCAGCTACCTCACTTGTGCTTCTTTCCGGTGTACGTGTGGCGCTCGCATCAATACCCCAGGTTTTCAGGTAACTGACCAGCCGGCCCGCTTTCGCGCCGTGTGACTTGCCTGTGCCGCTCGTCAGGATGCTGACCTCCTCGGCTTGTTGCAGAATTGGCAGCGCGGCAACCACGGAACGCATCGCATTCTGTGTCTGGTCCCAGCCGATGACAACTCGTCTTCCCAATTGCAAACGACGGCTTCGCGGCAAGATCAA
>JBATFU010000065.1:0-3038 GCA_049665065.1 Woeseia sp. | reverse complement strand
TAGGGTGCGTAGGCATGATTGCGTGCCTCGCTTGCCGCGGCGACCAGTTCGATATCCTGCTGGCTCATCAGCTCGTTCCTTTGCGCATGGGATTGTTCGGGTGGGTGGTCCAGTCGGCTTTCTCGTTACTGATCTTCTGGCCGGTGCGCGGGTCCACGCCGGACGCCATGCGTTCCATCGTGATGCAGCTGTCGACCGGGCAGACGCTGACGCAGAGATTGCAGCCGACGCATTCTTCGTCGATGACCTCGAAATGCCGCTTGCCGTTGACCGTGTGCGTGATCGCCTGGTGCGAGGTGTCTTCGCAAACGACGTGGCAGCGGCCGCACTGGATGCAGAGATCCTGGTTGATGACCGCTTTCTCGACGTAGTTCAGGTTCAGGTACTGCCAGTCGGTCACGCTCGGTACGGCGCGGCCGACGAGCTCGCTGACGGACTTCATGCCCTTCGCGTCGAGGAAATTGCTCAGGCCGCTCGTCAGGTCGTTGATGATCTTGAAGCCGTAGACCATTGCCGCGGTGCAGACCTGCACGTTGCTGGCGCCGAGTGCGAGGAAGTCGACGGCGTCGCGCCAGTCGGCGATGCCGCCGATGCCGGAGATGGGAATCTTCGCCGTCTCGGGCGTGCGCGCGATCTCTGCCACCATGTGCAACGCGATTGGCTTGACCGCCGGGCCGCAGTAGCCGCCGTGTGAGCCCATGCCGTCCGTGCTCGGGTACATCGTCAGCGTTTCATAATTGACGCGCATGATCGAATTGATCGTGTTGATCAGCGACACGGCATCGGCACCGCCGGCTGCTGCGGCTTTCGCCGGTGGCAGTATATTCGTGACGTTCGGCGTCAGCTTCACGATGACCGGTGTGCGCGCGTATTTCTTCGCCCACTCGGCCGCCATCTGGATGTATTCGGGCACCTGGCCTACCGCCGCGCCCATGCCGCGCTCGGACATGCCGTGCGGGCAGCCGAAGTTCAGCTCGAAGCCGTCAACACCGGTGTCCTCGATCATCGGGATGTACTTCGCCCAGGTCGGCTCGTTCATCGGCAGCATGATCGAGGCGATCAGCGCGCGGTCCGGCCAGTCGCGTTTGACCTGGCGCAGCTCGCCGAGATTCGTTTGCAGCGGCCTGTCGGTGATCAGCTCGATGTTGTTGAAGCCGATCACGCGGCGGTCGTTGCTGTGGATCGCGCCGTAGCGTGGGCCGTTGACGTTGACGATCGGCGGGTCTTCGCCAAGCGTCTTCCATACTGCGCCGCCCCAGCCGGCTTCAAAAGCGCGATTGACGTTGTAGGCCTTGTCTGTCGGAGGCGCCGAGGCGAGCCAGAAAGGGTTTGGCGAGGTTATGCCAAGAAAGGTGCTTGTCAGGTCAGCCATCGTTCACGCTCCGGCCGCGCGCAGCGCGCGGTCGATTGAGATTGCAGCAAGCTTGCCGTCCTGCACTGCGGTAACGGTCAGGTCGTCGTGTCCGTAGACGCAGTCGCCACCGGCCCACACGCCATCGAGCGTGGTGCGGCGTTCGTCGTCGATCTGCAGCTTGCCACGCTGCACTTTGAGTTTGGCAGCGAGATCGCCGAACAGGTTTTCGGCAGCGGTTTGGCCGACGGCCTTGAAGACGACGTCTGCCTGCAATGTGAAGCGTTCGCCGGTGCCGCGTAACGCGCCCTTGCTGTCGAGCGAGGTGCGTTCGAACTCGACGGCATGCACGTGCGCAGCGCCATGCAATGCGACCGGCATTGCCCAGTGATGAATCTGCACGCCGTTGGTCATCGCCAGTTCCTGTTCATACACGCTCGCGCCCATCTGCTCGGGCCCGCGGCGGTAGACCATGTGCACCTGTTCGGCGCCAAGCCGGCGGCTTTGCACGGAAATGTCGACGGCCGTCATGCCGCCGCCAATCACGACGATGCGTCGGCCGACGGGCAGACTGCCTTTGTCTTTGGCCTGGCGCAGTTCGGCGATGTAGTCGACGGCATTCAACACACCGTCGAGGTCTTCGTTGTCGAGTCCCAGTTCATTAACATCACCGAGGCCGACACCGACAAACACGGCGTCGTATTCGTCGCGCAACGCGCTAAGTGAAAGGTCGCGACCCAGCGCTGCGCCGTTATGCAGTTCAATGCCGCCGATGGACAGGATGTATTCCACTTCGCGCTGCGCGAAATCGTCGACGGTCTTGTACGCGGCAATACCGTATTCGTTCAGTCCAGCCGGTTTCGGGTCGCGGTTGTAAACCACCACGTTGTGGCCCAGAACCGCAAGACGGTGCGCGCAGGACAGGCTGGCGGGACCCGCGCCAACGACGGCAACGCGCTTGCCGGTGTCGGGCTGGCGTGCAAACAGCTGGGTGTTGTTTTCGAAAATGGGGTCAGTGGCATAGCGCTGCAGCATGCCGATGCGCACCGGTTGATCTTCGTGGGTATTGCGCACGCAGTCCTGTTCGCACAGCACTTCAGTCGGGCAAACGCGCGCGCACATGCCGCCCATGATGTTTTCCTTGAGGATCGTGTGCGCGGAACCTTTCAGGTTATCGCTGCGAATCTGCTGGATGAAACCCGGAATGTCGATATCGGTCGGGCAGGCGATGGTGCAGGGCGCATCAAAACAAAAGTAGCAGCGGTCGGCTTCGATCAGCGCTTCCGAGCGCGTCAAGGGTTCGTGCAGGTCACCGAAGTTTTTCTCTATCTCGGTTGCGGGTAACCGACCCGCGCGAATATCGGGTGCCTTGTCGCTCTTTGTCGATGAACCCATGCTTGCGCTCAGCCTTGACCGCCGGCCTTGCGTTTCGGCTGTCCGCGCATGACCGCGGTCGGTGTCTTCAGCTTGTTGCGTTTTTTGACTGCATCGTAGTAACTCGCAAACGGCGGCTTCTCGATGTACCGGCCCGCACCGCGTTCGACATTCAGTTTGCCATCCGCCCAGACGACCTTGCCCTGGCTCAGTGTGTGCGAGGCGCAGCCTTTGACTTCCATGCCTTCGAAAATATTGAAGTCGATTTTCTGATGATGCGTCTTCGCTGAAATGGTTTTGGTCGCTTCCGGGT
>JBATFU010000064.1:0-31426 GCA_049665065.1 Woeseia sp. | reverse complement strand
GTACTAAGCTCCGCTCAGCCGGTCCAGGCATCGGCCGGGGCGCTTCATCCAGTTGCGTCCGGCCACGGCAATAACGTAGACCTGAGGGGTAACAACATGTCGAGCGAACTGATGAGTCTGACCTGGGTGGCAACGCTGACCGCGTTGCTGTGGGTTCCTTACATCCTTAATACGATCGGCGTGCGCGGCCTCGTCGATGCGGTCGGCTATCCGCAGAACCCGACACCGCTGGCGCCCTGGGCACAACGCATGAAAGCCGCGCATTACAACGCCGTTGAAAATCTCGTGGTATTTGCCGCGCTGGTGCTGGTGGCGCAGGCCGCAGGTGTCAGCAACGAAACAACAGTGCTGGCCTGCCAGGTGTATTTCTGGGCGCGCGTTGTGCACGCCGCCGCCTACACCTTCGGCATTCCCTGGGTCCGTACGGTCGCGTTTGCGGCGGGCTTTTTCTGTCAGATGGCGCTGGCTTTGCAGCTGCTGTAAATCGAGTGATGTCGCGCGAGCATGTCAGCGGTTGTGCTCGCGCGCCGCGCGCCAGGCTTCCAGTTTTTGCTCGAGTTCGGACCAGCGTTCAACGAGCGTTTCGAGTTTGGCCTGCTGCGCCGCCAGTTCGTCAAGCACGGGCTGCACCTCTCCGTGACCCGCGGCATAGAAGTCCGGGTCTGCCATGCGCTGCTGGAGTTCGGCGATCGTTTTTTCCAGCGTGGCAATTTTCCCGGGTAAATCGTCCAGCTCGCGCTGCTCGTGATACTTGAGTTTCTCGGCGACCGGTGCCGCGGTCTCGAGCGCCACGCCTGACGACTGTTTCGCTTTGTTCTGCGAGTCCGGGTTTTCCATTTCTGCCAGTGCATGGCCCTGGCGTTCCCAGTCGCTGTAGCCGCCGACGTACTCGCGGACCACGCCGTTCTCTTCGAACACAATCGTGCTGGTAACCACGTTGTCGAGAAACTGGCGGTCGTGGCTGACGACGAGCAGCGTGCCGGAAAACTGCGTGAGCTTTTCTTCAAGTACCTCGAGCGTTTCCATGTCGAGATCGTTGGTAGGCTCGTCAAGAACCAGCAGGTTGGCGGGGCGTGTGAACAGCTTGGCCAGAATCACGCGGTTGCGCTCGCCGCCGGACAGGGCCTTTATCGGCGTCAGCGCGCGCTTCGGGCTAAACAGAAAACCTTTCAGGTAGCCGATAATGTGCCGGTCTTTGCCGCCGATCTGGATATAGGTGCGACCCTCGCCGACATTTTCGGCAACCGATTTTTCCTCGTCCAGCGACTGGCGCAGCTGGTCGAAATAGCCGATGACGAGATTGGTGCCGTGTTTGATCGTGCCGGACTGCGGCTCCAGTTCGCCAAGCAGCAGGCGCAACAGGGTGGTCTTGCCGACGCCATTGTTGCCGATAATGCCGATGCGATCGCCACGCATGATGGTCATCGAGAAGCTGTCGACCAGCACCTGTTCGTCGTAGCGAAAGCCCACATTGCGTGCGCGAATGACCTTGCGACCCGATCCTTCCGCCTCCTCGATGTGCAAGCGCGCGCCGCCTTCCGTGCCGATGCGCTTTGCGCGCTGCGCGCGCATCGCCTCGAGCGCCCGCGCGCGGCCTTCATTGCGGGTACGCCGTGCCTTGATGCCCTGGCGGATCCAGATCTCTTCCTGTTCGAGTTTCTTGTCGAAGCGCGCGTGCTCGGTGGCTTCGTCCTCGAGCGCTTTCTCCTTGCGCCGCAGGAAATTATCGAAGTCGCCGGGCCAGCTCGTCAGCCGGGTGCGATCGACTTCGACGATGCGGGTCGCCAGCCTGCGCAGAAACGCACGATCGTGGGTGATAAACAATACCGCGCCGGTAAAACCAAGAATGACGTGCTCGAGCCACTGGATCGTCACGATGTCGAGGTGGTTGGTTGGCTCATCGAGCAATAGCAGTCCCGGTTTCTGGACCAGCGCGCGGGCCAGTGCCACGCGCCGGCGCCAGCCGCCGGACAGCTCGTCCATGCGCTTGTCTGCCGGCAAGGCGAGCTCGCTGATGGTTGCTTCAACGTGCTGCTCTATGTGCCAGCCACCAAGCGCGTCAATCTGGCGATGCAGCTTCTCGAGGTCCTGCAATCCGGCCGTATCGAGATTGCCCATCGATTTTGCGCGGTATTCGTCGAGCAAAACCTGCACGTGGCTGAGGCCCGAACGGACAACTTCGCTGACCGTGTGTTCGCCGGCGTCGGGGAGGGCCTGCGAAAGCTGTGCGACGACGAGGCCATCCGTGCGGACGATTTCCCCGCGGTCCGGCTCGAGTTCGCCGCTCAGCAGTTTCAAGGTGGTCGATTTGCCCGCACCGTTGCGACCAATCAGGCAGACGCGCTCGCCGTTCTCGATCGCGAAACTCGCGCTATCGAGAATTTTCTGGTCGCCGAAATCCAGCGACACGTCGTCAAAGCGAATCAGTGACATGGGTCTGTGAGTCTGGCCGGTGCGGAGGATTGAACATTGCCGGCCGGCACCGTACTGTCTTGCAAGACAGGGCCCGCCGGGCAGCGCGAAGCATACAGGTGACGAGCATGGACGAACAACGCATTATCGAGCTGGAGACGCGCCTGGCCTACCAGGAACATACGCTGACCGAGCTCAATGACATTATGACGGATCAGCAGGAGCAGCTAACCAAGCAGAAGCGGGCCCTCGAAGTATTGATGGCGCGGCTCGAGGCGATGGCTGACGTGCAGTCCGGTGGCAGCGCGCCGCAGAACGAGCGGCCCCCGCACTACTAGTCCCTCACATAACGGGATACGACATGAATCGAGAACATTTTCCGCAACTGATCCGCGATCTGCCCGAGTTCGACGGGCCCTTCGATGCGTTCCGACTGGCGGCGCAGGACTGCGAGGTGCTGTTTGCATCCTATCCGGCCGGCACCTCCATCGATCCGCACACGCACGCGACACGCAACGTCGGCATCATTACCGAAGGCGAGCTGGTCCTGATCAAAAATGGGCAGGAATCGAGTTACCGCGTCGGTGACTGGTACCACCTGGAGCCACTCGAGGAGCACGCTGCACGATTCGATGTCGCAACCTCCGAAATTGAATTCTGGTTCGATGCCTGAGCCGGGCGAGTGGGGAGTGGTGCAAACGTGGCGATGACCTGGCGCTCTGTATCCTGGATCGGCATTTTCGTCGCCGTGCTGCTGTGGTCGGCGATAAAGCCCCACGATTATCCGACCTGGTTTCTGGAAGTCCTGCCGGCACTGATCGGCGTGGTCGTCCTCTGGTTTACGCGCGAATCGTTTCCGCTGACGCGGCTGACCTACATCCTGATCCTTGTGCACTGCGTGATCCTGATGGTCGGAGGTCACTACACCTACGCCGAGGTGCCGCTGTTTGACTGGATTCGCGATACGTTTGACCAGTCTCGCAATAACTACGACAAGCTGGGGCATTTTGTGCAGGGCTTCGTCCCCGCAATCATCGCGCGCGAGATCGTGATTGTTAAGAACGTGTTCACCAGTCCGCGCTGGCGAAATTTTTTCATCGTCAGTTTTTGCCTTGGCTTCAGTGCGTTCTACGAGTTGATCGAATGGTGGGTCGCCTTGCTCTCCGCAGAGGCTGCCGATTCATTCCTCGGTACCCAGGGCTATATCTGGGATACGCAGTCAGACATGGCGCTGGCGCTGCTGGGTGCAATCGTTGCGCTGCTGCTGCTTGGCTCCGTTCACGACCGGCAGCTTGGCCGTCGATGAGCTCAATGTGCGCGCTTGGGCGCGGCTGCGCCATGACGAGTCCGCCAGAGACTACCGCTGACCCTGACACGGTCTGTCTTGCGTTGTGCACGCGACGCATGCATTCATGATGCACGACCGGGAAGTCATCGCGCTCACGCTCGATTTTCTGAAGCATGGTCGCTTTGGCAAGCGAGGTGTCAGCGAGTGACAAAGCCTGCAAGCAAACGTTGTGCGTTTCTTACAATGGACAATACCGAAGGCTGGTCCATCGATGCCGACCTCGCGATTGAGCCTCTCAACGAGCTCGGCTGGCAGATCGACAGCGTGCCATGGCGTACCGCGACTATTGACTGGAGCGTCTACGATGCCGTCTATGTCGGCACGCCGTGGGATTACCCTGAGGACCCGCCGCTCTTTCTCGCCGTACTGAAACAGATTCAGCAGGCCGGCGCCCTGCTCATTAATCCGTTCGTGCTGGTGCGCTGGAACCTGAACAAGTCCTACCTGCGTGACCTTGAGGCCCGCGGTGCCGCAATAGTGCCAACGATCTGGCTCGATGGACTGGAGTCGCGCAAGCTTGCAGGCCTGTTCGATCGTTGTGCGAGTGAACGCATCATCTTAAAGCCCACCATCAGTACGAATGCGACCGATACGTTTCTGCTGACGCGAGACGTGCCGAACGAGTTGCGCGAGCGCCTGCTCGAAACGTTTTCCGACAGGCCCTGCATGGTTCAGCCGTTTATCGCCGCAATCCAGACTGAAGGCGAGTTTTCGCTTTTTTATTTCGGTGGGCAATTCAGCCACGCCATCCAGAAACGCCCAAAACCACGTGACTTCCGCGTGCAGGAAGAGCACGGTGCCAGCATCACCGCTATCTCGCCTGACAGCGATTTGCTGGCTACCGGCGACAGCGTGATGTCGCTGGTTGAGCCTGTGCCGATGTATGCACGCGGCGACTTTGTGCGGGATGCGAGCGGCAGCTTTTTGCTGATGGAGCTCGAATTGATTGAGCCATCAATGTACCTTCGGATGCACAGCGCTGCGCCTAAGCGATTTGCCAAAGCGTTTGATCACTACGCAAGGTCGAGGAAATGACATGAAGATATCGATGAAGCAGAGTTTTTTGACCGGCGTTGCCGCCCTGGCGTTGCTGGGTTCGATCGTCAGTGCCGCCGAAGAAACGCTGCGCGTGCAGATGGATACCAGTGCGGGGCCGCTGCTGATCGAGTTGTACCCGGAAAAGGCACCAGTGACTGTTGCCAACTTTCTGCGCTACGTCGACGGCGGTTACTACAACGGCGCCAGCTTCTACCGCACGGTTACCTTTGCGAACGACAACGGCAAGCCATGGATCGAGGTCATCCAGGGCGGGCTAAACGATGCGCCGGCACCGTTCGCTCCCATCGCGCATGAATCCACGGCCATGACCGGCCTGCGCCACGAGAATGGCACTATCTCAATGGGTCGCGATGGCGTTGGCACGGCATCGAGCGAGTTTTTCATTTGTATCGGCGCGCAACCAGCCCTCGATCACGGTGCGATGCGCAACAAGGATGGCCAGGGCTTTGCCGCATTCGGCAAGGTTATTTCCGGCATGGACACTGTTCGCCGAATCAACAAAAGCGACGCGGCCGGAGCGGCGGATTCGGCTTACGTGGCGGGGCAGATCCTGAGCGAGCCGGTGCGCATCTCGAGTGCGCGCCGCGTTACCGACGACGACTAGCGCCGGCCTGGCGAGGCTTTCCCGTTTTCTTTGCCGACGGTTTTTTCGTCGCGACTACGTCCAACAGCGGCGCGAGATACGCGCCGGTAAACGACTTCTTGTTTGCCGCGACTTGTTCAGGCGTACCGAACGCAATGATTTCGCCACCGCCGTCGCCGCCTTCCGGCCCGAGGTCAATGATCCAGTCTGCCGTTTTGACGACATCGAGGTTGTGCTCGATAACCACCACGGTATTGCCGCGGTCGCGCAGGCGATGCAGCACTGCGAGCAGTTGCTCGATATCGTGAAAGTGCAGTCCGGTGGTCGGTTCATCGAGGATATACAGCGTGCTGCCGGTATCGCGCTTCGATAATTCCTTGGCGAGTTTCACCCGCTGCGCCTCACCGCCCGAAAGAGTCGTGGCGTTTTGTCCAAGCCGGATGTAGGAGAGTCCGACGTCCAGCAAAGTCTGCAATTTCTTGGCAACGACGGGTACGTTGCGGAAGAACTCGAGCGCGTCCTCGACGGTCATGTCCAGCACTTCGTGAATGTTCTTGCCCTTGTAACGTATCTCCAGCGTCTCGCGGTTGTAACGTTTGCCGCGACAGGTATCGCAGGGCACGTACACATCCGGCAGGAAGTGCATTTCGACTTTGATGACGCCATCGCCCTGGCAGGGTTCGCAGCGACCGCCTTTCACGTTGAAGCTGAAGCGGCCCGGCATGTAGCCGCGTGAACGCGCTTCCTGCGTACCCGCAAACAGTTCGCGGATCGGCGTGAACAGGCCGCTGTAGGTCGCCGGGTTTGAGCGCGGCGTACGGCCGATGGGGCTCTGGCTAATGTCGATGACGCGATCAATGTTATCCAGACCGTGCACCGCATCGTGCGGCGCCGCGTTTTTGCCCGCGCGATTAAGATCTTCGGCAACGGCCTTGTACAGCGTGTCATTGATGAGCGTGGATTTACCAGATCCCGAAACACCCGTGATGCAGGTCATCAGGCCGAGCGGAATATCCACCGATACGTTTTTCAGGTTGTTACCGCGCGCGCCTTCAATACGCAGCTGTCGTTGCGGATCGCTCGCGTGGCGCTTGTCGGGCAGTGGAATCTTGCGGCGTCCCGACAGGTACTGGCCCGTGAGAGACTGTGGATTACGCTGGATTTCTGCAGGCGTACCCTGTGCAACGACTTTGCCGCCGTGCACGCCCGCGCCCGGGCCGAGGTCGACGACGAAATCAGCGGCACGTATTGCTTCCTCGTCATGCTCGACGACGATCACGGTGTTGCCGATGTCGCGCAGGTGGATGAGCGTGCCCAGCAGGCGCTGGTTATCGCGCTGGTGCAGGCCGATAGACGGCTCATCAAGAATGTACATGACGCCGACGAGGCCTGAACCGATCTGGCTTGCAAGCCGAATACGCTGAGCTTCGCCGCCGGAAAGTGTTTCCGCGCTGCGGTTCAGCGACAGGTAGTCGAGGCCAACGTCGCTCAGGAACCCGAGCCGCTCGCCAATTTCCTTGACGATCTTGTCAGCAATCGTCTGACGCCAGCCATCCAGTTTCAGGTCGGCAAAAAAATCGCGCGCGTGGCCCACCGACAGGTCGCTGATTTCCGGCAGAGACTTTTCGGCAACGAACACATTGCGCGCAGCGCGGTTTAGCCGCGTGCCATTGCAATCGGGGCAGGGCTGACTGTTCAGGAAGCGGGAGAGCTCTTCGCGTACCGCGGAAGATTCGGTTTCCTTGTAGCGCCGTTCGAGGTTCGGAATGACGCCTTCAAAGCGATGCTTCTGGCGAATCTGCATGCCGCGGGTGTTCTCATAGTAGAACTCGATCTTTTCCTTGCCGCTGCCATGCAGCACGATGTTCTGCAGTTTTTCCGGCAACTCGGAGAACGGCGTCTCGATGTCGAACTTGTAGTGATCCGCGATGCTGTTGATCATCTGGAAGTAATAGGTCGTCTTGCGGTCCCAGCCGCGAATAGCGCCGCCGGCCAGCGACAAATCCGAATTCACGATAACGCGGGTCGGATCAAAAAACTGCTTTACGCCAAGACCGTCGCAGGTCGGGCATGCGCCGTTAGGGTTGTTGAAAGAAAACAGCCGAGGCTCGAGTTCGGTCAGGCTATAGCCGCAAATATTGCAGGCGAAGCGATCCGAGAACACGAGTTCCTCACGCTGCGGATCGTTCATGAACGCAATGCGTATCGTGCCATCAGCCAGCCGCAGCGCCGTTTCAAACGATTCCGCGAGGCGCAGCTGCATATCCGGTTTGACCTTGAAGCGATCTACCACGGCTTCAATCGTGTGCTTGCGCCGCAGGTCGAGCTTTGGCGGCTCATCGAGCTCGCAGACCTCGCCGTTGATGCGCGCGCGAATAAAACCCTGCGCCTGCAGGTCACGCATTAGCTGCAGGTGCTCGCCTTTACGATTGTCGACGACCGGCGCCAACAGCAGGCAGCTCGTGCCTTCTTTCAGCGATATGACCTGGTCGACCATCTGGCTCACGGTCTGCGCTTCCAGTGTCACATCGTGATCGGGGCAGCGCGGGGTGCCGGCACGCGCATAGAGCAGTCGCAGGTAGTCGTAGATCTCGGTAACGGTGCCTACCGTTGAGCGCGGATTGTGCGAGGTGGATTTCTGCTCGATGGAAATCGCAGGCGAGAGGCCATCGATATGATCGACGTCCGGTTTCTCCATCATCGACAGGAACTGTCGCGCATAGGCCGACAAGGACTCCACGTAGCGACGCTGGCCTTCGGCATAAATGGTATCGAACGCGAGTGACGACTTGCCGGAACCTGAGAGGCCCGTCAACACGATCAGTTGATCGCGCGGCAGGCGCAGATCGATGTTCTTGAGGTTGTGCGTGCGCGCGCCGCGGATATCGATATATTTCATGAATAGCTGCAAAGACCGTCGTGTGAGAAATCGCGAAACAACCTGCTAATATACGCGCCGCCGCAAGTCCGGCGCAAAGTAACTCCGTCGTCTGGCAATCCGGTGCAGGCATCGCAGACCGTTGCTCTGTTGCCCGCTGGCGCGCAACTTGTGCGTTATCAAACCTTTAGCCCCCTGCAGGATTTGCATGACTGACCGACAATCTGCCCCGGTAACTGCAATGCTGCCTGTTGAACGGCGCGTGGCCGCTACTGTTGCCAGCGTCGCCGTCTGCCGCATGTTCGGCCTGTTTGCCTTGTTGCCAGTCCTGGCGAAATGGAGCTCGGGGCTGGACGGAGCGACGCCACTCTTGATAGGCGTTGCAGTCGGTGGCTATGGTCTGACCCAGGCGCTGCTGCAAGTTCCCTTCGGCGCGCTGTCTGACCGGATAGGGCGCGTGCCGGTCCTGCTGGCTGGTCTTGCGCTGTTTGCCGCCGGCAGCGTGCTTGCGGCGCTGAGTGACACGATCTGGGGTGTTGTCGCCGGCCGCCTGTTGCAGGGCGCAGGCGCGGTGTCAGCGACATTGGCCGCGCTGCTCGCGGACGCGACCCGCGAGAACGTGCGGACCCGCACAATGGCCTTGTTCGGCATTGCGATCGGCACTTCCTTCCTGCTGGCGGTGATACTCGGGCCGGTCATCGCCGCGGCGGGAGGCGTGCGCTCGTTGTTCTGGCTTGCCGCCGTACTCGCCGGAGTCGCTGCGATACTCGTGCTTTCCGTACCGCGCCACTTGTGGCACAGCGTTGCAACGCCGCGGTTACGCATGCGCCTTGCGCTGCTGCCTGATTTGCTGCGCCTCGATCTTTTCGTGTTCCTGCTGCACGCGATAATGACCGCGAGTTTCGTTGCCTTGCCGTTTGTTTTGAGTGACGTGCTGCACCTGCCACTGGCAGAGCACTGGCAGCTGTACGTGACGGCGCTGCTGTTGTCGCTGATCGGCGCGGTACCCCTGATCATTGCGGATGACCGGCGGGGCAAGAACTGGACCATGGGGGTAGCAGTGTTGCTGTTGCTTGCCGGGCAGGTCTTGCTGTGGACCGCAGGCGACCAGCGCCTTGGCGTTTTGGCAGGGCTCGCCGTTTTCTTTGCCGGATTCAACTTCCTGGAAGCAGGGCTGCCGGCACGCCTGTCGATTATGGCCAGCACCGAGTTGCGCGGTGCCTCGCTGGGCGTTTTTGCCAGCTGCCAGTTCGCCGGCGCATTTGCCGGCGGCCTGCTGGGCGGCATCCTGCTCGGCGCTGGCGGGCCGCCAACGGTCTTCGTTGCCTGTGCGGGGCTCGCCGCGCTATGGCTGCTGATTGAACTGCCGAACTCGATGAAACGCGGGAAAAACGCGTGAAATCGGGCTGGTAATTGGGTTCCCACCCTCTACAATAGGCAACCCGCGCGGGCCTCGGACCGGCACTTTTGGTGCCTTTGCGACGCCGCTTAAACACATCACTCAAAACAGGGAACCGCTATGGCCCGTGGAATTAATAAAGTTATTGTCGTCGGAAATCTCGGGCAGGATCCGGAAACCCGCTATATGCCAAGTGGCTCGGCCGTTACCAACCTGTCGATTGCGACCAGCGAGTCGTGGAAAGACAAGCAAACCGGCGAATCAAAGGAGCGCACCGAATGGCACCGCGTAGCGATGTTCGGCAAGCTCGCCGAAATTGCAGCCGAATACCTGCGCAAGGGTTCGCAGGTATACGTCGAAGGCAAATTGCGTACCCGCAAGTGGCAGGACAAGAGCGGCAACGACCGTTACACCACCGAGATCATCGCAGACGAGATGCAGATGCTCGGCGGCCGTTCCGGCGGCGGCGCTCCGTCATCGTCATCTTCGGGCTCGAATGAACCGTCAGGCCCGGCGCCAGCACCGTCCGGTGATTTCGACGACGATATTCCGTTCTAAGTAGCCGCAGTTATGACCGCCAAGCTGTACATCAAGACCTACGGTTGCCAGATGAACGAGTATGACTCTGAGAAGATGGCGGATGTGCTGCGCGAATCGCATGGCTACGAGCTAACGGCTGAACCCGCCGAAGCGGACCTGCTGCTCGTCAATACCTGCTCAATACGCGAGAAGGCGCAGGAAAAAGTATTTTCCGAGCTTGGTCGATGGCGGTCCCTCAAGGAGCAGCGTCCCGGCATGATGATTGGCGTGGCGGGCTGCGTTGCCAGCCAGGAAGGCGAGGGCATCACGAAACGCGCGCCGTATGTCGACATGGTATTCGGCCCGCAGACGCTGCATCGATTGCCGCAGATGGTCGATGAAGTGCGCGCTACGCGGCGATCGGTCATCGATGTCACGTTTCCCGAAATCGAGAAATTCGACCGCCTGCCGGAGCCGCGCGCCGACGGGCCGACGGCGTTTGTATCGGTCATGGAAGGCTGCAGCAAGTACTGCACGTTTTGTGTGGTCCCCTACACACGCGGTGAAGAAATCAGTCGTCCGCTCGAAGATGTCATTGTCGAGGTGGTCAGCCTTGCCGAACAGGGCGTGCGTGAAATCAATTTACTTGGCCAGAACGTCAATGCGTTTCGCGGACCAATGCACGATGGTCAGATAGCCGATCTCGCAACGCTCATCTACTACGTTGCCGCTGTTGATGGCATCGACCGAATTCGGTTTACAACGTCACACCCGGTCGAGTTCACCGACAGCCTGATCCAGGCGTATGCAGAGGTACCGAAGCTCGCCAACTACCTGCATCTGCCGGTGCAAAGCGGTGCGGACCGCGTGCTCGCAAAAATGAAACGCGGTCACACAGCCATCGAGTACAAGCAGAAGATCCGCAGGCTGCGTGAAGTGCGGCCGGACATATCGATCTCGTCCGATTTTATCGTCGGTTTTCCTGGCGAGACCGATGCCGATTTCGAGCAGACGTTGCAGCTGATTGCCGACATAGGCTTCGATCAGTCTTTCAGTTTCATCTACAGCGCGCGTCCTGGCACGCCCGCCGGCAGTTTCGCCGATGACACGCCGATGTCAGTCAAAAAGGCGCGGCTGCAGATTCTGCAGGCGCGCATCAACCGGCAGGCGACAGCTATCAGCCAGGCCATGGTGGGGACGACACAGCGTGTGCTCGTTGAGAAACCGTCAAAGAAGAATCCGCGGCAAATGTGCGGACGCACCGAGAACATGCGCTGGGTAAACTTTGATGGTGATACTTCGCTGATCGGGCAGTTTGCTGAAGTTGTCATAACAGAGGCTTTGCCGAATTCGCTGCGCGGCCGCCTGGTGTCGCAGCAAGCCGTTGCCTGAGCTGTCTGTCGCCACCTCCGAGACTATTCCATCGACGCCACGATCGCGGTAGGCTAAACGCCAGGCCTATACCCCGCTTTGAGGGCGCTACACACACCATTGAATGCCGTAGAAATTTCCCAGGATGTCGTCCTGGAGCCCGCTGACAACAGTCGACTCGCAAATCTCTGCGGCCAGTTCGACGAGCACCTGCGGCAGATAGAAAGGCGCCTTAACGTCAATATTTCAAGTCGTGGCAACCGCTTTAGGGTTACCGGCAATGCCGGTGCTGCCAGGCTGGGCAGCAACGTCATCAAATCCCTCTTCAAGCTGACCGGCAGCGAGCACCTCGATGCGGAACGCGTACATATCTGCCTGCAGGAATCCGTTATGAAAGATGCCGATGTTGCCGAATTCGACAACGATACGGGCGATGACGATCGCAACCCCTACGAAATCCAGACGCGCCGCAAGCTGATTCGTGCGCGCGGCGCAAACCAGCGCGCCTACCTGAAAAGCATTCATGACCACGATCTCGCCTTCGGCATTGGCCCGGCGGGCACCGGCAAAACCTACCTCGGCATTGCCGGCGCCATCGATGCCCTGGAGAGCGAGCAGGTGCGGCGTATCGTGCTGGTGCGTCCGGCCGTGGAAGCGGGTGAGAGACTCGGCTTCCTGCCCGGCGACATGTCGCAAAAAGTGGATCCCTACCTGCGACCGATGTACGACGCGCTTTACGACATGCTGGGTGCGGAGCAGGTATTGCGCCTGATCGAAAGAAACGTTATCGAAGTCGCGCCGCTCGCGTTCATGCGCGGCCGTTCGCTGAACGAAGCATTCGTTATTCTTGATGAAGCCCAGAACACCAGCGTTGCGCAGATGAAGATGTTTTTGACGCGCATCGGATTCGGATCGCGAGCTGTTGTCACAGGCGACATTACCCAGATCGATCTGCCCAGCGGGCAGCTGTCCGGGTTGAAAAACGCGATCGAAATTCTGACCGACGTCAAGGGTATTGGCTTCACCTATTTCACACCTGGCGATGTCGTGCGCCACCCGCTGGTGCAACGTATCGTTGAAGCCTACGAAGCGGATGCCGGCAGCAAGGCAGACAAGTCCTGAATGAATCAATCGAGGTGACGGTCCAGATCGCCTGCGATGCGGATGGTTTGCCGGATGCCGAATTTTTGTGCCGCTGGCCGCTGGCCGTCTTTGACTTCCTGGAACTGCAGTACGAGCGCAGGCAGGAGCTGACCGTGCGCATCGTCAGCGAGGCAGAGGGTCGCGCTCTGAACAGGGACTATCGCGGACGCGACGCAGCAACCAATGTTCTGTCATTTCCCGCCGGCGAATCGCCCGCTTTACCGGGTGACGATGCCGTGCCATTCGGGGACCTGGTGCTTTGTGGGCCTGTCGTGCTGCGCGAGGCGGCGCTGCAGGGCAAGGCGGCCAGCGACCACTGGGCTCATTTGCTGGTCCACGGGACCCTGCATCTGCTCGGCCATGACCACGAGGCGGACGCCGCGGCAGAGCGCATGGAAACGCTGGAGGCGGCCATTCTGGCCAGCCACGGTCTGGCTGATCCCTACATCGAGCGGGAATCTGGCGGATAGCTGATGCTACAATGCCGCTCAGCAATACGGCAGGCCAACGCAGGATACTAAAACCAGCCAAATGAACGACAAACCGCCCAGTACCGGCGGCCTGGGAAGATCTGGCTTGATGGGGCGCGTCCTGCGCGCCATCAAGGGAGAACCCTGGAGCCGCGAAGAAATCCAAGAATTACTCCAACAGGCCGAAAGCGTCTTCGATCCGGAAGAGCAGATCATGCTCGCCGGTGTCCTCGAGGTCGCCGAAACGCAGGTACGTGATGTCATGGTGCCGCGTTCGCAGATGGTCGTCATCGAGCGCGACCAGTCGCTCGAGAAGATGCTGCAGGTCATCATCGAATCCGGTCATTCGCGCTTCCCGGTTATCGGCGAGGATCGTGACGAGGTCGTCGGCGTGCTGCTGGCGAAAGACCTGCTGCGGCATTTCAGCCAGGCTGGCGATGTCATGAACGTCGAGGACTACCTGCGCCCGGTCACCCTGATACCCGAATCAAAACGGCTGAACGCGCTGCTGAAGGAATTTCGCGATACCCACAATCACATGGCCATCGTCGTTGACGAATACGGCGGCGTCTGCGGGTTGTTGACGATTGAAGACGTGCTGGAAGAGATCGTCGGTGACATCGACGACGAGCACGACCAGGAAGAAGCCGAGTACATACAGCCGGGTGCCGACGACGAATCCTGGTCGGTGCGCGCATTAACTCGCATCGAAGATTTCAATGAGTATTTCAACAGCGATCTGGACGACGAAATGTACGACACGATCGGTGGCCTGGTCATGCACGAGCTCGGCCGCCTGCCGAGACGTGGTGAACATCTCGATTTTGGTGGCTTCGAATTCCGCGTACTGAAAGCGGAACGGCGACGAATCGACACCCTGCAAGTGAAGCGTCTGCTACCTGCCAACGACGACAGCTGATGTACATCGATGGCGGCACGTTAGCCAACGCGCTGCTCGGCGCCCGCCCGCTCGTGCAACGACTCGTTATGGCCGCAAGTGGCGCGGCGATGGTTCTTTGCTTTGCGCCCTTCGATCTCTGGTTCGCAGCGCCCCTGCTGCTGCTGCCGTTCCTGCTGGCATGCCTGCACAGTACGCCGCGCGGCGCCGCCAGGCTGGGCTTCGCCTTCGGTGGCGGCATGTTCCTTGCGGGCACCTACTGGATAACCATCTCGATCCACGTGTTTGGCCAGGCGCCAGTTGTGCTGGCCGCGTTCCTGATGTTGTGCGAGGTCGCGGTGATGGCCGCCTGGCTCGCCCTGTGTGGCTGGCTGATCGCCCGGCTTGGCGGCGGCAGCCCCGTGCGCCTGCTGTTTGTCGGCCCCGCAGCATGGCTTGTGATCGAGTGGCTGCGTGGCTGGATGTTTTCCGGGTTTCCGTGGCTGAGTCTCGGCTACGGACAGATCGATTCACCGCTTGGCAGTTTTCTGCCGATAGGCGGAGTTTATGGCGTGTCCCTGCTGCTCGCATTCAGCAGCGCCTCGCTGGTACTCGCTCTCGAGCCGGCGTGGCGCTTGCGTGCGCTTGGCCTCGCGCTGCTGCCCTGGCTCCTGGGCCTCGGCATGCAAACCGTCTCCTTTACTGAACCGGCCGGTCGGCCGCTGCGTGCGACGGTCGTGCAGGGCGGGGTCTCGCAAGATCGCAAATGGCTGCCGGAGCAATTTCGGCCAACGCTCGACCTGTACCGCGACGCTCTGCGGGCAGCACGTGAAAGCGAGATCGTGGTCTGGCCGGAGGTGGCGATTCCGTCGCTGGATACGCAGGTTCAGCCGTATCTCGCGCTGTTGCAGCGAGATCTGCAGCCTGATCAATCGCTGTTGCTGGGCATACTCGAGCAGGACGGCACGAAGATTTTCAACAGCGTCCTGAAGCTCGATCGCAGTGGCCGCGAGGCTTACCGTAAACGGCGTCTCGTGCCCTTCGGTGAGTATTTCCCGGTACCCGATTTCGTGCGCGAATGGATGCGCATGCTCAGCCTGCCACACAGTGACCTGGCCGCAGGTGACGCCGTGCAGCCGCTCATCACATCAGTCGGCGGGCAACGCATCGCAGTGGCGATCTGTTACGAGGATGCGTACGGCAGTGAACAGCTTTACGCCTTCCCCGAAGCGACGCTGATCGTCAACGTCAGCAACGACGCCTGGTTCGGTGATTCGATCGCTCCGCACCAGCACCTGCAGATCGCGCGCGTGCGCGCCCGCGAAGTCGGACGCTACGCGCTCAGGGCAACCAATAACGGCATCAGCGGGCTGATCGGCGCCAAAGGCGAGCTGCTTGCGGTGGCTCCGCAATTCGAGTTTGCCACTTTGACACTGGAGGTTTTGCCGATGCGCGGCACGACACCCTATTCGATGACGGGCAACTGGCTGGTCGTCAATCTTGCGTTGCTGCTGCTCGGACTGGCGTTCTGGACGCGCAACCGCCGTGCACGTCGCGGGCATGACCAGGGCGCTGCCGATTCGGCATAGGTTCGCCGGCCTTGCGACATCCGCAACGCCCCTGCCGCCGCGGGCTGCGCAGGGCGCGATTTCCAAGTAAGCTTCCCCGTTTCCGCCTGCGGCGGCGATCAACAAAACTGCATAACGAGACCCATGAGTACTGAAGTCAGATACATGCCGGAAGATGTCGAACGGGCAGCGCGCGAGTTCTGGGACGGCGAGCGCTGTTTCGAGGTCGACGAGGACCCGGCGAAAGAGAAATTCTATTGCCTGACGATGTTTCCATACCCGAGCGGGCAGCTGCACATGGGGCACGTACGGGTCTTCACGATCAGCGACGTCATTGCGCGCTACCAGCGCATGCTGGGCAAACACGTGCTGCAGCCGATGGGCTGGGATGCGTTTGGCATGCCGGCAGAAAACGCTGCGATCAAACGCGGCGTGCCGCCTGCCGAATGGACCTACAAGAACATCGATTACATGCGCAGCCAGCTGAAGCGCCTCGGCTACGGCTACGACTGGAGCCGCGAAGTCACGACCTGCCGGCCGGAGTACTACCGCTGGGAACAGTGGCTGTTCGTGCGGCTGTTCAAGAAAGGCCTCGTCTACCGCAAGAACTCGATCGTCAACTGGGATCCGGTTGACCAGACGGTGCTGGCCAACGAGCAGGTCATAGACGGGCGCGGCTGGCGTTCCGATGCGCTCGTGGAGCGGCGCGAGATTCCGCAGTGGTTCATGAAGATCACGGCCTACGCCGACGAGCTGCTCGAGAACCTCGACACGATGGACGGCTGGCCGGAATCTGTTAAGACCATGCAGCGCAACTGGATCGGTCGCTCGGAAGGTGTCGAGCTGTCGTTCGATGTCGCGGGTGAGCCGGAGCCGTTAACCGTGTTCACGACGCGCCCGGATACCTTGATGGGCGTTACTTACATGGCGGTTGCTGCGGAGCACCCGATTGCGCAGAAGGCCGCGGCCGACAACCCGAAACTCGCGCGCTTTCTCGAAGAATGCAAGACGATGCAGGCCGCCGAAGCCGCGCTCGAAACGATGGAAAAGAAAGGCATGCCGCTCGGTGTGACGGCGACGCATCCGCTAAGTGGCGAGCAGGTGCCGTTGTGGGTCGCGAACTTTGTACTGATGGGTTACGGCACCGGTGCTGTCATGGCGGTTCCGGGTCATGATGAACGCGACTGGGAGTTTGCCAACCGGCACGACCTGCCCATCAAACAGGTCATCGCTGCCGCCGATGGCAGTGCTGTCGATGTCAGCACGGCTGCCTACACGGCGCACGGCGTGCTGGTGAACTCCGGCGACTTCGACGGGATGTCCTCGCAGCAGGCGTTCGACGCCATTGCCGCGCGTTTTGAAAGCGAAGGCCGCGGCAAACGCACCGTGAATTACCGCCTGCGTGACTGGGGCGTATCGCGGCAACGCTATTGGGGCACGCCCATTCCGATCATCTATTGCGACGTCTGTGGTGCCGTGCCCGTTCCGGAGAAAGACCTGCCGGTCGTATTGCCGGAAAACGTCAAGGTCACGGGTGTCGGTTCGCCATTGCGCGAGATGCCGGATTTCGTCGACGCTGATTGCCCGGACTGCGGCAAGCCGGCACGACGTGAGACCGATACCTTCGATACTTTTGTTGAGTCGTCCTGGTATTTCTCGCGCTACGCATCGCCCGATGCGCACGACGCAATGCTCGACGAACGCGAGTCCTACTGGATGCCCGTCGATCAGTACACGGGCGGGATTGAGCACGCGATACTGCACCTTTTGTACGCGCGATTTTTTCAGAAACTGATGCGCGATGAAGGCCTGTCCGCCGCCAGCGAGCCGTTCACAAACCTGCTGACGCAGGGCATGGTGCTGAAAGATGGCGCCAAGATGTCGAAAGCGAAGGGCAATACTGTCGACCCGCAGGAGCTGATCGAGAAGTATGGCGCGGATACTGTGCGCCTGTTCATGATGTCGGCTGCACCGCCGGAGCAGGCGCTCGAGTGGTCTGACGATGGCGTGCAGGGTGCGTTCCGCTTCCTCAAGCGTTTCTGGATAGCAGTGCACACGCATCGCGAAGGTGGCAGCGTGGCCGCGCTGCAGCCCGCTAAACTCGACGCCGCGCAGAAGGATCTGCGGCGCAAGACGCACCAGACCATTGCCAAGGTCAGCGATGACATTGGCCGGCGCTACAAATTCAACACGGCTGTCGCTGCCACCATGGAATTACTGAACGCTATCTATCGCTTTGACGACACCAGTGAGCAGGGCCGCGCGGTCATGCAGGAAGCGCTGGAAGCGATCGTCTTGCTGCTCGCGCCGATCGTGCCGCACATCAGTCACGAGTTATGGAGTGTACTGGGTCGGGAAGGTGCGCCGGTTTATGCCAGCTGGCCGGAAACTGATAACGATGCGCTCGCGCAGGATCTCGTCGAAATCGTCGTGCAGGTGAACGGCAAGCTGCGTGGCCGCATTTCGGTCGCGGCAGATGCCGGGCGTGATGAAGTGTGTGCGACAGCACTCGCCGATGAAAACGTGCGACGTTTTGTCGCGGACCAGGCAGTACGGAAAACCATTTTCGTACCGGGACGCCTAGTGAATGTCGTCATCTAGGAATGCCATCCTCCTCATCCTGCTGCTGGCGCTGGCTGCCTGCGGCTTCCATTTGCGTGGCGCGCTGCAATTGCCGCCGCAGATGGCTCGCACCTACATCGATACTGCGGATCGTTACAGTCTGTTCTACCGCTTGCTGCGCCAGGAGCTGACTGCCGCTGGCGTTGAGCTTGTCGAGTCGGCGGCGGATGCAAATGCCGTGTTTTCGATACTCAGTGAAGACACCGATCAACGCGTACTTTCAGTGTCGGCGCGCAATGTGCCGCGCGAGTATGAAGTTTATTACAGCGTGTATTTCACGGTGCAGAGCAACGAAGGTCTGCTGCTTGAACCACAGCAACAAATCGGTACGCGCGATTACACTTACGATGAAACTGAAGTGCTCGGAAAATCACGCGAGGAAGAACTGCTGCGCGAAGCAATTGCCCGCGACCTCGTGCGAATCGTCCTGATTCAGCTCTCGTCCCAATAATAAAATGGCGGCTGCGACGCAGATGCAGATGGGCGCGGTACTGGCTATCGCGGAGTTGCAGGCGGGCGCGCTGCAATCGCTTGCAGCCCGGTATGGACTACAGATCGTCACAGTAGGCGACCGGCAAACCATTCCCGGCACGTTCTGGGGCGAGCCTGAGGCGGGCATCATTGGCAGCGAAATTTTCCTGCGTAGCGACACGCCAGTGCATTCTGCATTACACGAAATGAGTCACGTTGTTTGCATGGATTCTGCGCGGCGGGCAAGCCTCGAACGCAACGCCGGTGGCGATGATGCCGAAGAAGCAGCCGTGTGTTACCTGCAGATCGTACTCGCTGACGAATTGCCACGCGTCGGAAGTGAGCGCCTGATGCGAGACATGGACTCGTGGGGTTACAGTTTTCGGCTGGGTTCCACGCTACGCTGGTTTCGCGAAGACGCCGCAGATGCAAGGGCATGGCTCGAGTCATTCGAACTGCTGACACCGGGCGGGCGCGCATCTTTTCGCCTGCGTGATGCTTAACAGTCGCCGCGCACGATGCTTTTTTCTGGCGACGCATTAGCAAACTGGCCTATAGTGAGCCACCCGGTTCAATCTCGGTAGGTACGCAGCATGATTGTGGTTCGCTACGTTCTGTACTTTGTTGGCATCGCGCTCTCCACGTGGTTGTTGACACTGATCGAGATTTCGTCGCCCGGCAGTCTCAAGATGCAGGTCTTTACGCACGCAGAAGATGCGCTCGGGACCAGCGAGTATTCCCCGGTCGAAATGTTACAGCCCGGTATTCTTCTGATATGCGGCTTGCTGTACGGCTGGGTTGCGCAATACAGCGCGCAGCAACGACCCGTTGCACTGACGCTGGGCGCGATGGCGCTGATTTTCCTGATTCGCGAACTCGATTATTTCCTCGATCGCTTTATCACTGATAACTTTTGGCAGGTGCCGGTCGCGATCATTGCCGCGTTGCTGATCGTTTACACCTGGCGCCAGCAGCGGCGGCTGCGGCTGGCCTGGGAGCGCATATGGCCGTCCCCGGGGCTGACACTGCTATTTGCCGGATTCGTCGTGCATTTTGCGTTCGTACCGTTCGTCGGGCACGAGCCGCTCTGGGAAGCGATGCTGGGCGACGACTATCGGCGCATCATCAAGATAACCGTCGAAGAATTTATCGAGCTTGCCGGGTATTTTTTGTGGCTGATTGGCACCATCGAATACGCGATCCAGTCACGCGCGTATTTTTCAACGGATTCGCAATCGAGCGGGCCGCGACGGCGCAAGCGCCGCCGGCGCGCGACGGATCGGCGCTTCTAGTTGCTGATCAAAGTATTGTCGGGTTCGGTGCGTCGCCATAGACCTCTTGCGGGTCAAACACCTTTTCCGTATCCGTGAACTGCAGTTCGACCTTGTCGGCGTCAGTGCCGAGCGGCACGCGACGATAAAAGCAGGATCGGTAGCCCACGTGGCAGCTCGCGCCACCGGCAACGTCAACCCGCAGCCAGATGCAGTCCTGATCATCGTCAATCAGAAGTTCTTTCACTTTTTGCGTCAGGCCGCTCGTGGCGCCCTTGTGCCACAGCGTCTTGCGACTGCGGCTGTAATAATGCGCCTCGCCGGTACGCACGGTCAGGGCCAGCGCCTCGGCATTCATGTATCCCTGCATCAGTACTTCGCCCGTCGTGGCGTCCGTGGTGACAGCCGTAATCAGGCCGCGCTCATCAAACCTGGGCGCAAAATCGCGGCTTTCCTCAACCTGTTCGACGCTGCTGCGCGCCTCAAAGGCGATCGGTCGGTAAGTCATTGTTGCTCCTGCTATTCGTGGATCGGGCGCTGCCGGGCGGCCGATTATACGGTATCTGCCGCGGCGCGCGGGCGAGCTCTTCGCCGTACGCCTGCCTGCCGGCGGGACGATGTTGCTATGATTGCCGCCAACGCGAATCCCCACGCATGTAAACCAAGGACTTCCGAGGTATGACGCTGTATCTGCACGACACCCTGCAGGGCAAGAAAATTCCGTTCGAACCACTGATTCCCGGCAAGGTGACGATGTACCTGTGCGGACCCACGGTTTACAACTATGCGCACATCGGCAATGCCCGCCCGGCGGTTGTTTTTGACCTGCTCGCGCGACTGCTGCGCACGCGATTCGACCTGACGTTCGCGCGCAACATTACAGACGTAGACGACAAGATCAATGCCGCGGCGAAAGAGTCGGGCAAGCCGATCGATGCCATTACCGGCCGCTTCATCAAGATCTACAACGATGACATGGCCGCGCTGGGCGTACTGCCACCCGATAGTGAGCCGCGTGCGACACAACATGTCGCGGAAATGATCGAGATGATTGAGCGCCTGATCGCGGCGGGCAATGCCTACGAAGCGGACGGGCACGTGCTGTTTGACGTGCAGTCTTTCGCGGATTACGGGCAGCTTTCGAAGCGCGACCTGCGCGAGATGATTGCCGGCGCACGGGTAGAGGTAGCGCCCTACAAGCGCGCGGCTCACGACTTTGTGCTGTGGAAGCCCTCGACGGATGACCTGCCGGGTTGGGAATCGCCGTGGGGCCGCGGTCGTCCGGGCTGGCACATTGAATGCTCGGCGATGTCAGAAAAACACCTGGGCGAAACGATCGATATCCACGCCGGTGGCCAGGATCTCGTTTTCCCGCATCATGAAAACGAACTTGCACAAAGTCGCTGCGCGCATGGCGGGGCGCCGTTTGCGAGGTACTGGTTACACAACGGCTTTCTCAGTATGGACAGTACGAAAATGTCGAAGTCGCTCGGCAACGTGCTGCTGGTTCACGAACTGATCAAAACGACGCCGGGCGAAGCGCTGCGTCTTGCATTGCTGAGTGCGCACTATCGCCAGCCACTGGACTGGTCCGACGAAACGGTGGGCGGCGCACGGCGCATGCTGGACCGCATGTACGGGGCCGTGCGTGGCATCGCTGTATCGCCAGCCGAGCGCAAGTCTGCACAACCCGCGGCTGCCGTGGTCGCCGCGCTCGACGATGATCTCAATACCCCGAAAGCGATCGCAGAGATGTTCAGCCTGGTGCGTAACCTGAACAAGGAAACAGACGACGCGAGCCGGCAGAAGCTGGCCGCAGAGCTCTATGCCTGCGGAGATCTGCTTGGTTTGCTGGGTAACGACCCGGACGAATGGTTTGCCGGAAGCGACGCCGGCGAACTGTCGGCCGCTGCTATCGAAAAGCTGTTGCAGCAGCGTGAGGACGCACGCGCCGCGCGCGATTTTGCGGCAGCGGATGGTATTCGCGATCAGCTGAGCGCTGCGGGTATCTCGATTGAAGATGGCGCGGATGGCACCCGTTGGCGTCGTGGAGCCTGATGCCAGCATGAATGAAGTCGAGACCGCGCAGCAGGCAGTCGTTGAAGAATTCAGTTTTTTCGATAACTGGATGGATCGCTACCAGTACCTGATCGATCTCGGTCGCAAGTTGCCTGATCTCGCGCCGGCGGAAAAAGTCGACGACAACAAGATACGCGGTTGCCAGTCGCAGGTCTGGTTCGTCGCTGAACACGACGGCCCGCGATTGAAATTTCGCGCGAACAGTGACGCAGCCATCGTGTCGGGATTGATCGCTCTGCTGCTGCGTATCTACAGCGACAAACCCGCCGCAGAAATTGTCGATACACCGCCGGACTTCGTCGCCGCGTTACAGCTTGAACAGCATTTGAGCCCGACGCGCAGCAATGGCCTCGCCGCGATGCTCGATGCGATTCATCGGTTTGCGGCAGAGGCACCACAACGCACATGAGTGCGTCACCGCTCAGTCGCGTACTGAGTTGGCCGCTGCTCGGCCTTGTCCATCTTTACCGCGTTTTGATTTCACCGCTGCTTGGCGTCAATTGTCGCTTTGAGCCGAGCTGTTCCGAATACGCACTGCAGGCGCTCAAGGAACACGGCGTGTGGCGCGGTAGCCTGCTGACTTTTAAACGCATCAGCCGCTGCCATCCCTGGGGCGATAGTGGCTATGACCCGGTGCCGGATGCGACACGGCCGGCGGCCGAACGGCGCAGCGCGCTGGCACCAGAAGCGCTGGACCCGCAAACGCTGAAACTGCGGGAGAGCGCGCTGAATCACGCCTACGGCATTATCAGTCGTGGCAATCGAGCGGGTGGCTTTGCCGTCCTCGACAACTATGCCGCCACGGAGTCCGAGCGCGTCAATGCGGAGATCTGGTTTTTTCACGCGATGTTGCGCTGGAACCTCGGTGACGTGCCCTTGTTCTATGCGCAGCGGCTGCTCGGTGATTTGCTGGATGCCGGCATGGAGACGGCAACGATGAAAATCTGCCTGCGTTGCCTGCAACAGAATCCCGCGTTCCGGCCGAATCTGGACGACGTACCGCGGCTGCGTGCCGTGGCTCTGAAGCTTGGCAATTACGAGGTGTTGAATGCGCTGCCGCCGTAGCTCAGGATTCGGCAAGCACCGCATCGCGCAGGGAACAGCTGCGCAACAGGCGGCTGTTTTGCCAGTGCATATACGCCAGCACCAGTGAGCCTGAGATGGTCAGGCTGCGATCGGCCATTGCGCCGAAGTAGTCATGGCCGATGGTCGCACCGCCAATCAGCATCGCCAGACCGGCCGCAACGCCCCAGACCAGACCGCTGTTGCCGTGTCGCCGGTATCCGATGACAATGGCTGTGACGCTGACTGGCACCGCAAACAGCAACATCGGCAGATGCCAGTGAGTTTCGGCAAATTGCGCCATGAAGGGCAGGGCGACCAGCACGAACGGCAGCGCCAGGCAGTGCACGACGCACAGTGCCGACATCAGCATCGCGAGTCGGTCTATGTCCGGGTTGTTTTTGGCAGCTGGCTTCATGGTGTTTCGTCGCAGGTACGGGTCGGTCTGGATGGCCTCCCCAGCAAGTAAAATGGTATAACATAACAAAATAGCCCGCAAGCAAGCTTTTTGGACGACTATGGACAAGAAACTCCTGACAATTCTCTGCTGCCCCGTTTCGCACCGCGAGCTGACGCTTGCCCGTGCCGAGCTTCTGCAGTCGGTCAACGACCGTATACGCGCCGGCAACCTCGCGAATCGCGAGGGACGCACGCTGGATGCGGAGCTTGCCGAAGCGCTGGTCACCAGTGACGGCAAGCTGCTGTACCCGGTTGCCGACGGCATCCCGGTGCTGCTCGAGGGCGAAGCCGTTGGACTCGAGCAGCTCAGCGAGTGACCGGCAATGCGGCGGCTGCCTGACTGGTTGAGTACTGACCCGCAGGGTATGATCCCTGCTCAACCTTCACTGCGCTGCACTGTGTGAAAATCCCGGCGAATCAACTACCTAATCAGCTCAAGAAATCCCTGTTGCCCTGTTACCTGGTGAGCGGAGATGAACCGCTCCTGCTGCAGGAGGCGCTCGACGCGATTCGCGCGGCAGCCCGCAGCGCCGGATTCGCCAGTCGCGAACTCTATTTCGGCGAACGCGGTTTTGACTGGAACGAATTCAGCGCCGCCTCCGGCAATCTTTCGCTGTTCGCTGACAAGCGCATCATCGAGTTGCGCCTTGCGACCGGCAAGCCAGACAAAGTGGGCGCGGCCGCGATCATCGAGATGGTGGGGCAACTCGACGCGGACCTGCTGTTAATCGTGGTGACGCCAAAACTGGACAAACGCACCGCGAGCAGCAAGTGGGCCAGCGCGCTGGCTGGCAAAGGTGCGCACGTCCAGGTCTGGCCCGTTGACCGGCGTGAGTTGCCGGCCTGGATCAATGCCCGCATGCAGTCTGTCGGCCTGCGTGCCGATCGCGACGCGGTGCGGCTCATTGCGGATCGCGTTGAAGGCAACCTGCTCGCCGCCCAGCAGGAAATCGAAAAACTGCGCCTGCTGCTGGGCGAAGGCGACGTCAGTGCGGAGCACGTGCAACGTGCGGTTGCCGACAGCAGTCGATTCGATGTCTACAAACTTGTTGATGCTGCGCTGGCGGGCGACGCACGCCGCGCGCTGCGCATCCTCGAAGGCGTACATGCCGAGGGTGTTGAAGCGGTGATCGTCATGTGGGCGTTGACGCGGGAAGTACGCACACTGGTGCGGCTGTCGGACTACGCGGACGCACGCGTTGATCTGAGTTCGGCGATGCGCAAATGCGGTGTCTGGCAGAATCGCGAAGGACTCATTCGGGCCTGCATCGGGCGACATAGCCGGGCGGATTTTTACCGACTGCTGAAAGCCCTGCGCGTTGCTGATGCGGCGGCCAAAGGCCAGCTTGCTGGCGATCCCTGGCAGCTGGCAGCGGAGATCGTGATCGCGCTGTCCGCTGGCCAGCTCGAGGCAGCCTGACATGAAGGGCAAGAGTTTTTCTGGAGCGACACCTTGAGTTCAATGGGGGTTTTTGGCGGCACGTTCGATCCCATTCATTTCGGACATCTGCGTACCGCGTTCGAAATGTTGCAGGCGCTGCGCTTTGACGAAGTGCGATTCATGCCTTGTGGCATACCGCCCCATCGCGGCACGCCGAATGCAAGTGCCGAACTGCGGCTTGAGATGGTGCGCGCCGCAACTTTGGGGCAACCCGGCTTTGTCGTTGATGATCGCGAACTGCGGCGTGACGGTCCCTCCTATTCTGTCGACACATTGAAAGCGTTGCGTGCGGAATTTCCACACCGGCCGCTGGCACTGATGATCGGTATGGACGCGTTCCTGCACCTCACCAAGTGGCACCAGTGGCACGAGATCTTGCAGCTTGCGCACATCGTCGTTGCGCATCGTCCGGGTTGGCGCGCCCCCGATATGGGGCCGCTGGGTGAGCTGCTTGCCGAGCGCGGCACGCACCGCATTGCAGACCTGCACCAGGCCCTGTCCGGCCATATTTACGTGCACGATGTAACCCAGCTTGAAATTTCGTCAACCGAAATTCGCGAACTCGTCGCAGCAGGAAGGGATCCGCGCTTCCTGATGCCCGACACGGTACGCGCCGTCATTGCAAAGAGCGGCTGCTACCGTTTGCCAGGTAAACCTTCCCCGGAACAAGGAGTGACATTGAAAAAGCAAACGATGGGTATGAATGAATGACTAGCAAGGAATTGAGCCAGCTGGCTGTCGCCGCCCTCGAAGAGGTCAAAGGCAAGGACATCGTCGTTCTTGATGTTAGCGAGATGACAACCGTTACCGACTACATGATTGTCGCCAGCGGCACCTCCAACCGGCACGTTCGGGCGCTCGTCGACGCAGTGGCAGAAAAAGCCAAGGCGGCAGGCCGGCCTGCCGTCGGCATGGAAGGCGAGGAAGGCAGTGAATGGATACTGCTGGATCTGCAGGACGCTTTGGTCCACGTCATGCTGCCGCGCGTCCGTGAGTTTTATAACCTGGAGAAGTTGTGGTCGCTGCGTCCGACCAAAGATGCCGTCGCGACTGACGCCTGAACATGCACATGCGACTAATCGCGGTCGGCGACCGCCAGCCGGGCTGGGTAGACAGCGCATTCACCGATTACAGTGGCCGCCTGCCGCGTGCTTGGAAATTCACGTTACGCGCATTGGCCACGAGCCGTCGCCGCAAACAGGGCGATGCGGACGGCGCAAAGCACGAAGAATGCGCACGCATCCTGCAGGAGCTGCGTGCCGGCGAGCGTGCGGTAATGCTCGATGAACGCGGCCGCCAATTGAGCAGCGTAGAGCTGGCACAGACTCTGACAGACTGGCAAAACGATGCGCGCGACGTGTGCTTTGTCATCGGTGGCCCGGACGGCATAAGCGAAGAATGCCTGCAGCGCGCCGACTTTCGCTGGTCGCTGTCCAGGCTGACGTTGCCACACGGACTCGCGCGCGTGCTATTCGCCGAGCAGCTTTATCGGGCCAGCACGCTGCAGGACGGGCACCCTTATCATCGCGCCTGATGGCAAACAATTGACGGTGACAAGCCTTGCCCGCTGACCTGCATAAACCCGATCTGCACCTGGCCTCGGCCTCGCCGCGGCGTCGCGAGATTCTCACAGCGCTCGGCCTCCGCTTCAGTTACGCTGGCAGCGACGTCGACGAAGTTCGGGCTGGCGGAGAATCGGCCGCCGACATGGTAATGCGTCTCGCCAGCGCGAAGGCGCAGGCCGCGTGTGCGGACCGACCGGGCTGCGCGATTATTGCGGCCGATACCGCAGTCGTGCTGGGAGACCGGGTATTCGGCAAACCGCTGTCCAAGGCAGATGGCTTGACGATGCTGGCCGCGCTGTCCGGTCGTACGCACGAAGTGATTACGGGCGTCGTCGTGCTGCACGCTGGCCACGAGCAAAAGGCCATGTCCCGCAGCCTCGTTACCTTCAGGACAATCACCGCTGCCGAAGCGGCAGCGTACTGGCACAGCGGCGAACCGCGGGACAAGGCGGGCGGCTACGCTATTCAGGGCCTGGCCGCTGTGTTTGTTCGCGACCTGCATGGCAGCCACAGCGGAGTGATTGGCCTGCCAATCTGTGAAACCGCGGCGCTGCTGGGCAACATCGGCATACACGTTTTACCGCAAGCATAAAGGAGGCGGCTGGATTGACCGACGAAATTCCCAAGGAAGAGATTTTGATCAACGTAACGCCGCGCGAGACACGTGCTGCTTTACTCGAAAACGGCATTCTGCAGGAAGTGTATATCGAGCGCGCGACGCGCCGTGGCCTGACGAGCAATATTTACAAGGGGCGTGTGTCACGCGTGCTGCCCGGCATGCAGGCAGCATTTCTCGATATCGGACTCGAACGCACCGCCTTTTTGCACGCGTCAGATATTGCACAGGGCGCGCTGCCTGACGGCGACCAGGCGTCACAGCCAGTGAGGGATATCCGCGATCTCGTACGTGAAGGTGCAGAAGTCCTGGTGCAGGTCGTCAAGGATCCACTTGGCAACAAGGGTGCCCGTTTGTCGACAGCCGTTACGTTGCCGTCACGTTACCTTGTGTACCTGCCGGGTGGCAGTGGTGTCGGCGTGTCGTCACGAATCGAAGACGATGCCGAACGCGATCGTCTGCGAACACTGATCACGCAACTCCTCGGCGACAAGCCGCAAGGTGGCATCATTGCACGCACGGCGGCTGAGGGCGCCTCCGAAGAAGCGATGCGCGCCGATCTCGAGTTCTTGCAGAAGCTCTGGTCGTCGGTGCAGATTGCCGGTCGTGAAGGCAAGGCACGCACATTAATCCACGAGGACTTGCCGCTGTCGATGCGCATACTGCGCGATCTTGTGAGTTCCAACGTTGAAAAAATCCTGATCGACTCAGAGAGCGAATTTAATCGCCTGCGCGAATTCACAGCGAGCTTCCTTCCCGAGGTGGAAGCAAAGCTTGAACTGTACACACGGCGTCGTCCGATCTTTGATTTGCACGGTACGGAAGATGAAATTCGCAAGGCCCTCGATCGCAGCATTCCGCTGAAGTCCGGTGGTTACATCATCTTTGACCAGACCGAGGCGATGACCACGGTTGACGTCAATACAGGTGGCTATGTTGGACATCGAAACCTCGAGGATACGATTTTTCGCACCAATCTCGAGGCCGCAGTGGCGATCGCGCGGCAGCTGCGATTGCGCAACATTGGTGGAATAATTATTATAGATTTCATAGACATGCAGGAGATCGACCACCGTGAGCGGGTGCTTGCTGCGTTGGAGAACGCAATGGTGGCTGATCATGCGCGCCACCAGGTAACCCCGGTGTCGCCGCTCGGGCTTGTAGAAATGACCCGCAAGCGCACGCGCGAAAGTTTGCAGCATATCCTTTGCGAAGACTGTCCAAGCTGTAACGGCAGGGGCTTCCTGAAAACGGCGTCGACAGTGTGTTTCGATATTTTTCGCGAGATCATTCGCCAGCATCGGCAATTTACTTTCGACGCGATTCTCGTGCTGGCACATCAGGACGTTATCGAACTGTTGCTCGATGAAGAGGCGCCGGGCCTTGCCGAAATTGAACGCCAGACCGGCAAGTCAATTCGACTGCAGTCGGAATCACTGTACGTGCAGGACCAGTTTGACGTTGTGCTGATCTGAGCACGCTGCCGCGGATGCCATGAAAAAGCTGTTCAAAAAAATCCTGTCGCTGCTGGCCTACCTGGCCGCGGGCGGTATTATTTTGCTGGCCATAGCCGTTGGCCTGTTCCGCCTGCTATTGCCGCGGCTGCCGGCGCACCAGGAGGACATCAAGGGCTGGGCGGCGTCGGCGATCGGCATGGAGGTTGAGTTCAGTGGCATGAATGCGCGATGGCGCTTCAGTGGACCCGAGCTCAATTTCTATAACGCCGAACTCAAGCTGCCAGACGACGCAGAACATACTTTTGCAGCCAATGAAGTCAGTGTCGGCATTGACCTGATGCGGCTGTTGCTGGATCGCACTTTCGTAATCGACAGCGTACTGGTACGCGATGCTGCGATTACGATCGGCAGGAACGAAGCGGGCGAGTGGCTCGTGCAGGATATTCCGCTTGGCACGCTTGCCAGTCGTTTCGCGCGCGGCAACGGTGAGGGCAACATGTCGGTTGTTGCAGAGGATCTCGACGTTTCGTTCAGGCATCCCGTGAATGACCAGGTTGTCGATTTCACAGTAAGTAACATGCGCCTGACGCGCACCAGCAGGCGGCTCCTTATCGATAGCGTAGTCGCACTGCCCGATTCCCTGGGCAACCGACTGAGCATCGGTATTGTTACCCGCAACGTACCCGGTTCCGACGCGCGAATTTGGCAATACAGCGTCGATTCGCGCGGCTTGAACGTCGCCGGGTGGTCGCGACTGCAACCCGCGTCGTGGCCGCAAAGCGCGAGCGGTAGTGCGGATATCAGCATGTCAATTGAGCAGTTCGGAGCGCAGATTCGCAACGCCGTCGTCGAGTTCGACGCCAGCAATATCGCTGTCAGCGAAAACGCAGCGCCGTTCGGGATCGAGGGTCGGGTCGACTACCAGCATGCTGCCGGCGCGTGGCTCTTGGCGGCCGATGACTTTCGACTGCGCACGACACGCGGCGACTGGCCGGCCGCGCGTATCAACGTGCAGGGCGAGACCGACAACGACAGCAAACTCACGACGCTGTCGGCAAGTGCGAACTATCTCGATCTGCTGGACCTCGTTGAGCTGAAGCCCTGGCTGCCCGCCAAACTTGCGAAGTACCTGAACGACTATCAGCCGAGCGGACAAATTTCAGACCTGACGCTCACGTTGACTGAGCTGCAATCCGAGCGGCCCGTTTATGACGTTGCGCTGCTGCTCGAGGATGCCGGCGTTGCTCCGTTCGAGCGTTTGCCGGGACTGCGTGGCTTCAGCGGCAGCCTGCGCGCGAACGCATCCGGCGGCCGCCTCGAAATCCAGTCATCAGCCATGTCGCTTGATTTGTCGCGCTGGCTGCCCGATCCGGTGTTGCTCGACAGTGCTGCAGGCACCGTGATCTGGCGTCGCAACCAGGACGGCATCATCGTCCTGTCGGATGACGTCGCACTGCAAAACCAGGACATTATCAGCCACAGCAACGTGCAGCTGAGCCTGCCGGCGGACGGTACGGCACCGGTGCTCGACCTCGAAAGTCGCTGGAGCATTGCAGATCTTGCGCGGGCGCGCCGCTACCTGCCGCAGCAGGTTATTAATCCGCCGCTTTACAGCTGGCTGCAGAGCGCGCTGGTAGGCGGCAACATCCCGTCCGGCACGACGCGCTTCAGTGGCGCCATCGACAAGTTTCCGTTTGATCAGGGCGAAGGTGTATTTCGTATCGATGCGACACTGGCCGACGCGACGCTCATGTATTCGGACCGCTGGCCCGCGGTTGAGAACCTGAATCTCGACCTGATCGTTGATGGCACGCGCCTTTATTCGGAAAAGAATACGGCGACAAATGCGGGCAACGCCGTGGTCGATGCGAAAATAGAAATAGCCGATTTACGTGCGCCTGTGTTGACGATCAATTCGCTGGCCACCGGCACGCTTGAGTCTATTCGACGCTTCGCGCGCGAGAGCCCGATAGCCGATGTATTCGGCGGCCGACTCGACGAGGTGACGGTGTCCGGCAACGCATCGTTCGTGCTGGAACTGACCTACCCGATCCGCAACCGTGAAGCCTACGATTTCACGACGCGCGTGCAGACGACTGGCGGTACCTTGCGTGTTGCCGGTTTTCCCGCACCGGTAAGCGAGCTCAACGGACTCGTTACAATTTCCCGCAACTCTATTTCCTCGGAGTCGCTGTTCGGTCGTTTTCTTGGCGAGCAGGTCAACATTGACTTGCGCCCCGCGGCCGAAGATTCCCCGGGTTTTTCGGTGGTTGCAACTGTGAACGGCCGTGCCACGGTCGCCGGACTCGAAGCCGCGTTCGGTGCGCAGCTCGCCGAAATCATTGAAGGCAGTACGAATTACACCGCGTCTCTGCAATTCCCGCGCAGCGAGAGCGAGGCGCCGTCGCCGTTCACGATCGACATACGCTCGCAAATGGAAGGGCTCGCAATTCTATTGCCGGCACCGCTGATGAAGCCGGCCGATGCCGCTGAGACTCTGTACGCAAGCATTATTTTGCCAGCAGAAGGCGTGATCGAAACGAACGGCAGCCTCGGTGATGACAAGAGCTGGGCGCTGGCGTTCAGGAAGGATGCCGGAAACTGGGATTTTGATCGCGGTGGCCTGGCGCTTGGCGGTGCCGACCCGGGAGCAATTGAAACGCGCGGCCTGCACATCACCGGCAACCTGCCGGAACTCAAGCTCAGCGACTGGCTGGAGAAGAACCCGGCCGACGGCGGGCGTCGCGGCGGTATTG